>CAJKMA010000014.1 GCA_905200905.1 uncultured Bacillota bacterium
AGGCGGTGTAGGTCTCTTTATTGGACTGTTTCTGGGAGTCGCCGGAAAGAAATTTGCTGTAGAGGTAGATGAAAAGGAAATTAAGATCAGAGAAGAACTTCCTGGAAATAACTGTGGTGGATGCGGTTATCCGGGGTGTGACGGTCTTGCAGCGGCTATCGCAAAAGGAGAGGCACCAGTAAATGCCTGTCCAGTAGGTGGAGCGGCCGCCGCAGCCAAAATAGCTGCTATTATGGGTCAGGAAGCAGGAGAAGCAGTACGAATGACTGCTTTTGTAAAATGTGCAGGTGATTGTGAACAAGCAGCTCAGAATTATAATTATTCTGGAGTGAAGGATTGTAAAATGGCTGCTTTGATGCAAAATGGCGGTTCTAAAGCGTGTACTTATGGCTGCCTTGGATATGGATCCTGTGTGAAAGCCTGCAGTTTTGATGCGATTCACATTGTGAATGGCATTGCAGTAGTAGATAAGGAAAAGTGTAAGGCATGTGGTAAGTGCGTGGCAGAATGCCCTAAGAAGCTCATTGAACTCATTCATTATGAGCAGAAACAGGTAGTAGCCTGCAATTCCAAAGACAAAGGAAAAGCAGTGATGGATGCCTGCAAAGTGGGTTGTATTGGATGCAGAAAATGTGTGAAGGAATGTCCCCAGGAGGCCATTACTGTAGTGGATAATGTGGCACACATTGATTCCGAAAAATGCATTAACTGCGGAAAGTGCAAAGAAACCTGTCCAAGAAAAATAATTGTGTAGGTACATAGGAAGTAATAGAGAGTTCTTGTATGAAATAATGACATCAAGGAAACTTTTATAAGAGCTGTGGTGTGGAACTGCGATCAGGAATATTTATGCGGTTCCAGCTACGGCTCTTTTTTACGAACACATATTTGCATTTTTCTTCATCCTATGATAAGATAAATCACAGTCAACCAGACAATTCACAAAAAGGAGTATTTTATGAAGAAAAAGGACGTACTGCTCATAGGTAGTGTTGTGATTCTGGCTGCGCTGTTCTGGTTCGTGCCAAGAATGATTGGGATGTTTCACCAGGAGGAAAAACTGCAGCTTCGGATTACAGTTGCAGGAAAGGAATATGGAACTTATGCTCTAGAAAAAGAACAGACCATTGAAATACAAGATACGAATGTGTGTGAAATCAAAGATGGAAAGGTAAGTATGATTTCAGCCCAATGTCCAGATCAATTGTGCAGAAGGCAGGGGCCTATTCACAGACAGGGAGAAACCATTGTCTGTCTGCCTAATAGGGTAGTACTAGAAATAAAAGGAACTGGGGAACAGGCAGAAGTGCCCCTAGATGCCACAGTGAATTAGAGGAATTTTATGAATCAAAATATGAGAATCAGAAAGCTTGCCTGGATGGGGCTGTTGGCTTCTCTAGCGATTATTTTTGGATATGTAGAGATGTTATTTCCTGTTTTTGTCAGTATTCCGGGAATCAAATTAGGACTTGCCAATTTAGTGACGGTGTTTCTTCTGTATACTTGCACTTATAAGGAAGCTGGAATTGTTTCTGTTATCCGTATTGTGGTTATTGGATTTTTATTTGGAAATCTGTTTTCCATTTTGTTTAGTCTAGCAGGAGCAGGTCTTAGCCTTGCTTGTATGACTATAGCGAAGAAATATAAGGATTTTTCTGTGATAGGAGTCAGTATTCTTGGAGGCATCACACATAATCTGGGACAAATTGTGATTGCAGCTTTGGTAGTGGAGAATGTGAATCTTTTTTACTATCTTCCGGCTCTTATGATAGCCGGGTTAGTGACTGGCTTGCTTATTGGCATTGTTACTGGAGAGATTCTAAAAAGAGCTTCTATAAAGATAAGATGAGAAGAGAGGAAACAGGATGATTGCGTATATAAAAGGCAAAGTAGCGGAAATACTGGAAGATAGGGTGATTTTGGAGGCTGGTGCCATGGGGTATAATCTCTTCATGCCTATGGCAAGTGCAGAAGCGGTTCTAAAAAGAGGCGATGAAGTGAAGCTCTATACCCATTTGCATGTGCGGGAAGATGTCATGCAGCTTTTTGGATTTCTTACAAAAGATGATTTGCACACCTTTCAGCTACTTTTAGGGGTAAATGGAATCGGGCCCAAAGCGGCTCTTGGGATTTTGTCTGGGCTTACAGCAGATGAATTGCGTTTTGCTGTGTTGTCTGAAGATGTAAAGACCATATCCAAAGCCCCAGGAGTTGGGAAGAAAACAGCCCAAAAGCTGATTTTAGAACTAAAGGATAAGATGGATCTTCAGGAAGCCTTTGATTTAAAAACACAGCATGTACAGGAAGCACAGGGAGATATGGCAGATTTATCCGATGCTAGAAGAGAGGCAGTGGAAGCATTGACTGCCCTGGGATACTCAGGAGCAGATGCCCTAAAGGCAGTGAAAAGAGTAGAGATGACTTCTGGTATGGATGTGGAGACTCTGCTGAAGGCAGCTTTGAAAAATTTATTTTAGGACTGCCAGGAAGGATAGCGCATGGAGAGAAGAATTATTACAACAGATGTGATGGAAGAGGATTTGCGTACAGAAGGAAATCTGCGTCCACAGTATTTGGAAGATTACATTGGGCAGGAAAAGGCAAAAGGAAATCTGAAGATTTATATTGAAGCAGCAAAACAGCGAGGGGATGCCCTGGATCATGTGTTGTTCTATGGCCCTCCAGGGCTTGGGAAAACGACTCTGGCAGGTATTATTGCTAATGAAATGGGAGTACATATGAAGGTGACCAGTGGTCCGGCTATTGAGAAACCAGGAGAAATGGCTGCAATTTTAAATAGTCTTCAGGAAAATGATGTACTTTTTGTAGATGAAATCCATCGTTTAAATCGCCAGGTAGAAGAAGTATTATATCCTGCTATGGAGGATTATGCCATTGATATTATGATTGGAAAAGGGGCAACAGCCCGATCTATTCGTTTGGATTTGCCTAAATTTACTTTGGTAGGAGCTACCACTAGGGCAGGACTTCTTACTGCACCCTTGCGGGATCGCTTTGGTGTGGTACACCATTTGGAATTTTATACAGAGCAGGAGTTACAGACTATTATTCTTCATTCGGCCAAGGTGTTAGGCGTGGAAGCAGACGCGGCAGGAGCCCTGGAAATGGCCAAGCGTTCCAGAGGAACCCCACGTCTGGCTAATCGTTTGTTAAAAAGAGTAAGGGATTTTGCTCAGGTGAAATATGATGGAAGGATTACAAAAGAAGTAGCAGATTTTGCTATGGATTTGTTGGAGGTAGATAAGTACGGGCTGGATCAAACGGATCGTTTGTTGCTTACCACGATTATAGAGAAATTTTCCGGCGGTCCGGTGGGACTAGATACTTTAGCGGCTGCCATTGGTGAGGATGCGGGAACCATAGAGGATGTGTATGAGCCCTATCTGATTAAAAACGGATTTCTCCTTAGAACCCCGAGAGGAAGAGCCGTAACAGAATTGACCTATCATCATCTGGGGATAAAATAATAGTTGTTTTTCCTGAAATTTCGATTATAATAGACAATAGGAACGTAAGAAAAAGGTGGGAGGAACCAGATGGCAGTGAAAAATATAACCCAGGTATTAATTGGGGGAAAGATTATCACATTAAGCGGTTATGAAAGTGAAGAATACCTTCAAAAGGTTGCAAATTATATGAACAGTAAACTGACAGAACTAAGCCAAATACCGGGCTATAGCAGACAGGCCCAGGAGACAAGACATACATTGCTGAGTCTAAACATTGCAGATGACTATTTTAAGGCGAAAAGACAGGCTGAAATGTTCGAGGAGGATTTAGAGGCCAAAGACCGTGAAATGTATGATTTAAAACATGATTTAATTAATGGTCAGGTAGAGCTGGAACGCGCCAAAAAAGAAGCAGAAGAAAATGCCAGACAGGTACAAACCCTTAGGGATAAAATTGCAGAGCTGGAGAAAGAGTTAGAAGAATTATTAAATTAAGGAAGAGATAACAAGTGGGGTGGGCAGAGATTGTTACGCCCCATTTCTGTTTTTAAAAGGAAAAGAGTGTATGAAATCAGAATTACTTGCGCCGGCAGGATCTTATGAGGGTCTGCAGGCAGTGATAAAGGCAGGGGCAGATGCGGTCTATATAGGTGGCCGCATGTTTGGTGCCAGAGCCTATGCAAAAAATCCAGAGCAGGATGAAATGTTGGAGGCGATTGACTATGCCCATCTTCATGGAAAGAAAATTTATCTTACCGTCAATACGCTGCTGAAGAATCAAGAACTTCAGAGAGAATTGTATGATTTTCTAGCGCCTTATTATGCTCAGGGGCTGGATGCAGTGATTGTCCAGGATTTCGGAGTCCTGTCTTTTATAAAGCGAGAATTTCCAGAGCTGTCCATCCATGCCAGTACACAAATGGCTATTACAGGGCCTTATGGAACTAGGCTTATGCAGGAAGCAGGAGTCTCCAGAATTGTGACAGCAAGAGAATTATCACTGAAGGAGATTCAGAAGATTTACCAGGAGACAGGAATGGAAATCGAAAGTTTCGTTCATGGCGCTTTGTGCTATTGCTATTCTGGTATGTGTCTTTTTAGTAGTATGTTGGGAGGAAGGAGTGGAAACAGAGGGCGATGCGCCCAGCCATGCCGTCTTCCTTATACAGCCTATGAAAAAGGAAAGCAAATAAGCGGAAAAGATGGTGCTTATTTATTAAGTCCGAAGGACATGTGTACAGTAGAAATTTTGCCAAAGCTTTTGGAAGCGGGAGTTTATTCTCTGAAAATTGAGGGAAGGATGAAGCGTCCGGAATATGCAGCAGGAGTTACAGCTATTTACCGCAAATATCTAGACTTGTATGAGAAACATCCAAAAGCCTATCAAGTGGAAAAAGAAGATTTGCAGGAGCTTCTTGATTTGTATCAGAGAGATGGTTTTAATAGAGGCTATTATGAGATGCATAATGGAAAAACCATGATGGCAGTATACAATCAAAAGGAACAGGATCGGAAACAAAAAATCCGAACCACCAGAAATGAAGAATTGTTCAAAAGATTGAAGAAGCAGTATCTGGATACCAAGTTGCAGGAAGCGATTACAGGAACTTTGGTGCTTTGTGCAGATACCCCAGCAGTCTTGGATTTGGAATTTCAGGATGTACAGGTGCAGGTTTTAGGGGAGACAGTAGAAAAGGCCCAAAAACAGCCTCTTACTGAGGAACGTGTGAAAAAGCAGATGGAAAAAACAGGACAGACCCCTTTTGTTTTTACGCAGTTAGAGGTGATTACGGATGAGGCGGGCTTTCTTCCTATGCAGAGTTTAAATGAATTAAGAAGAGCTGGATTGGAAAAATTGGAAACAGCTTATTTGTCTCAGTACAGGAGACAATTGCCAAAACGTTCTTCAAGAAAAGTGGAAACAGAGAAGAATACGAATTACGCTGCTATACAACAAAAGCTGTATGCATCTGTGGAAACAAGAGAGCAGTGGGAAGAAGTGCTGAAGGAACCAGGCATTGACGGTATTTATGTTAGTATGTCTCTGTTTTCCGAAAAAACCTTTTTATCAGAAGTTTTTGAGGCAGTAGAAGAGGCTAGCAAAAGAGAAAAGGAATGTTTTCTTACGTTGCCTTATGTGCTGCGAGAAGGAAAAATGGATGGTAAGGAAGCAGAAATTCAGAAAATTGCCCAAAAAGTCGATGGATTTCTAGTGCGGAATCTGGAGGAGCTTGGTTATCTGAGAGATTTAGGGCTTATCCAGAAGGCCATAGGTGATTATTCTCTGTATAGTTTTAATGACGAAAGCCAGAGATTTCTTATGGATGAAGGAATGAAAAGAACTACAGTACCTTTAGAGCTAAATGGAAAGGAACTTTTCAATAAAGATTGTGGGGACAGTGAAATGATTATTTATGGATATTACCCCATGATGATTTCAGCCCAATGTATCAAGAAAACATGTGGAACCTGTGACCATCAGTCTAAGACCATACAGCTCAAGGACCGATATGGAAATTCCTTTGCAGTGAAAAGTGATTGTCAGTTCTGTTATTCTGTTATTTACAATAGCGTGCCTACGGGGCTTTTGGAAGAACTAGAACAAATCCAAGCATTGAAGGTAGCTTCTGTAAGGATGAATTTTACCTGGGAAAACAGGGAGGAGACCAGAAAGATTTTAGATCTTTTTGTGGAAAAAAAGAAAAAGACGGGGAAAATGCCGGTATTTACCAAAGGGCATTTTAAACGTGGTGTAGAGTAGGTGAAAAAGTGCTTAATATTATTATCGAACTTTCAAAATATTTATTGCTGGTTTTGATTCTTTTGTACACTTTTGAGAGTTTTACCGTATTTAGGTACGAAGATGACTATGATAAAAGGTACATTTTAAGGAAACAGCTTTTACTGATTGTATTTATTGATTTTACTGCATTTCTGGTTCTTTTTTTAAAAAAAGAAGAAGTGGAGATTATCTATCTGTTTGGAGCATTGCTGCTGTATTTAGTGGCTGTCCAGGCATTATACAGGCTGTTTTATAAACAGGCTTCCATTTTGCTTTTGAATCATATGTGTATGCTTTTGTCCATTGGGTTTATTATGCTCACCAGATTAGATCCTGATTCTGCGAAAAGGCAATTTTTAATTGTAGCTGCGGCTACCATGATTGCTATGATCATTCCAATTATGATTAAAAAGATGACGTTTTTAAAAAAATGGACCTGGTTTTATGCAGTAGCAGGAATGGGGCTTTTGGCGGTTGTTCTGGTGTTTGGAGATAGAGTAAATGGAGCTAAAATTAACATTAATATTGGCTCGTTTGCCTTTCAGCCTTCTGAGTTTGTGAAGATTATTTTTGTCTTTTTTGTGGCTAGCAGGCTATATAAGAAGAGTGCAGGGTTTAAGGATCATGTGATTACGACTGCTGTTGCGGCTGCTTATGTGCTGATTTTGGTGCTTTCCAGGGATTTGGGAAGCGCGGTGGTATTCTTTATTACTTATGTCATTATGCTGTATGTGGCAACCAAGAATCCCTTCTATCTGTTTGCAGGTCTTGGAAGCGGTTGTGGGGCTGCAGTGATTGCCTATTTCTTGTTTGGACATGTGCGACAACGTGTAGTGGCATGGAAAACCCCCTTTTCTGTATATCAGAATGAAGGCTATCAGATTGTTCAGGGACTCTTTGCTATAGGAACAGGAGGATGGTTTGGGATGGGACTTTGTCAGGGGTCACCGGAAATGATTCCTTTTGTAAAACAGGACTATATGTTTGCGGCTATTTGTGAGGAACTGGGAGGACTTTTTGCCATTTGCATGATTTTAATCTGCATGAGTATGTTTCTTCTGGTAGTAAATATTTCTCTTAGAATCAAGAAACGATTCTATAAGCTCATTGCACTTGGGCTTGGAACAGAATATGCATTTCAGGTATTTCTCACTATTGGGGGAGTTACAAAGTTTATTCCAATGACGGGAATCACTTTGCCTTTGGTAAGTTATGGAGGAAGCTCTGTGCTTAGTACAATTATAATGTTAGCAATTATCCAGGGACTTTATATTTTAAGAGAAGACGAGGATGAGGAAGTTGAAAAGCAAAGATAAAAAACGAAGAAAAGCAAAACGATCCATTAATAAGGAATTTACAATTATCAGTTATTTTTTTGTATTAATCTTTCTGTCTTTGGCAGGATATATGGTATATTTTAATGTAGTGAAGAGAGAAGATGTAATTAACAGTCCTTATAATACCAGACAGAATCAATTTCAGGAGAGGATTCTAAGAGGAAGTATTCTGTCAGCAGATGGTCAGGTTCTGGCGCGGACCGATACCGATGGTGAGGGCAATGAAACAAGAGTCTATCCGTTTGCTAATATGTATGCACACGTAGTTGGATATGATACAAAGGGAAAAAGCGGTGTGGAATCTCTGGCCAACTTCTCTTTGATGACTTCCCATAATAACTATGTGGATCAGGTAAAAAATGAAATTCTGGAGAAAAAGAATCCAGGAGATCATGTGGTACTTACTTTAAATAATACCTTACAGCAGGTAGCGTACAATGCACTGGGTTCCTATAAGGGGGCTGTTGTGGTAATGGATCCTCAGACAGGAGCTGTGTTAGCTGAGGTGAGTAAACCGGATTTTAATCCGAACACAGTGGATCAAGATTGGGAGACATTGGTAAACGATGCGTCTAATAGTAGTCTCTTGAACCGGGCTACTCAGGGAGCTTATCCTCCTGGTTCTATTTTTAAAGTAGTGGATACTTTGGCTTATCTTCGTGCCCATGGAACGATTGAAGGCTTTCAGTATACCTGTAATGGAAAAATTACGGTGGATGGACATACGATACCATGTTTTGCAGGAGAGGTTCATGGAACAGAGGATTTTACTACAGCATTTGCTGAGTCTTGCAATACAGCATTTACGCAAATTGGGTTAGATTTAGGTAAAGATATCTTAAATGATACAGCGGAAAGTTTATTGTTTAATTCTAAGTTGCCTATTTCTCTGGATTATCATAAAAGTAAATTTGATTTAGGTGAAAATCCAGGAAATCCATTGCTTATGCAGACGGCGATTGGACAGGGAAATACCCTGGTATCGCCCATGCATATGGCTATGATTACCAGTGCCATTGCCAATAAGGGAAAATTAATGCAGCCTTATTACATCGAACATGTGGAGACCGTAGGTGGAAAAACAGTTGAAACTACAAAGCCGAAAGTCTATAAAGAACTGATGACAGAGCAAGAGGCGGAAGTTCTGAAAAATCTTATGACAGAAGTAGTGAACAGGGGAACTGGCACAAAGTTGTCAGGGGAAAGTTATACGGCAGCAGGAAAAACCGGTTCTGCGGAATATTATGGAACAGATGGAAGTGTAAAAACCCATTCCTGGTTTATTGGATTTTCTAATGTGGAAGACCCGGATTTGGCCATTGCAGTCATTGCAGAAGGAGCAGGAACAGGAAGTAAGGTGGCTGTACCTGTGGCCCATCAGATTTTTAATGCTTATTATTATGGTGGAATGTAAAAAGTGCCAATTTTTCCTTGCTAAATTTGTTAATTTTGTTGCACATGCATGAAAAAAGAGGTATACTACCAGTAAGGAAACACAACGCGGACATGGTAACATGTCTTTAGCAGGAGGATGTGCAAAATGATTGAAGCAACAAGCTGTGGCGGGGTGGTAATATATCGAGGAAAAATACTGACTTTGTACAAGTCCTATAAACACAAGTACGAAGGCTGGGTACTTCCAAAGGGAACCGTAGAGAAAGGTGAGGATTACAAGGATACCGCTTTACGGGAAGTAAAGGAAGAAGCAGGAGTAACCGCAAATATTATCAAATATGTAGGAAAAAGCCAGTATAGTTTTTGCGTACCGGAAGATACTGTAGAAAAGGACGTTTACTGGTATTTGATGTCTGCAAACAGTTATTATAGCAAACCGCAGAGGGAAGAATACTTTGTAGATTCCGGCTTTTACAAATTCCATGAAGCTTACCATCTTTTACGTTTTTCAAATGAAAAGCAGATTTTGGAAAAGGCTTACAATGAATACCTGGATTTGAAAAAGGCAAATCTTTGGGGCAATCGAAAGTACTTTTAGGAGAAGGGGCTGGAGTTTCCGGTCCCTTTTTGCATGAAAGGAGGAAAAGATATGCTGGAGCAGATTGATTTGACGAAAAAAATGCCGAAAGAAGTGTATCAGAAACAAATGGAACAAATGGAGACAGAGTTGGCAGCTTTGCAAAGGGAATGTAAAGCTCTGGGGATTCCTGTGATTCTTGTTTTTGAAGGATTGGATGCATCAGGAAAAGGGGTACAGATTAATAAGCTGATACATCCATTAGATCCTAGAGGGTTTGAGGTACACGCAATCAAGGAAGAAACAGAAGAGGAGCGTATGCATCCTTTTTTGTGGAGATTCTGGACGAAAACACCGGAAAAGGGACGTATTGCTATTTTTGATACTAGTTGGTATCGGAAGGTTTCCATTGAGCGGTTTGAACACAAACTGCCAAAGGAAGAACTGGCTTATGCATATCAAGAAATCACTACCTTTGAACGTGCGCTGGCAGATGATGGAAATGTTTTGATCAAGTTCTTTCTACACATCAGCCAGAAGGAGCAGAGAAAGCGTTTTGATAAGATGCTGCATTCTAAGGAAACTGCCTGGAAAGTAAGCAAGGAAGATGAAAAGCGTAATAAAGAGTACCATAGATACAAAGAAATCTGTGAGGAAATGTTAGAGCGGACAGAGAGTGAATATGCTCCATGGATTCTTATTGAAGCAGAGGATCGGAGATTTGCTACTGCCAAAATTTTTTCTCAGGTTATCCAGCAATTAAAAGAACGGGTTTGCCAGGAGAGGGAAAAAGTGGCCCAAAAGTCAGAAATGCATAGAAATATACAAATGGAAACAGACCAGAAGAATCTTATGGAATCTTCTGTGTTAAGCAAGGTAGATTTAACCCTGGCTTACACAGAAGAAGAATATAAAAGAAAGCTTAAGACTCTTCAGGAACGGTTAGGTCTTCTTCACAGTGAACTTTACCGGAAGCGGATTCCTATGGTTTTAGGGTTTGAAGGCTGGGACGCAGGGGGAAAAGGAGGAGCCATTAAACGGCTTACAGATGCTATGGATCCAAGAGGGTATTTGGTAAGTCCTACAGCAGCACCTACGGCAGTGGAGAAAAATCATCATTATTTGTGGCGTTTCTGGAAAAATATGCCAAAGGACGGGCATGTGACTATTTTTGACCGTACCTGGTATGGAAGAGTTATGGTGGAGCGAATTGAAGGGTTCTGTACAAAGGAAGAATGGCAGAGGGCTTATCGGGAAATTAATGATATGGAGGCACATCTGGCACATTCCGGTGCTATTGTGCTGAAGTTTTGGATGCAAATTGACAAGGATGAGCAGGAGCGCAGATTTAAAGAGCGTATGGAGAATCCACAAAAGCAGTGGAAGATTACAGATGAGGACTGGAGAAACAGGGAGAAGTGGGATCTTTATGAAGAAGCAGTAAATGAGATGATTATTCGTACATCTACTTCCTATGCCCCGTGGATGATTGTAGAAGGAAATAATAAATACTATGCCAGGGTAAAGGTCCTTGAGACTGTGGTAAAAGCCATGGAAGAAAGGCTGAAATAAATCTTATGTTAAATTGGTATAAGCAGCTATATATTGGCGATAATGCAAAAAAGAAGAAAAAAGAATGGATTCGGAAGATTAATATGGGAGCCGGAGTAGTGGATGTTTATCTCATTACTCTGGCAGTGAATCCAGAAAACCAGCTGGAAATCTTTTCGGCAAATGAACTAAAACAAAAGGCCAGAAGGCGTAATTGTCCACTGATTATTGGACTATGTAAAGGATACGAAGAGGCTTTGGAATTGACTGTGAAGTTAGTGCAGCAGACTTATGAGGAAACCGGAACAGCCAGGGTAAGAGAATGGCTGGAAAATCAGATGAGAGGGAAGCAGCAGGTGACATGACATGGGAATTTTACATATCATTCTAGGTATCATAAAAGTTGTGGGCATATTGCTTCTGATTGTACTTGGGATTTTTTTACTGGGAATCCTGGCGCTCTTGTTTTGCCCTGTAACTTATAGGGCGCAGGGGAGCAAGGGTACGGATTCTTATGAAGGTTATGTGCAGATTGCCTGGCTGTTTCGATTGGTTTCTTTTATGTTTTCTTTCAGAAGTGGGACTGAGGGCAGTTTTTCTATACGCGTTTTGGGAATTCCTCTAAACCGAAATAGGAAAAAAAGAAACAAGAAGGTTTCAGAGAAGCGAAAAATTTCAAAAGAAAAAATTCGTTCAAAAACAGAGGAATCCAATTTGGTAGAGACAATTCCAAAACCGAAATTGTCTGAACAAAAAGAATCACAGCAGGAAGCAACAGAAGAAAGTACTGAAAAAACTATGGATGAAACAGAGAAAAAAACAGATTCCGTGTTTCAGAAGCTGCAGGAGTTTTTCGAACAGATTCCTGGTATACCAAAAAAAATTCTAGATCGTTTCAAAAAAATCAGCTTAACAGTTCATGGTATTTATGATAAGATAAACCAAATAAGAGAATTTCTGGAATCTGAACGTTTTGCCAGGCTAAAAACTCTGTGTTTCCAAGAGGGAAAACGGATGATTCATCATATCAGACCCAGAAAGGTAAATGGCCATATCAAAATCGGCACAGGCGATCCTTATGTTACAGGACAAATTTTAGCAATGGCAGGGATATTTTTTCCCTTATATGGAGAACATATTACAATAGAGCCTTATTTTGAGCAAAGGATTTTAGAAGGAAATATTTCTGTAAAAGGAAGAATTTATGGGAGTTTTTTTGTACGGCTGGTATGGAAACTGCTCCGAAATTCAGATATCCGATTTATGATAAAGAGAATAAAACGAGGTTAAGGAGGAACTCAATATGGCTTCAGAAAACAATTTTCAATCTACAGTAGAATCCCTGTTTAAAGGAATGGATAGTTTCATTACAACAAAGACAGTGGTAGGAGATGCAATTACCGTGGGAGATACCATTCTTTTGCCTTTGGTGGACGTATCTTTTGGTGTAGGAGCAGGTGCTTTTTCAGGAGAAAAGAAAAATAATGGCGGCGGCGGTATGGGAGGTAAAATTTCTCCAAGTGCAGTTTTGGTCATTTCTAATGGAGTTACAAAACTGGTTAATATCCGTAACCAGGATGGTCTGACTAAGATTTTAGACATGGTGCCAGATTTTCTAAACAAATTTTCAGAAGGAAAGAAGGAAACAGAACTAGATTCCAAGGAAGTGCAAGATACGGGAGAGCAATAAAAACAAAAGAAAGATAGAAAGAAGGACTGCTGCAGGTTATCTGCGGTAGTTTTTTGCATATACTATAAAAAGGGGAAAAAGGAGAACCAGAATATGAGCCGTGTATGCGGACTGTTTTTATTTGGCGTGGGCATCGGGCTGGTCATTGCATTGATTTTCCCGAAAACCTTTTTTATGGTGATTATGGCTGCTTTTTGCCTTCTGGCGGGTTATAACCTATTTTGCAGCTGTTAAAAACAAGACCTTGTCCCTAAGGACAAGGTCTGTTCTAACGTCAATCCGTTTTTTATGCTCTTTCTACTTTACCACTTCTTAAGCAGGAAGTACAAACATACATTTTTTTTGCGTTTCCGCCCTCTGCTTTTACTCTTACAGATTTGATGTTGGATTTCCACATTTTGTTTGATCTTCTATGAGAATGGCTCACATTGTTTCCGAAATGAGCACTTTTTTCACAAATTGCACACTTTGCCATGGTAGCACCTCCTTAAGTTTAAACTCACAACACTGCCTATTTTAGCAGATGAACTTTGTTTTTGCAAGTAAAATTATAAAAAAATTAAATTATTATTTCGTTTTTGGAAAAGATATGTTAGAATAGATAAAAAAGTATGGAGGTATCCGTGCATGAATGGATTTGTTGATACAGGATTAGGAAAAATTACAATTGATACAGATGTCATTGCTACTTATGCAGGAAGTGTGGCAGTAGAATGTTTTGGAATCGTAGGAATGGCTGCTGTGAGTATGAAAGATGGGCTGGTAAAACTTTTAAAGAGAGACAGCCTGAAACATGGAATCAATGTCTTAATAATAGACAATAAAGTAACTTTGGAATTTCATGTGATTGTAGCATATGGTGTGAGTATTTCCGCTGTTTCAGATAATTTAATTAGTAATGTGAAATATAAGGTGGAAGAATTCACAGGATTGTCCATTGAGAAAATTAATATTCTGATTGAAGGTGTCAGAGTTATTGACTAAACAGCAGAATGAAAGAAATGAATGGGATTTTAAGGAGGAAACATGTTTTGAATACCAATACCGTTGATGTGAAAATGCTTAGCCGGATGTTCCTTTCCGGGGCAAAAAATCTGGAAGCAAAAAAAGAGTGGATTAATGAATTAAATGTATTTCCTGTTCCAGACGGAGATACAGGAACCAACATGACACTGACCATTATGTCAGCAGCGTCTGAAGTCAGCGCTTTGTCTGATCCGACTATGAAAACTCTGGCAAAAGCAATTTCTTCCGGTTCTTTACGAGGTGCAAGAGGTAACTCAGGCGTTATTCTTTCACAGTTGTTAAGAGGATTTACAAGAGTCATAGAAAAGGCAGACAAAGTGGATGCACCAACCTTTGCAAGAGCTTTTGAAAAAGGCGTTGAAACAGCATACAAGGCAGTTATGAAGCCAAAAGAAGGTACGATTCTGACCGTTGCCAGAGGTGCTGCAGAAAAGGCTATGGAGATTGCAGAGGATTGTGAAAGTCTGGAGAACTTTTTTGCAGATGTGATAGCAGAGGCAGAGGCTGTTCTGGCAAGAACTCCAGAGATGCTTCCTGTATTAAAAGAGGCAGGTGTGGTAGACTCTGGCGGACAGGGACTTTTGGAAGTGTTGAAAGGTGCTTTTGACGGTTATCTGGGTAAGGAGATTGACCTGACTTTTGAAAAGCCGAAGTCCGGTGTCAGTGTAAAACCTGTATCAGCGGAAGAAAGTGACATTAAATTTGGATATTGTACAGAATTTATTATTATGCTGGAAAAGGAATTCCCAGAAAAAGAAGAACATGCGTTTAAAGAATATCTTATGTCCATTGGTGATTCTTTGGTAGTTGTGGCTGACGATGAAATTGTTAAAGTTCACGTACATACCAATGACCCAGGACAGGCAATCCAGAAAGCATTGACGTATGGACAGTTATCCAATATGAAGATTGACAATATGCGTTTGGAGCATCATGAGAAAGTTATCAAAGAAGCTGAAAAAATGGCAGCCCAGCAGGCAGCGCAGGAACCAGCTAAGGAGGTAGGCTTTATTTCTGTATCAGTAGGAGATGGAATGGGGCAGATTTTCCGTGAACTGGGTGCAGACTACCTAATTGAAGGCGGACAGACCATGAATCCAAGTACAGAGGATGTACTTCAAGCCATTGCACATGTAAATGCAGATAACATCTTTATTTTCCCGAATAATAAGAATATTATTCTGGCAGCCAATCAGGCAAGGGACTTAACGGAAGATAAAAATATTATCGTTATTCCTACAAAGACCATTCCTCAAGGAATCACAGCACTGATTTCTTATGTTCCGGATAAAACAGTGGAACAGAACACAGAAGAAATGATGGAAGCTATGAAACATGTAAAAACCGGACAGATTACTTATGCGGTTCGTGACACGAAGATTGATGATAAGGAAATCCGTCAAGGCGATATTATGGGGATTGGCGACCATGGTATGCTGGCTGTTGGAAAGGAAATCGAAGATACTGCAGTAGCAACCGTGCAGGAGATGGCAGATGAAGATTGTGAAATCATCAGTATTTATTATGGCTCGGATGTAACTGCAGAAGATGCAGAACAGCTTGCAGCACGTTTGGAAGAGCTGTATCCAGATTTTGATGTAGAATTAAATGAAGGCGGCCAGCCAATTTATTATTATGTTGTATCAGTAGAATAAAAAAAGGGATGTTACATCCCTTTTTTTATTGGGGAGGAAGAGGATTGAAGGAACGGGACAGTATTCGTAGTATTAAGGGGATTGGGGAGAAAACCCAGGCTTTGTTTGGCAAATTAGGGATTGAAACCATAGGAGATTTACTTCGCTATTATCCACGAGATTATGATGAGTACAAGACTCCGATAGCTGTGACTGAGATAAAAGAAGGAGAAAAATGTGCAGTTTTTGGTAGAATTTCCGGTAGAATTGGGTTGCATAGTACTGGAAGAAAGTCTGTAGTTACAGCAGGAATCCGAGAGGGGGAGTGCTTTTTACAACTTACGTGGTATAATATGCCCTTTTTGAGAAATACCCTTCAGGCTGGAGGAATGTATGTGTTTCGAGGAACCGTAGGGAAAAAGCAGGGAAGACTTAATATGGAGCAGCCGGAAATTTTTGGGAGAGAGGACTACCAAAAGATGCTGAATACCTTATATCCTATTTATGGTCTAACAAAGGGGCTTACCAATAAACTTATGGTAAAAACAATGCATCAGGTGTTAGAATCCAGAGAACTAGTACAGGAGTATCTGCCAGAAGAATACCGGACACATTATGGGCTTTCAGAATACAATTATGCGGTTTCCCACATTCATTTTCCCCAAAATAGGGAGGACTTAGTTATAGGACACAAACGCTTGGTGTTTGATGAGTTTTTGTTCTTTCTTCTTTCTGTAAAAATGATGAAAGAAAAAAGTCAAGATGCAGTCAATGAGTTTCCTATGAAACTGGTTTGGGAGACAGAAAATCTCATAGAGTCTCTGCCTTATACACTTACCAATGCTCAGAAGCGTGTATGGAATGAAATTGAAGCAAACATGACAAGCAAAAGTCTTATGTCCAGACTGGTTCAGGGAGATGTGGGAAGTGGGAAAACAATTATTGCTTTTCTAGCTATGATTTTGGCAGCAGCCAATGGCTATCAGGCTGCTATTATGGCTCCCACAGAGGTTTTGGCAAAACAGCATTTTGACGGACTTTTTGGTTTGCTTAAGGAGCAGGGATTGCCTTATGAAGTGGTGCTTCTTACAGGTTCTAATACAGCAAAAGAAAAGAGAGAGCGGTATGAAAAAATTGCTTCTGGAGAGGCAAAACTCATTGTGGGAACCCATGCTCTGATTCAGGAAAAAGTGGAGTATCAGAATCTGGCTCTGGTGATTACAGATGAGCAGCACCGTTTTGGAGTAAAGCAAAGAGAAATGTTCTCCCAAAAAGGAGGAAGACCCCATGTATTAGTCATGAGCGCAACACCAATTCCCAGAACTCTTGCGATTATTTTGTATGGAGATTTGGATATTTCTATTATGGATGAGCTTCCGGCCAGAAGATTACCTATTAAAAATTGTGTGGTAGATACGTCTTATCGTCCGGCTGCCTATCGTTTTATCAAAAAGCAGGTAGCAGAGGGGAGACAGGTGTATGTGATTTGTCCCATGGTGGAGGAAAGTGAGGGCCTGGATGCAGAGAATGTAACAGATTATAGCAAAAGACTGGAAAAGGAACTTCCGAATACCGTTAAGGTGGGATGTCTTCACGGACGCATGAAACCTAGACAGAAGAACGAAATTATGGAAGCATATGCAAAGAATGAAATTCAGGTTTTGGTTTCTACCACAGTCATTGAAGTTGGAGTGAATGTTCCTAATGCAACGGTAATGATGGTTGAAAATGCAGAGCGTTTTGGACTTGCTCAGCTTCACCAGCTGCGTGGACGTGTAGGAAGAGGAGAACATCAGTCTTATTGTATTTTTATCCAGGGCAGTCAGGAGGAGGAAACCAAGAAGCGTCTGGAAATCCTAGAAAAATCCAACGATGGATTTCAAATTGCAGGAGAAGATTTACGTTTGCGTGGCCCGGGAGATTTTTTTGGTATCCGACAAAGTGGTGATATGGAGTTTCGGATTGCTGATATTTTTCAGGATGCAGAGATTTTGAAACAGGCAGCAGAAGCAGCAGCATCCATACTTGCATTGGATCCGGATTTGAGTTTAAAGCAGCATCAGCGACTAAAAGAACAACTTTTGTCTTATGGAAAGGAGCGTTTGGAAACACCTGGAATTTAGGAGGAGAAAAAAGGTAAAGATATCCAAGAAATAAGCTGAGTATTTCGTGGTTTTTTCAGAAGTTGCAGCGTAAAATAGAAAAAGATTGGGGGTTTTTCAAGATTATGGATTTTTTTGCTTGCACAATTCATGTATTTTCACTTGTCACAGGTAGAAAACCATAGAAAAACATAGAAATGAGAAAAAAACAGAAAACTTGAAAAATTCAAAAAAAAGGTTTATGATAGGTAGGACATAGAATAAAGGAGGAGAATGAAATGTCAGTTAGAAAGACAACCACAAAAGCTGCAAAGATAACTGCAGCGGCAGATGTAATGACTACTCCGGCGAAGACAGAAGAAATTAAGACAGAACCCGTTTCAGCAAAAAAAGCACCTGTAAAAAGAGCTGCTGCAAAAAAAACAGCTACATCTACCACAAAGAAAGTAGAGGTAAAAGAGGCTGTTTATATCCAGTTTGCAGGAGCTGAATATAATTTGGACGAAATCAGAGCGAATGTGAAAAAAGCCTGGATGGATGAAACAGGAAAAAAAGAAAGCGATATCAAAGACATACAGATTTATGTAAAACCGGAAGAACATGCTGCATACTATGTAGTAAATCAGGAAGTTATAGAAGGCGGAAGAAAAATCGATCTGTAAGGATCAGGAAAGAAAGAGGGGATTCCTTTTATTATCTCAATGGATAACAGAAGAAAGCCCCTCTTTTTTGTCATATTATTTTGTTATGATTTCTAGCTTAGAACTGCTGAGAAGAACCTGTTCCAGACATCTGACGTTCCTGAGCTTCAATCATTTTTTTTACCATATATCCACCTACAGAACCATTCTGTTTGGAAGTCAGGTTTCCGTTGTATCCATCTGTAAGAGGTACACCTAATTCATTGGCAACTTCATATTTGAAGCGGTTTAAGGCACCTTTGGCTTCTGGTACTGCTGCTCTGTTAGAAGAAGTATTATTAGACATTTTTTTGTTCCTCCTTTGGAATTTAAAATTTTTTGTTACAATGGTAGTATGTGAAATATAAATTTTTTTACACTAGAAGTTCTTTCATATTTTGACAAATTTTGAGAAATGTATTACAATAAATAGTCGGATTTGCATGACAGAGTTGTTTTTGTAAAAAATGTATAAAACACGAAAAAATAATTGCAAGAAGTTGGTGTTTTTGCTATAATTACTCTGGACTGCAAGTAGAGCAAGTATTTGCTCTTCTGAAGTAATTAAAAAAATAAGGATGATGTAAATGAACGTTGGGATTATAGCACATAACAGTAAAAAAGCTTTGATTGAAGATTTCTGTATTGCTTATAAAAATATTTTGGCAAAACATGAAATCTATGCAACAGGTACCACAGGAAGAAGAATAGAAGAAGCTGCAAATCTCCATGTCCATAAGTTTCTGCCGGGCAGCATGGGAGGCGACAAGCAGTTTACAGAGATGATTGAACGGGGAGACATTGATATGGTCATCTTTTTTTACAATCCATCGATGATTAACCCAAAAGAACCAGACGTATACCAGATTTCTAGATGTTGTGACCAGTATAATATTCCCATTGCAACGAATATTGCTACTGCGGAATCCCTGATTCTGGGCTTGGATCAGGGAGATTTGGACTATCGTTTGAATCGTTAGAAGGAATAACAGATATGAGAGTGATTGCAGGAAGCGCAAAAAGTATGCCACTGAAAACCATTCAGGGTGTGGAGACAAGACCTACTACAGACAGGATTAAGGAAACCCTATTTAATATGCTTCAGCCCTATTTGTGCGAAAGTAGATTTTTAGATTTATTTGCAGGCAGTGGAGGAATTGGTATTGAGGCTTTAAGCAGAGGAGCAGATTACTGTGCTTTTATTGAGAAGAATAAAAAAGCCACAGCAGTGATTCAGGAAAATCTTTGTTTTACAAAATTAGAGGGAAGAGGCGAGGTATACTGCCAGGATGTATTGCGAGCTTTGGTGCAGCTGGAATGGGAGGAGCCTTTTGATTGTATTTTTATGGATCCGCCGTATCAGAAAGAGTTAGAAAAGCAAGTACTGGAGATTTTACAGGATGCCTCTTATGTAACAAAAGATACCCTGATTGTAGTGGAAGCCTCTTTGGAAACCAGTTTTGATTATCTGGAAGCATATGGTTTTTCCATGATAAAAGAAAAGAAATACAAGACAAATCAGCATGTATTTTTAAAAAAGAAATAGAGCAGAAAGGCAAGAGCATGACAAGAGCAATTTATCCGGGAAGTTTTGATCCGGCAACGTATGGTCATTTAGACATTATTAAAAGGGCGGCAGCTCTTTTTGATGAAGTCATAGTGGGAGTTTTGAACAATTCTGTAAAAAGTCCGTTGTTTTCTGTAGAAGAACGTGTTAATATATTAGAGAATATAATAGGCGATATCCCCAATGTGAAGATACAAGCTTTTGGAGGATTATCAGTGAATTTTGCAAAAAACTGTGAGGCCAAAGTAATTATTCGGGGATTGCGGGCAATTACAGATTTTGAATATGAACTCCAGATGGCTCAGACCAACCGTATTCTGTCAACGGATGTGGATACCATGTTTTTGACAACCAGTCTTCAGTATGCCTATTTGAGTTCCACAACGGTGAAGGAAGCGGCGTCTTTCGGAGCTGATATTTCTAAGTTTGTACCAGACTATGTGGTGCGTCAGGTGGAAGCAAAATTGAGCGGGATGAACCATAGGAAGTAATCTATACAATAAGGAGAAAAATGAAGATGAGTAGCAGAATAGAACAAATTATTGAAGAAATTGAAGAGTATGTAGAGAGTTGTAAATATCAGCCTCTTTCTACTACAAAAATTATTGTAAATAAGGAAGAAATCGAGGAGTTGTTAAGAGAGCTGCGTTTGAAGACTCCAGATGAAATTAAGAGATATCAGAAGATTATTAGCAATAAAGACGCCATCTTACAGGATGCACAGGCAAAAGCAGATAAAATCATTGAAGATACCAAGGTACAGGTACAGGAAATGGTAAAAGAGTCTGAAGTAATGCAGCAGGCATATGCACAGGCGAATGAAACCATTAATGCAGTGAATCAGCAGGCACAGGAAATCATTGATGCGGCTGCAAACGAGGCAAATGCCTTACGTTATAGTGCCGTATCTTACACAGATGAAATGATGGCAAACATGGGTCAGATTGCAAATAGCATGTTAGAAGATGCAGCTGGAAAATATCAGGAATTTTTACAGGCTCTTCAAGCTTCTGTGGAAGTGATTAATCAGAATCGTGCGCAGCTTTCCCAGCAGCTTAGCCAGGGTGTTCCAGAACAGCCGGTACACAGTGAAACACCTTCTCCGGTAGCTCCTGAAAATGCAAGAGTTCAGGAACCGGTAGAGGAAGAAGAGTATGATGACAACTATGATGATTTTGAAGATGATGAATTAGATGACGATTTTGATGATTTTGACTAATAGGTAAGCCAGGAAAAAGGTGCAGACAGAACTGCATAGTTTTCCCAGTATATAGGGTTTCATGGGGAGATTTGTATTACCTAGTACAGATTTTGTCTGTGCTGCAATACAAAGACCGCCAAGGGAAGTGAATCCAAGAGCTAGGGGATAGGAAAGTGAAAGGGGATAAGAACTATGAAGTAGTTCAGAAGTTCCGGTTGTCACCTCCACGAATCCTAAAATTAGATACTTGACGTTTGGAAAAGGCAGAAAAAGCAGCTTTAAAATTCCTTGAAGGATGGAGAAAAGAATGATGTAGCCTCCTAGCCTGATTATTGTTTCAAAACTGTTCATAATAGAGATATCCAGAAGTTCTCCAAAAGGGAGAGAAGAGGATATCTCTTTTTTTGTCAAAAAGACGTCCGAGGAAAGGGAAGTAGGTCGGTAAATTCGTCTGGTACAAAGAGAGCAAAGAAAGCCGGAAAGATAGATGATGATATAGGTGGGAATTACCAGCTCCTGGCGGTTTAAAAGGCCAGTACACAAATATGCAGACAGAAAGGATGGACCAGGATAAGAGGAAAAAGTAAGGAGATAATATGCCTCCTCTCTGGAAATTTGGTGCTTTTGATATAAATCTGCTGTGATTTTAGCCCCCATAGGATAACCGCAGAAGATTCCAAGAACCAGGGCATAGGCTCCCTGACTGGAGAGGCAAAAACATTTGCGCCAGAAACGCTGGGATTTTTGCATAAGACCATCTAAAATCCCTGTATGAAGAAGTAGGTTCGAGAGAATCAAAAAAGGAAGCAGGGAGGGAAGAAGGGTATAGAACCAGAGCATGAGTCCGGCTTTGGTGTGAGCCAAGGCATGTTTGGGAAAGAAAAGTAAAAAACTAAGAAAAACAAAAAAACCACAAATAGAAGCCAGACGTTTCATAAAGCATTCCTCCATATTGCTTATGGCAGTGTCTAATATATGATATATGGTAAGGTTTTTGGTTTCATGCTTGCTATTTGGGACAGAATGTGTAAAAATAAGGTTTAGAAATCAGCAGGAGGTAAGAACATGAGTGTATTAGAAAATTTACAGCCCCAAAGGGTGTTTCACTATTTTGAAGAAATTACAAAAATTCCACACGGTTCTGGAAATACCAAAGAAATGAGCGATTATTTGGTAAATTTTGCCAAGGAACATGGGTTGCGCTATATTCAAGATGAAAGCAACAATGTTATTTTGTTTAAGCCAGCAGCAAAGGGTTATGAAAATGCTCCTACAGTCATGCTTCAAGGACATATGGACATGGTGTGTGAGAAAACCCCAGACAGCAGCCATGACTTTACGAAAGATGCCTTGAAACTTCAGGTGGAAGGGGATTTTATTTCTGCACAGGGAACGACTCTGGGAGGCGATGATGGGATTGCAGTGGCCTATGGCCTGGCACTTCTGGAAGATGAGACCTTGGAACATCCAGCCTTGGAAGTGGTAATTACCGTAGATGAGGAAATTGGTCTTTTGGGAGCAACCGCTCTTAATGCAGAGCCTTTACAAGCGAAATATTTGATTAATCTGGATTCTGAGGAAGAAGGGTATCTCTGGGCAGGATGTGCAGGGGGGATGACGGCAGTGTCTGAACTTCCAGTGCGCTATCAGGAAGAGACCAATGAAAGATGGAAGGTTACTGTTTCCGGTCTTGCAGGTGGACATTCAGGAGCTGAAATAGATAAGAATAGAGGAAATGCCACTTTTGTGTTGGCGCGGTTTTTAAAAGAGGCAAAGGAGCAGGGCGCTTATGCTATTTCTGAATTGAATGGAGGATTGAAGGATAATGCCATTCCAAGAACAGCGCAAGCCTTGATTCTGGCAGGGAAAGAAGAAGGAACAGCTATTGCAGCTTATGCAAAAGTTTTTACAGAGGCTCTTCAAAAAGAATATACAGGTAGCGATGAGGGAATTTGCGTTACAGTAGAAGCGCAAGGTATTGGAACAGAGCCAGTACTTCATCCGGTAAGTCAAGAAAAAGTTCTGTTTTTCCTGATGCAGTATCCAAATGGCATCCAGAAAATGTGCGGTTTTATGGAGGGATTGGTAGAGACCTCCTGTAATCTTGGCATTACCAAGCTTACACCAAAAGCTCTGGTTGGATCTGCCAGTGTGAGAAGTTCTGTAGGAAGTGCCAAGAAAGCTCTGGCAGACAAAATTGCTTATTTGACAGAATTTTTAGGCGGAGACTTTCAGATAGAAGGAGAATATCCTTCCTGGGAATACAAACAGGACTCTACTCTTCGTCCTCTTATGGTAGAGGTGTTTCGGGAAATGTATCATAGAGAACCAGAGGTAAAAGTCATTCATGCGGGACTGGAATGTGGACTTTTTTATGAAAAAATTCCAGGTTTGGATTGTGTATCTTTGGGACCTAATATGCAGGATATCCATACAACAGAAGAGAAGTTGTCTATTTCTTCTGTAGAGCGTGTATGGGAATATTTGTTGGAAGTATTGAAAAAAATCAAATAAACTGGTTGTGATTCATAAAATCCTCCACAGGCGCATAAGATGATATGTAGGTGTTCTTATGGGCAGGCGGGGGATTTTTTATGAAAAAATGGATGCTCATGCTATGTATTTTACTATTTTTTGATGTACAGATGGTAGGGGGCATGAGGGATCATATATCTTTAGAGGTTTATCGTAAAGCTGGGATGCCGGTGGAATTATTCCAGAAAGTTGGAATGAAATCTGAGGACATGGAGTGCTATCTGAATTTTTGGGACGATTTGAAATATTTCCCTGTGGCAGGAAGGCAGGAAGGGCCCAAGGAATCTTTTTATTTCCAGGATACCTGGCTGGAAGAGCGGAATTATGGAGGAGAACGAGCTCATGAGGGTTGTGATATTTTTGGTAAGTATGACAGACGGGAATATTATCCAGTAGTAAGTATGACAGATGGGATTGTAGAAACTGTGGGATGGCTACCTCTGGGCGGATGGAGAATAGGAATTAGAAGTCCTGGTGGAGGATTTTTTTATTATGCTCACTTATCCTCCTATGAAAAGCAGTTTCAGGTAGGAGATACCGTCAATGCAGGGGAAATCCTGGGATTTTTGGGGGATACAGGGTATGGTGAGGAAGGCACCAGAGGGAAGTTTCCCTGTCATTTACATGTGGGAATTTACATCGAAACCAGGACAGAGTTAGAATATGCTTTGAATCCGTATCCGGTTCTGCTTTTTTTACAGGACAGACAGAAAAATTTTTTCTATTAAAAATGTAGAAACTATGCTATACTTTATGGATAGTTAAGGAGTAATGTTTATGGAAATACGATTATGGCGTGAACTACTGGTTCCCTATGAACTGGCAGTCAAAGAACTGGTGATGAAGTTTCATCAGTTGAAAAAAGAACACAAAGAGAAAGACTTATATTGTCCCATTGAAGAGGTATCAGGGAGGGTAAAATCTATTAACAGCATTCTGGAAAAAATGCAGAGGAAACAGATTTCCTGGGATGAACTGGAGGAAAAAGTAGAGGATATTGCTGGAATCCGGATTATTTGTCAGTTTTATGAGGATATTGAAGTGGTGGCAGAGTTAATCCGCAGAAGGCGAGACATGCGGGTACTGGAGGAAAAAGATTATATTACTCATATGAAGGCCAGCGGATATCGCAGCTATCATATGATTATTGCGTATAATACAGAAACTCTAGAAGGATGTAAGGAAATTCGGGCAGAAATTCAAATTCGTACTTTAGCTATGAACTTCTGGGCCACCATTGAGCATTCTCTCCAGTATAAATATCGGGGAAATATGCCAAAGCATCTGGCAGAGCGTCTTAGCAATGCAGCAGATTCTATTTTGCAGTTAGATGCAGAGATGTCCTCTGTGCGTAATGAAGTTATGGATGCCCAAAATTCCATGCTTCACCAGTCGAATCTGGTAGCAGATATTTTAAATAACATTGAAAATCTGTATCACTATTCCAATAAACGGGAAGTAGCAAAGATTCAGGATGAATTTTACCGCATTTATGAGACAAAGGATTTGGAGCAGCTGGAACGATTTCACAGAGAGTTGGATATTATTGCAGAAGGATATAGGGCGCAGGCTCTATCCCAGGATATGGGAAATGGTTCATCCATTTAGGAGAGATACATGGCGAAGATAAGATTAGATAAATATTTGGCGGATATGGGTCTTGGAACCAGGACAGAAGTAAAAAAAATGATAAAAAAGGGGCAGATTACTGTAAATAGTGAGATTATTTGTGCTCCTGAATATAAAACAGACACGCAGACGGATCAGGTGTATGCAGATGGACAGATGGTATCTTATGCAAATTATGAATATTATATGCTAAATAAACCACAAGGGGTTGTGTCTGCAACAGAAGATAAAAGAGAAAAGACGGTTTTGGATTTGATTCTTTCTAAGAAAAGAAAAGATTTATTTCCAGTAGGGCGTTTGGACAAGGATACAGAAGGATTGCTTTTGATTACCAATGATGGCGAACTGGCTCACCAATTGCTTTCTCCAAAAAAACATGTGGATAAAACTTATGTGACACGACTTTTAAAGTCCTTGCTTTTGGAAGATGCAAAAAAGCTGGAAATAGGAGTTGATATTGGAGAGCAGGAACTTACATTACCAGCAAAGGTAAATTTGTTAAATGCAGAGGGAACAGAAGTTCAGATTACCATTCAGGAAGGAAAATTCCATCAGGTGAAACGGATGTTTCAGGCGGTGGGAAATCAGGTGGTTTTTTTAAAGCGGATTTCTATGGGAAGTCTGATGCTGGATAAAGAGCTCAGACCGGGGGAATACCGGCTACTGACTCAGGAAGAGATTATGAGGTTAAAAGAACATGCTAGAACAGATAAAAGCAGTGATTTTTGATTTAGATGGAACCTTGGTGGATTCCATGTGGATGTGGAGAACCATTGATATAGAATATCTTACCAATCAGGGAATTGAAGTACCTGAAAACTTGGAGGCTTTTCAGGAAGAACTGGAGGGTATGGGATTTACAGAAACAGCCATTCTTTTTAAAGAACGGTTTAAAATTCCGGATTCCCTTGAGGAAATTAAAAACACCTGGATTTGTATGTCCGGAGAAAAATATAGAAATGAAGTACCTTTAAAGCCAGGGGTAAAGGAATTTCTTGATTATTTAAAAGAGCGAAACATGAAAATTGGAATTAGTTCCAGTAACAGCAGAGAACTGATTCAAATGGTTTTAGAAGCGCATGGTATCCTGGAGTATTTTGATTGCATTACGACCTGCTGTGAAGTAAAAAGAGGCAAGCCAGAACCAGATGTTTATTTAAAAACAGCTCAGGGACTTGAGGTAGAACCAGAGGCGTGTCTGGTTTTCGAGGATGTACCTATGGGGATTTTGGCAGGAAAAAGAGCTGGTATGAAGGTTTGTGCCATTGATGATGCTTATAGCAGGAAACAGGAGTCCCAGAAGAGAGAGTTAGCAGATTGGTACATTTTGGATTACACCCAGTTGGCAGAAAAGGAAACAAGAAGAGAGGAAAAAGCATGAGTACAAGGTTTTTACCTGTAACCAGGAAGGAAATGGAAGAGAGAGGTATCTGGCAGCCGGATTTTGTCTATATTACCGGTGACGCTTATGTAGATCATCCTTCTTTTGGTGCGGCAATCATTACCAGGCTTTTGGAGAGTCAGGGATATTCGGTAGGGGTTATTGCCCAGCCGGATTGGAAGAAAAAGGAGAGCATTGCCGTGTTTGGAGAACCGCGTTTGGCTTTTTTAGTTTCTGCGGGAAATATGGATTCCATGGTGAATCATTATACAGTAGCAAAGAAACATCGAAAACAGGATGCTTATTCTCCTGGAGGATGCATGGGACTTCGTCCAGACAGGGCGGTGACTGTTTACAGCAATCTCATTCGTCAGACTTATAAGGATACCCCTATCATTTTAGGAGGTGTAGAAGCGTCATTGCGTCGTCTTGCTCATTATGATTATTGGTCAGACAGTATGAAGCGCTCTGTACTTTTGGATTCAGGAGCAGACATGATTTCTTATGGCATGGGCGAACATAGCATTCTGGCTATTGCAAGGGCATTGGAAAAAGGAATTCCAGTGGAGAAAATTAACTTTGTGGAGGGAACCGTTTATAAGACGAAAGAAGCGCCAAAAGGTGTGTTGCTGCCGTCGTATGAAGAACTGCTTCAGGAAAAAGAGAATTATGCCAAAAGTTTTTGTATGCAGTATGAAAACATGGATCCCTTTACTGGCCAGGTTTTAATCGAAGCCTATGGAACCAGAGGATACGTAGTGCAGAATCCACCTGCAAAACCTCTTTCGCAAAAGGAAATGGACATGGTGTATGAGCTTCCCTATGCCAGGACTTATCATCCTATGTATGAAAAGCAGGGAAAGATTCCTGCCATTGAAGAGATTAAATTCAGTATTACCAGTAACAGAGGATGTTTTGGTGCCTGCAATTTTTGTGCCCTGGCATTTCACCAAGGGCGGATTGTACAGACTAGAAGCCATGCTTCCATGTTAAAAGAAGCAAAAAGCTATTTGCAGGAACCTGATTTCAAGGGTTATATTCATGATGTGGGAGGTCCTACAGCGGATTTTCGCCATCCATCTTGCAAGAAGCAGTGGACCAAAGGCGTGTGCAAAAATCGTCAATGCCTGTTTCCAA
Organism: uncultured Bacillota bacterium; assembly: GCA_905200905.1. Lineage (GTDB taxonomy): Bacteria > Bacillota > Clostridia > Lachnospirales > Lachnospiraceae > Blautia. The sequence goes on from CAJKMA010000014.1 coordinate 27,695, forward strand.
AGCCCTGCAAAAATCTTGAGGCAGACCATGAAGATTATTTGGAAGTTTTGCGGGCCATGCGGAAACTTCCCGGGGTGAAAAAGGTTTTTATACGTTCCGGAATCCGGTTTGATTATGTAAATGCAGATCCTTCTCCTGTTTTTCTGGAAGAATTAGCAAAATATCATGTGAGCGGGCAGCTTCGTGTGGCGCCGGAGCATGTTTCGGATTCGGTTTTGTATTATATGGGAAAACCAGAACACAAGGTATATGAGGAGTTTTTAAAACGTTTTGCCAGAGCAAATGAAAAGGCAGGAAAAAAACAGTTTGTGGTTCCTTATCTCATGTCTTCTCATCCCGGAAGCAGACTTAAGGATGCAGTTGAATTAGCGGAGTATATTCGGGATATGGGATTTATGCCAGAGCAGGTACAAGACTTTTATCCAACACCATCCACCATGTCTACTTGTATGTATTATACGGGACTGGATCCTAGAACAGGGAAAGATGTTTATGTTCCCAAAACGGCCAGGGAAAAAGCCATGCAAAGAGCATTAATTCAATACAGAAATCCGGAAAATTATAACCTCGTGCGGGAGGCTCTTGTGGAAGCTGGTCGTATGGACTTAATTGGATATGGAAAAAAATGTCTCATTGCCCCCAGAAAAGGGGAAATGAAGAGAACAGGAAAACCGGAAAAGGAGCAGCAGCCCAGAAAGAAAAAAGCTATCCGGAATGTACATAAAAAGAAAAGGGGCTAAAAAAATGGGAAATAAGAAGATTGCCCTGGTAACTGGGGCATCCTCGGGTATGGGAAAGGAATTTGTCCTTCAGATACAGGAGAGGTATCCGCAGTTGGAGGAAATTTGGGCTGTGGCGAGAAATACAAAGGCTTTGGAACAGTTAAAGAAAAAAGTTCCAAAACTTCGTGTGTGCCCTTTGAATCTTACCAGTTTGGAAGATTTGAAAATTCTTCAAAAGCTTCTTGAGAGGGAAAAGCCTCAGATGGAAATTTTGGTCAATAGTGCAGGTATGGGGGTACAAAAGCAGGTGGAAGCAACCACAGTGGAAGAGTTGTGGAATACCACCCAGTTGAATTGTTCTGCATTTACAGCTGTTTTGAAAATCTGCTTTCCATATTGCAGAAATAAGGGCCAGATTCTTTGCCTTTCCAGTGGGGCAGCCTTTGTTCCTCAGCCTGGATTTGCAGCGTATGCAGCATCGAAGTCTTATGTTTTAAGTTTTTCCAGAGCTATTAGAAAAGAATGGAGGGATAGAGCCAGAATTACCATTGTATGTCCTGGACCAGTGGACACCCCATTTTTAGAAAAAATGGGTGGAAAGGAGCATATGCCTGCCTATAAAAAATGGTTTTTGGCAAAACCAGAAGCAGTGGTGGAGAAAGCATTAAAGGATAGTGAAAAAGGAAAGGAACTTTCCGTTTACGGATACTCTGTAAAAGTTTTAAGGGTGATATGCAAGATACTTCCCCATGGCTTGATTTTAAAATTTCTGTGACAAAGGAAAGGAAGTTAGAATATGAGCAACCATAAGAAAAAATTAAAAAAGGGAGATTACGGTTATCTGAAAGTACATCAGAAACGCCAGGTGCTTTATACGTTACTGGCTTTTGTTGCCCCTCTTTCTGTGTTTTTTACCGGATTGTATATTAACCGAACAAGAAATAGTGTATTTACGGTCATTGCTTTGGTAGCCTGTCTTCCAGCCTGTAAATTTGCAGTAACCATGATTATGTTGTTTTTGCAAAAACCAATGAAAGAGAAGGATTATCAGGAAATTGAGAAGCACAGAAAAGGGCTGGTATGTGCTTATGAACTGGTGGTATCTGCCTATGAAAAACAGTCTTATATTGATTCTTTAGCTGTATGCGGAAATACTATGGTAGGTTACACCAGTAGACCTAAGACGGACATTCCCTTTGTGGAAAAACACATTCAAACTATTTTGCGACAGAATGGGTATTATGTGTCTGTAAAGATTTTTGACCGCCTTTCTGATTATACAGGACGTCTGGATACCATGTGGGAGCACAGGGAAGCCCTAGAAAAAGATATTAAATTCCGTCCGGACCCACAGGAACCGGATTTAACCAGAAATGAAGCGATTATGAGGGTGATTTATGCTATTTCCCTTTAGGAGATAAAGATGAAACAATTAGTAATGAGTGAAATTGACAGCGGACAGCGTTTGGATAAATTTTTAGGCAAATATTTAAGCGAAGCGCCTAAGAGTTTTATTTATAAAATGCTTCGCAAGAAGAACATTGTGCTAAATGGAAAAAAAGCAGATGGAAGTGAAAAATTAAAAACAGGGGATGAGATTAAGCTGTTTTTTTCACAAGAAACCCTGGAAAAATTTTGTGGAGAGACCAGACAGGGAGCAGCAGGAAAACTGGATGTGGTTTATGAGGATGAACAGGTGCTTTTTGTGAATAAACCGGTTGGTATGTTATCTCAAAAAGCGGCCAAGGAAGATGTTTCCCTAGTGGAATATCTCACAGGCTATCTTTTAGAAAATGGAAGTCTTACAAAAGAGGATTTACATACGTTTCACCCAGGTGTGTGCAACCGGCTGGATCGAAATACCAGTGGGCTTGTGGCAGCAGGAAAAACCTTGCAAGGACTTCAACTTTTATCAGAAGCTTTTCAAAACAGGAGGATGCATAAATTTTATCTTACTTTGACAGTAGGAAGAATGGAAAATCCTGCGCATATCAAAGGTTATCTATGGAAGGATGAGAAGAAAAATAAGGTGGTAATACAAAAGATACCACAAAAGGGAAGCTTGCCCATTGAAACCAAGTATGTCCCTCTTGCCTGTTCAAAAAATGGATGTACCTTGTTAAAGGTAGAACTATTAACTGGACGTTCCCACCAAATTCGAAGTCATTTGGCTAGCATTGGGCATCCGGTGATTGGTGATTGGAAATATGGAGAGAGGAAGTGGAATCAAAGGTTTCAACAGCAGTATCAAATCCAATCTCAGCTTCTTCATGCATGGAAACTGGAATTTCCAAAACAAGAGGAAAGATTGCCAAAATTGGCAGGAAAAACCATAACAGCTGGCGTACCGTTAGAATTTGAAAAAGTATTAAAGGGAGAAGGACTGTGGGACAAGGTCCTAGAAGAAAATAAGGGAGATGTTTAAAACATGAAAGTATCAACACAATCCTCCTTTTGGAAGGAATTTATGGAGTATTTAAAGATGATTATTTTCGTGGTGGTAGTGGTTTTGGTGGTGAATAATTTTTTGCTGATCAATGCAAAAATTCCATCAGAATCCATGGAACAAACTATTATGACAGGCGATCGAGTGTTTGGTAACCGTTTGGCTTATGTGTTTGGAGATCCAGAGCGTTATGATATTATTATCTTTAAATATCCGGACAATGAAAAAGAGTTGTTTATCAAGCGAATTATTGGAATGCCTGGAGAAACAGTAGAAATCAAGGATGGAAAGGTATATATTAATGGTTCTAAGGAGCCCTTAAAAGATAGTTTTACACCGGAAACACCGGTGGGGGATTATGGTCCATATACGGTTCCGGAAAATAGTTATTTTGTACTGGGAGATAATCGAAATTATTCTAAGGATTCCAGATTTTGGAATAACCCTTATGTAGCAGAGGATAAGATTCTGGGAAAAGCAGTTCTTAAGTATTTCCCAGGAATTAAACTTTTAAAGTAGGAGAGATAAATGGCAACTTGGAATTCCAGAGGTCTTCGAGGTTCTACCTTGGAGGAATTTATTAACAGAACTTGTGAGCAGTATAGAGAAAAGGGACTGGCTTTGATTCAAAAAGTGCCTACTCCTATTACGCCAGTGCGAATTGACCAGCAAAGCAGACATATTACTCTGGCATATTTTGACCAGAAAAGTACGGTGGATTATATTGGTGCGGTTCAGGGGATTCCGGTGTGTTTTGATGCCAAGGAGTGCGCAACAGATAATTTTCCCTTGCAGAATATTCATGAACATCAGGTGGCATTTATGAAAGATTTTGAGAGGCAGCAAGGGATTGCTTTTCTTATTTTGTATTTTTCTCATAGAAATGAAATTTATTATATGACTTTTCGACAGATGGAAGTTTTTTGGGAGAGAGGACAAAAAGGTGGCAGAAAGCATTTTAAATATAGTGAGTTGAATCCTATGTGGTTTTTAAAGGCAACAGGAAATGTGCTCGTACCTTTTTTGGAAGGGATTCAAAAAGATCTAGACAGCCGGGAAGAGACTGGGAAATAGGAGTAGATTTATGAAGCAGAAAGTCATGGTTTTTTTCCTTTTTCTGTGTTTCTTGTTTCAGATATTTTTTGTGGACATACCAGATGATTTGGTAAGGAATACCAAAAGACAGGAAGATACTAAGATTCAGGAATTAGAAGAAGGTTTGGAAAAACAGCCGGTTTTGGTAAAAGAAACCAGTGAGAAGTTTTATAGAAATGAAAGAGCCAGACGGACTTTCGGAAAGCTTAGAATATCTTTTGGAGAAGTACCTGGTAAGCTGCAGATATACAGTGGGAAAACAATTGCCAGATGTCAGGAAACAAAACCGAAGAAACGTACCATAGCTTTGCAGGTACAAAACCGTAGAGCGCCTCCCTTTGCTGAATGTAAGAATGAGGAAGAACAGATACATACAGTATAGGAGACATGTAATATGAAAAATAAACATAGAGATAAAATTGTTGTGATTGGAGCTGGAAATGTAGGAGAAGCCATTGCATATACATTGATGGTGCGGGTTCAGGCAAATGATATTGTTCTGATTGATGTAAACGCCGACAGAGCAAAAGGGGCTGCCATTGATATTGCGCATGGAACCAGTTTCCACAAACAGGTGTGGGTAAGACAAGGTGGATATGAAGAATGTGCGGATGCACAGTTGATTATTATTACTGCAGGAATTGCCAGAAAACCAGGACAGACGCGTCTGGATTTGGCCAAGACCAATGTTTCTATTGTCAAAAGCATTACAGAAAACATTATGGAATATGCGAAAAATCCGTTGATTCTTGTGGTATCCAATCCAGCAGATTTGACCACAACAGCAGTTTTGGAGACTTCAAAACTTCCGGCAAATAGGGTAATTGGCAGTGGAACCTCTTTGGATACTGCAAGATTCCGTTATAATTTAAGTACAAAGCTTCATGTAAATGTGGAGGATATTCAGGCTTATATTGTGGGGGAGCATGGGGATAGTCAGGTGGCTGTCTGGAGTTCTGCCATGGTAGGCGGATTCCCTTTGGAGGATTATGCCAAACAGGTGGGAGTTTCTCTTGACAAAAGGGAGATTGCAGAACATACTAAGAATGGCGGTGCAGAGGTCATAGGACTGAAAGGTGCAACATTTTACGGTATTGCCATGGCTGTATCTACCATTGTAGAAGCCATTATGAAAGATGACAGTGCGATTTCTTCCTGTTGCTCATGTGCTGGATGAAAGTTTCGGAAGCTGGGCTGGTATGGCAGTTTCTCTTCCATGCAGGATTGGCTGGGAAGGGATTGAAACCTGCCTGCGGATTCCTATGAATAAAGAAGAACAAAAGGCTATGGATGCTTCCGTAAAAGTACTGCAGGATTTATGGGTACAGGTAAAACAACAGTAAGAAAAGGAGAATAGCAGAATGGATAAGAAAGAATTTGCATTAAAACAGCATGAAGGATGGAAGGGTAAAATCGAAGTTATCAGCAGAGCAAACATCGAGACACCAGAAGAGTTGTCTGTAGCTTATACACCAGGTGTTGCAGAACCTTGTCTGAAAATTTCAGAAGATGTGGATTTATCCTATAAATATACAAGAAGAGGAAATATGGTGGCAGTTGTTACGGATGGTACAGCAGTACTGGGACTTGGAGATATTGGACCAGAGGCTGGTATGCCGGTTATGGAAGGAAAGTGTGCATTATTTAAAACCTTTGGGGATGTAGATGCATTTCCTCTGTGTGTGCGTTCCAAAGAAGTGGATGATATTGTAAAAACAGTAAGCCTTCTGGCAGGCAGCTTTGGCGGGGTAAACCTGGAAGATATTTCAGCGCCAAGATGTTTTGAAATCGAGAGAAAGTTAAAGGAATGTTGTGATATTCCGATTTTCCATGATGACCAGCATGGTACAGCAGTGGTGACAGCAGCAGCTCTCATTAATGCTTTAAAGTTGGTTGGCAAAAAACTGGATGAAGTAAAAGTAGTTACTTCCGGTGCAGGTGCAGCAGGGATTGCGATTATTAAGCTGTTGGTAAGCCTGGGACTGAAAAATGTTGTAATGTGTGACCGCCAGGGCGCTATTTACAAAGGCCGTGAAAACTTAAATTCTGAGAAACAGGAAATGGCTGAAATCTGTAATCAGAACATGGAAAAGGGTACCTTGGAAGAAGTGCTAAAAGGTGCTGATGTATTTATTGGTGTTTCCGCTCCTGGAACCGTAACAGAAGAAATGGTTCAGAACATGGCTAAAGATCCGATTTTGTTCCCAATGGCAAATCCAGTTCCGGAAATTATGCCGGATTTGGCAAAGAAGGCAGGAGCTGCTGTGGTAGGAACCGGACGCAGTGATTTCCCGAACCAGATTAATAATGTGCTGGCATTCCCTGGAATCTTCAGAGGCGCCCTGGATGTCAGAGCAAGGGATATTAACGATGAAATGAAGGTGGCTGCTGCTTATGCGATTGCAGGATTGATTCAGGAAGATGAGTTGAATCCAGATTATATTATTCCGAATCCATTTGATAAGCGTGTGGCAAAAGCTGTGGCAGAGGCAGTTGCCAAAGCGGCAAGGGATACAGGAGTAGCAAGAATTTAATTTTGGGAGTAGGTATGGCAAAAAAGGTTTATGCAGTAAAAAAGGGAATTACAACAGGGATTTTCAATACATGGGATGAATGTAAGAGACAAGTGCATGGATTTCCAGGGGCGCAGTATAAGAGTTTTCCTACTTTGAAGGAAGCCCAGGAGTATCTGACAGGAGGACAAACAGGGGATGCAGCGCCGGATGAAAAAGATCCGAATGTGTGTGTTGCTTATGTGGATGGGAGTTTTGATGCCAGTAGAGGCGCATATTCTTATGGCTGTATTTTGCTGCATAGAGGCGAGCGAAAGGAGATGAGCCAGGCTTTTTCTGCTACAGAGGATGTAAGCATGCGCAATGTAGCAGGAGAGTTGGAGGGGGCCATGGCTGCTATGGCTTATTGTGAAGCGCATGAAATCAGTACCCTGCATTTGTATTATGATTACCAGGGGATTGAGTCTTGGGCAACTGGAGAGTGGAAACGAAACAAACCTGGCACAATCCGATATAAGGACTTTTATGACCATCTTAAAAAGGTTAAGGTGTGTTTTCACAAGGTCAAGGGGCATAGCGGCGTGGAGCTCAATGAAGCGGTAGACCAGCTGGCAAAAGCAGCCCTTGGTATTAAGGGGTAAATATAAGAAATTGGGGGATTTTACTATGGTAAGTCAGAAAGTAAAAATATTGAATCCATCAGGATTACATTTAAGAAGTGCTACCGTTCTATCGAACAGTGTTTTGAAGTATCAATCTGTAGTGCAGTTTACTTATGAGGCAAATGAAATCAAAGGTGTTGCAAATATGAAAAGCATTTTGAATATTCTTGCAGCAGAGGTAAACCAAGGGCAGATCATTGAAATATCATGCACAGGAGATGATGAAAAAGAGGCACTGGAATCTGTATTGGATGCAGTAAACAGTGGAATTGGTGAACTTGTTTAAGGGATTTTTTACAGACTATGAAAGCTGTGGTATGAAGGGCAGAACTGCTTTTTGTGCCATAGCTTTTTATAGTTCTTGAGCTTTTTCGTGGAATCGTTTATAATGAATACCATGCGGTCTGTGCATGTTATGGCATGGAAGCTAGGACAGAGAAAAGGAGAAATGTTATGCGTATAAGAAAAATCATCAGTATGTTTGCTGCAGGTCTGTTATCCCTGTCACTTCTGGCTGGCTGTGGTGCAAGCAAGGAAGAGGATACAAAAGAGCAGAAATCTCAAACAGAGAACCAGGAAACTGCAGATACGGAAGCAGAAGACAAGATTACGGCGGAAATTAAAGTAAAGGATTACGGAACCATTACCGTGGAGCTGGACCCTGAACATGCGCCTATTACAGTAGAGAACTTTGTGAAACTGGCAAAAGATGGATTTTATGACGGACTAACCTTTCACCGTATTATGGAAGGTTTTATGATGCAGGGTGGAGACCCAAATGGAAACGGAACTGGCGGTTCTGAGGAAACCATCAAAGGGGAATTTTCTGAAAATGGAGTGGATAATCCCCTGTCCCATACAAGAGGTGCTATTTCTATGGCGCGCTCTCAGATGCCGGACAGTGCCAGCTCTCAGTTCTTTATTGTTCACGAAGATAGTCCACATTTGAATGGGTTGTATGCGGCTTTTGGCTATGTAACAGAGGGCATGGATGTGGTAGATAAAATTTGTACAGAAGCTATTGGACAAGATGAAAATGGATTGCTGCCTGCAGAGAATCAACCGGTGATAGAAAGCATTAGCATACAGGAATAGAGAGGAGAGGCTGTCGTGGAGATGGTCTCTTTTTTTAAGATTGTTTGTGTTGATATTGTGAATAAAAAGACTTACAATGAATATAAGAAAATTAATTTTGTGAGAAAGAAAAAGAGGTGTTATTTTATGCCCAATATGGAAACTGTGGAAGCAATCCAGGAAATTAAAAAGATGAAGACAAATCCAGGTATTGGTAAGACTTATTCTAATGTCGATGAGATGATAGAGGAGTTGCTTGCAGATAAAAAACACAAAGTTACTTGGAAATGGCGACACGCATCTGCACTGGCATTTGTTTCCAAGGGTAGCGGGGGATTTGGAAAATTATGGGAATTATGGAAAAGGTCCGGTCTGGTGGTATCCCATGGAAAAAATGTATGATGATGGAAACCGCCCTACAGCAGAAGAGCTGGAAGAATTAAAGGAAAAATTGCAGAGAGAATTGGATGAGCTGCTATAGCCGGAGGAACTTTTATGTTTTCTTATGATGAATTGCAGAAATATAATGAGACGGATATCCGTATTTACAAATACATGGTTTCTAATCTGGAGAAAATTCAGTATATGACCATTCGGGAACTTGCAGAGGAATTGCAAGTATCGACTTCAACGATTTTGCGCTTTTGCAATAAAAATGATTTTGTTGGATATGCTGAATTTAAAGAAGCTTTAAAAAAAGAAATTCTTTTGCAAAAATCTACGCCACCCTCAGAAGATTTGCAGGAATTGTCTGATTTTTTTGAAAGAACAAATTCCAATGCTTTTGAGGAAAAATTGTCTGCTGCAGTTCAAATGCTTAGAAATTCAGATATGATTATTTTTATAGGGATGGGGTCGTCTGGAACGTTGGCAAAATATGGAGCACGATATTTTTCTAATTTGGGGCATTTTGCTGTAGGATTGGAGGATGCTCTTTATCCCATTGAATTTTTTCAGTGGAAAAATACAGCAGTTCTTGCAATTTCAGAAAGCGGCGAAACCAGCCGTTTAATGGAAGCGATTCATCAATTCAAACAAAAAAATTGTAAAATCTTAAGTATCACCAACTCTTCTCTCTCTACGCTGGCAAAATTATCAGATTGGAATTTTTCCTATCATTTAAAGCCCCAGAGGATAAATGGGGGATATAACGGAACTACTCAGGTTCCAGCTCTGTTTGTTATGGAGGCGTTGGCAAAAAGAATTTAGAGAAACAGCCTGTTACTTGTTCTGTAACAGGTTTTTTTATACAATGAACCCATAGGAGGTAAAGATTATGACAGAGTTAGAGAAATGTATGGCAGGCGAATGTTATAATTGTCATGATGAGATTTTCTTAGCATTTAAAGCCAGAGCGAGAGCTTTATTAAAGGACTATCATAGTCTGGCATATGAACAGAAAGAAGAGAAAACAGGGATTCTAAAGCAGTTGTTTGGAAAAATAGGGAGTAATGTGTCCGTTGGCATGCCATTTCTTTGTGATTACGGAAGAAACATTTACCTGGGAGATAATGTTTCTATTAATATGAACTGTACCTTTGTAGACTGCAATGAAATCCGAATTGGGGACTTTGTTATGATTGCATCTAATGTACAGATTTATACAGCAACCCATCCGGTGGAATTAAAGGAACGTCTGACAGAGGAATGGACGCCTGGACGCGGAAAGCATTTTTGTCAGACCTATGCCTTGCCTGTTACCATAGGAAATGGCTGTTGGTTAGGTGGCGGTGTGATTGTGCTTCCCGGTGTCACCATAGGAGATGGATGCGTCATAGGCGCGGGCAGTGTTGTGACAAAGGATATTCCGGCAAATTCTGTGGCAGTGGGAAATCCCTGCCGGGTAATACGAAAAATCAATGGAGATGAGCAAGATGTTTAAAATGGTTGCATTTGATATGGACGGAACTATTGCGGATACCATACCCTTGTGTGTGGAAGCCTTTCGCAAAAGTGTTTCCCCCTATGCAGGTCATGAATTAAGTGAGCAGGAAATTGTACAGACCTTTGGATTAAATGAAATTGGAATGATAAAAGCCTTCGTACCTCAAAAATGGGAGGTAGCCTTGCAGGATTTTTACTGTGAATATACCCTTCTGCACAGAAAAGTTACAAAACCATTTCCAGGTATTCTAGAACTTTTGACAGTGTTAAAAAATCAAAATATCATACTGGCGTTAGTCACAGGAAAAGGGGAAAAAAGCTGCCAGATTTCTTTAAAAGAACTGAGATTAGAGCATATGTTTGATGCGATATGCTATGGTTCAGAGAAAGCTCCAAATAAAAGGGAGAATATAGAAGGTTTGTTAAAAGAATATGCTATTTCCAGAAACCAGTTTGGCTATGTAGGAGATGCTGTTTCGGATATTAGGGCGTGTCGGGAGGCAGGTGTTACGTGTTTTTCTGCGGCATTGCAGGATTCTTCGGATATTGCTTTACTGGAAAAAGAGAATCCGGGGAGAGTGTGTTGCAATGTGGAAAATTTGTGCCAGTTTCTTGGGAGGGATAATTTCCTGCATTACCACGAAATAACGGAAGAGGAAAAAGAGGAAATATCCAGATGGAGGTATGATGGGGAATATGCCATTTATAATCTTCCATCCTATGAAGAAATGAAACAGCAGAATTGTGGACTGGCAAATCCAAAGAATCATTTCTTTTCCTTTTATGAGAAGCAATGCTTGGTGGGATATGTGAATCTTTGTCCAGAGGGAAAAGAAGTATTCTTTGGAATAGGGGTAAAACCAGAATGTTGTGGGCAAGGTTATGGGCAAAAGATGACAGCATTAGCGGGTATTCTTTCAAAAATTTTATTTCCTGGAAAGTCCATGTATCTGGAGGTGCGGACATGGAATCAGCGTGCCATTCAGTGTTATAAAAAAGTCGGATTTGTAGTGCAAGGGCAGGAATTTTCCCAGACAACAGGAGCTGGAGAAGGAAGATTTTACAGAATGGTGAAAAAAGCAGCTACTGCGATTGACAATACAGAAAACCCTATATTACAATAAAAAGAAAACAGAAAAAGGAGAATTCAAATGGTACATCATATTGTTATGTGGAAATTTAAACCAGAAATTGAAGAGGCGAGAAAGCCAGAATTAAAAAAGGAAATGGCAGAACAGTTAAAAGGGCTGGTAGGAAAAGTACCAGGACTTTTGACTGTAGAATTTGTGGAGGAGCCTCTTTCTTCCAGCACTCATGATGTAGCGCTGGTTACAACTTTAAAGGGAGCAGAGGATGTTGCGATTTATGGAGCGCATCCAGAGCATGTAAAGGTAGCAGATACCTATGTACGTCCTTTTGTTACAGAAAGAGCCTGTCTGGATTATGAAGATTAATGCTTTTTGTATGTCTTGTTTGGTACAGGCACAGGCAAGGCGTATACAGAAGTTTCAAGATGAAGAGAAAAAAGCCTGCTATATGAGAGAAGTTCTGCATATGATTGCTGAAAGTGACCCTAAATGGTCCGCACCAGCACTTTTGGAACCTATTTCTAAGCTATATGAAAAGTATTGGGGGATGCAGAATGATTTAGAAGAAGAGAAGAAAACTTTTAATGAGTTACTTCTTTCTATGGAAGACGATTTAGAACAAAAAATTCGCAGTAGAAAAGATCCTTTGGAAGCTGCTTTGTGTTTGGCGCGATTGGGGAATTATATTGATTTTTCTGCTTTAGGTGAAGTTTCTGCTGAGAAATTACTGGAGTTACTTGCACAAGCAGAGCAGGAAACTTTAGATACGGCAGAATACAGACATTTTTGTAAGGACCTGAAAGATGGGAAACATCTGGTTTATCTTACAGATAACTGTGGAGAAATTGTGCTAGACAAAATACTCATAAAATTGTTAAGAGAACAGTATCCACAGCTTATGATAGAGGTTTTGGTTCGTGGCGTTGCTGTGACCAATGATGCAACTGTGGAAGACGCCAGGTATGTGGGACTAACCGAGGTGGCACCCGTTTTTGGCAACGGAAGCGGGATAGCAGGAACAGAACTTACCCATATCAGCAAAGAAGCTAAAGAGAAATTAGAACAGGCAGATTTGATTCTTTCTAAAGGTCAGGGGAATTTTGAAACCTTACATACCTGTGGGTTGAACATTTATTATTTGTTTTTGTGTAAATGTGATTGGTTTATGCAACGGTTTCATGCAGAGCATCTTAAGGGTATGTTTGTCAATGAAACAAGAATTTAAGAAAGAACAGGAGAGTGTCTTATGAACATGGTAAGACTTGGAAAAACCGAGATTCAGGTAAGCAAAAATGGGTTTGGAGCTCTTCCTATCCAGAGAATCACCAAGGCAGAAGCAGTGTATCTGCTTCAAAAAGCTTTTTATCATGGTATTAATTATTTTGATACTGCAAGAGCGTATTCAGACAGTGAAGAGAAATTAGGTGCAGCTTTTCCCTATGTGCGGGAAAAACTGATTATTAGTACCAAAACAGCAGCCCAGGATGCCAAAGGTTTTTGGGAGGACTTGGAAGAAAGTTTGAGAACATTAGGGACGGATTATATTGATATCTATCAATTTCACAATCCAGCCTTTTGCCCGAAGCCAGGAGATGAAAGCGGTTTATATGATGCAGCTTTAAAAGCAAAGGAACAGGGGAAAATCCGTCATATTGGTATTACGAACCATAGGCTTGCAGTAGCGAAGGAGGCCATTGCATCCGGATTGTATGAAACCTTGCAGTTTCCTTTTTCTTACCTAGCCTCTAAAGAAGAGTTTCAGTTGGTAGAAACATGTAAAGAGGAAGATATGGGATTTATTGCTATGAAGGCTTTGTCCGGTGGCTTGATTCATGATTCTGCATGTGCTTATGCATTTATGAATCAACCTCAGTTTGCCCATGTTGCGCCTATTTGGGGTATACAAAAAGAAAAGGAATTGGATGAGTTTCTGGCTCATGCAGTCTGTCCTCCGGTTCTGGATGAAAGCCGGAAGACTCAAATTCAGAAGGATATTCAGCAATTATCTGGAGAGTTCTGCCGAGGCTGTGGTTATTGTATGCCTTGTCCTGCTGATATTGAAATCAATAACTGTGCTAGAATGAGCCTGATGCTTCGGAGAGCGCCACAGGCAGACTGGCTGTCAGAGGAATGGCAGGAAAAAATGGCGAAAATCGAAGAATGTCTCCACTGCAATGCTTGCATGAAGAAATGTCCGTATGGGCTAAATACACCGGAATTGTTGGCAAAGAATTATGAGGATTATAAGACGTTTCTTTAATAATACCGAGGGCAGAAGAAAATGGAAATCAGCATTTTAATGGTAGATGATGATCGGATTTTAGTGGAGAAGCTGGAGGAAACGGTGGATTGGAAAAGAATTGGAATATCCACTGTTTTTACAGCAAATAATATCCGTCAGGCGCAGAAAATTTTAGAGGAGTTTCCAATTGAAATCTTGCTTTGCGACATTGATATGCCGCAAGGTAGTGGTCTGGAATTATTGGAATGGTTACGAAATCATGAAATCCAAACAGAATGTATTTTTTTAAGCAGCTATGCCAACTTTGCTTATGCACAGAAAGCATTAAGTCTTGCTTCTAGAGAATATTTGTTAAAACCGATTTCCAATTATGAGTTGGAGCAGGTTCTTGAAAAGGTTATTCTGGAAATTACAAAAAATTCAAGGGGGAGGGTAGAAAGAAATATCCCACATAAGGAGCAGGTGTGGCGGCAGATACTTCTAGGAGATAGCACAGGAAACTACTTATTGGAGTCTTATTATGAAGAAAAAGATGTATTTCAACTGGAATTAGTAAAGGTCTTTATCAAGGCAGAAGATTCTCAAAAAAGTAAAAAACAGACAGTGTGTAAATTTTTATTATCTGGACAGGGAGAGGAAGCTCTTGTACCTGTGTATGATAACTTATGGGCATTGGTATGGAAGAACAGAAGGAAAGAGAAAGAAGAGAGAGTCAAAGAGGCCAGAGAACTGGCTGATTTGCTTCATTCCCGTGTCGAGTGTAATGTTTGTGTTTACATGAGTGAGGAATGTTGTACAGAAGCGGATATTTCTCAGACATGGAAGCGGTTGAAAACAGTAGAAGAGACTGCTTTACCAGAAAAAAATGGTGTAATATTGGAAAATGCACGAGCTTCTGCTTTGGAAGAGGAAACAGTGCCATGGGAAAGCTGGCAGAAAATGATGCAAGATTCTCAAAATCTAGGTGTTGTATTTGAAAAGATACAATTGTATTTGAAAGAGGTGTTGGAAACAAAAGCATGGACTGGAAAGAAACTTCGACAGTTTATGCGAGAATTTCATCAATTTTTATATGTTTATCTGGCACAACAAAGGTTAGATTTTCGGCAAGTTTTTGACAATGTTGAGTTTGAACGACAGGAAGAAGAGGCCTATGTATTTTTAGAAGGTTGTATAGAATTTATTTCTTATGTGTTTGAAACGCTTCAAAGAAATCAGCTTTATAATCAAAATCGAGAAAATGCTATAGAGTGTGTAAAAGAGTTTATTAGTAAAAATCTGGACAAAGATTTGTCTAGAGGGAATCTTGCAAAGGAAGTTTATTTGTCGGAGGACTACCTTTCCAGAACATTTAAGATGGAAACAGGAAAGAGTCTGACTGTTTATATTGCAGAACAGCGAATGGAAAAAGCAAAGGAATATTTGGAAAATTCTAATCTGACTGTAAGCCAAATTGCTTTAGAAGTCGGATATCATAATTTTTCTTATTTTAGTAAGACTTTCCGTGATATCACTGGTTTTACTCCAAATGAGTACAGAAATAATAAAAAAACGGACAGACAGTGACAAAAATCTGTATCGTAAAACATGATTTAAGGGAATATACAAAACTTACAGGTCGTGCTTCCATGGTTCCGGAATGGTCTTTTGGTCTTTGGATGAGCAGAATCAGCTATCATTCTCA
This sequence comes from uncultured Bacillota bacterium, assembly GCA_905200905.1. Taxonomy (GTDB): domain Bacteria; phylum Bacillota; class Clostridia; order Lachnospirales; family Lachnospiraceae; genus Blautia. The sequence continues at coordinate 43,105 of CAJKMA010000014.1, forward strand.
GCAACAGGTAGAAGATGTAGTAAACAAAATGAAAGAGGAACGAATACCTTGTAATGTGGTTCACTTAAATACGGGATGGTTTGAAGATGATTGGAAGTGTGACTTTGAATTTTCAAAGACAAGATTTCCAAATGTTGATGCAATGTTTCATGTGGTGGAAAAAAATAATATGCATATATCCTTGTGGCAATATCCATACTTTACACCATTAAATCCATTATTTCAGGAAATCGTTAAGAAAGGATATTGTGTACAAGGACTGGACGGGGGATTGCCAACGAAAGATGCTGTTTTAGATTTTTCTAATCCAGAAGGGGTTGCATGGTATCAAAATAAATTGAAAAACTTGCTGGAATTGGGAACAGATTGTATTAAAGCGGATTTTGGCGAGGCAGCGCCCATAGATGGAATATACCAGTCCGGAAAAAGTGGCTTTTATGAACATAATTTATATCCGCTGCGTTATAATCAGGCAGTAAGTGAGATTATGAAAAAAGTGAAAGGTCATTCTATTATCTGGGCAAGAAGTGCATGGGCCGGAAGCCAGCGTTTTCCGGTTCACTGGGGTGGTGATAGTGAAAATACACTCTCTGGTATGAAGAGTACCCTTCGAGGAGCGTTGTCCTTAGGATTGTGTGGCTTTACCTTCTATAGCCATGATATAGGAGGATTTGTAAAAAGACCTTCCGAATTTTTATACCGAAGATGGCTGGCGTTTGGAGTGTTTACGTCACATATGAGATGTCATGGTGCACCGCCGAGAGAGCCATGGGAATATGGAGATGACTTTTTGAAATATTTTCGAGAGATTATGGAATTAAGAGAAGAATTAATGCCATATATTTTGGAACAAGCAGAGATTTCTTGCGAAAATGGATTTCCTATGATGAGAACGTTATTTTTTGAGGAGCCTGAGGATCCGGGAGCCTGGTTAATAGATGATGAGTATTTTTTTGGTAATCAATTATTAGTGGCACCTTTATTTGATGAAAAGGAAGGACGAGATGTATATCTCCCCAATGGCCTTTTTCAAAATTATTTTACTCAGGAACAGTATCAAGGTGGAAAATGGTATTTTATGAAAAGTGACAAATTTCCAATTATTGTGTTAAAAAGAATATAGAGATTTAACAAAAAAACGTACAAGGAATAACAAAAATCTGTTGTGCAAAATGCAAGAGACATGGAAACATGTCTCTTTTTTGATAATAAAAATACACAATAATAAAAGAAAAATAGATAATAAAACTATATAATATGAATATAAAAGAAAGGAAAGAGGGGATAACATATGAAAAAAAATAAGGCACAACATAAACAGACTTTTGCCCAGGGATTTAAGAATAGCCGGGCGCTTTATATATTGCTGTTGCCGTCACTGATTATTTTTCTTCTATTTACTTACTACCCGATGTATGGGGTTATAATTGCGTTTAAGGATTTTTCGCCGGCGCAAGGAATTTTGGGAAGCCCATGGGTAGGACTTAAAAATTTTATGCAGTATTTTAATTCCTATCAATTCTGGCCAACCATTAGAAATACCATCGTGATTAGTTTGTACACAATTTTGGTTACTTTTCCACTTCCGATTTTTCTGGCTTTGATGTGTAACCAGATTCGGGCAAGGCGGTTTAAAAAGTTTTTTCAGGTATCTACCTATTTGCCACATTTTATTTCTACGGTAGTTATGTGCGGAATGATTATCCTGTTCTTGTCACCAAGTACAGGAATTATTGCAAAGTTAGCAGAACTCTTTGGAATTACACTTCCAAATCTTATGGGTTCAGCATCAGCTTTTCCAAGTATTTATGTCTGGACAGAAGCCTGGCAGCATGTAGGATGGGATAGTATTTTATATATAGCTACCTTGTCTGCCATAGACCCAACCTTGTATGAAGCGGCAACCATGGATGGTGCCAGCAAATGGAAACGAATGCTTCACATTGATGTTCCGGCACTGCTTCCAACTGCCACGATCATGTTTATTTTAAGAATGGGAAGCGTTATGAGTGTTGGATTTGAAAAAATTTATTTGTTGCAGAATACGTTAAATTCCAGCACCAGTGAAATTATTTCAACGTATGTATATAAAATGGGTCTGGTAAGCAATCAGTATAGCTTGTCTTCTGCCATTGGACTTTTTAACAATGTGATTAACTTGATTTTGTTGTTACTGGTGAATTATATGTCTAAGAAACTGAATGATACATCTTTGATTTGATAGGGGGGAAGAAAATGAAAACAGCTGTAAGAACCAATAAGGTAAAAAAGTCGAAGGAAGATAAAATTTTTGATTTTATTTTGTACGGGATTGCAGCCATACTGATTGTTGTTGCCCTTTATCCCATGTATTTTATTGTGATTGCGTCTATAAGTAATCCTAATTTGGTTTCCAATGGAGAAATTTTATTCTTGCCAAAAGGAATTAATTTTAAAGCGTATGAACAACTGGCAAGTTATTCTCAGCTTTGGACAGGATATAAAAATACCATTTTCTATGTTATTGTTGGAACTATTTTTACTTTAGTAGTAAATATTCCGGCTGCCTATGCTCTTTCAAGAAAAAAATTATACGGACGAAAGGCATTGACCATTTTTTATTTGATTCCAATGTTCTTTACCGGTGGTTTAATTCCAACTTATCTGGCAGTACAGCAATTTCACCTGTTAGATACATTTTGGGTTATGGTACTTCCTTTTTCGGTTGTTACTTATTATATTATTGTAGGAAGAACATTTTTTGCAAATAGTATTCCGGAGGAATTATGGGAAGCAGCTCAGTTGGATGGCTGTGGATATATGGGATTCTTTTTTAGAATCGTATTACCATTATCAAAAGCTGTTATTGCGGTGATTGCGCTCTGGGCAGCTGTTGGACAATGGAATTCTTATTTTAATGCATTAATCTATTTGCGAAATCCAGAACTTCAGCCTTTACAGATTATTTTAAGAAATATTTTGATTAGTAATCAGACCATCAGTTCTATGACAACGGGAGCGGCTGCAGCGGAAGCGAAACAGATGGCAGATTTAATAAAATATGCAGTCATTGTTGTGTCATCTGCACCAATTATGTGTTTATATCCGTTTGTTCAGAAACATTTTAATCAGGGTGTTATGCTCGGCTCTTTAAAGGGATAAGAACAGAGCAAAAAATAAAAAAACACGAAAGGAGATTTTAACATGAGAAAGAAAAATTTAAGAAAGGGCATGAGTTTAGTGCTTGTAGCATCTATGTCAGCAGCCATGCTGGCAGGGTGCGGAGGTCAGGAAAAGGAGAGTCAAAAAGAGGCGGAAGGTGGTAAAAGTGATGTTCCAACTTATACAATTGCTACCGTACGTTGGACAGATGCCTGGCCGAATGATTTTTTGGAAAGCGGAGTTATGAAGGAACTGGAGGAAAAACACGGCATTAATATTGAATGGCAGATTTATTATAATTCTGATTGGGCAGAACAGAAGTCCTTACTCTTAGCTTCCGGAGATTTGCCAGATGCATTCCTTGGATCTATTTCTTTAAAAGCTACTGATATTGCACAGAATAAATCTAGCTTTTTGGAACTTACAGATTATATCAACGAAGAAAATATGCCGAATTTAACGGGTGTATTTGAGAAAGATCCAGAAATGAAAGCCATTGTAACAGACCGTGACGGAAAAATTTACAGTTTACCAAAAAAACTTCCTCTTCGTCCAAAGGTTTGCGGAAATCCTCTTTATATTAATAAGGAATGGCTGGATAATTTAGGCCTAGATGTACCAAAGACTTATAAAGAACTGGAAACTGTTTTGGAAAAATTTATAACAGAGGATGCAGATAAAGATGGAGATCCAAATAATGAAATCGGATTTTCCAATTCTGCAAGTACAGCTCTTTTGAGCGGAGATTTAAGAACCATTTTAGCACCTTTTAGTACTATGGTAAGCCGAGATAATAACTATATGGGCTTAAATGGAGAAGGAAAACCAGTGTTCATGCCTATGGAAGAAAATTATAAGGAAGCAGTTAAGTGGATGCATGAATTATGGGAAAAAGGCATCTTAGATCCAGAATATTTTACACAAGATTCTTCCATGTTTACATCTAAAAAACAGGCAGAAGGAGGTTCTAAAGTTGGACTGATTCATGCTTGGACAGCAGATGCAGAAGCAGGTATTAATGCGTCTCAGTTTGTGCCATTAGAAGCGCTGGAAGGATATGATGGAAATCATTACATTGAAAATGCAGCGAATTTCCTGGATATTTCAGATAGAGAGCTTGTAATTACCAAGAATTGTAAAGAACCTGAGAAGCTTTTGAAATGGGCAGATGATTTTTATGATGATTTGACTTCTATGCAGACTTTCTATGGTTCCATTTCCGATGGATGTATTACAGAAAATGAAGATGGTACATATGATGTTAATGTACCAGAAGATGGAAGCTCTTTAGATACTTCTGCATGGTCAAATTCTTTAAGAGATTTTGGACCAAAATATATGAATCCAGAATTTTATGACAAAGTTCATATACCAGACAATCAGGGTGATGGTATCAAATTAAAAGAAGACGAGTTGAACGCAAAATATGTGACAACAGATAAAAACGTGGGATTCCCAATGGTTCAGTATACAGACGATGAGCTGGCACAGCTTACTACATTAGGAACTGATATTTACAAATATTGTGAAGCACAGTATGCACATTGGGTTGTTGATGGTGGAATTGAAGAAGAATGGGATTCTTATCTGAAGCAGTTAAAAGATATGGGTGTAGAAGAGCTGGTAGAAATTCAGGATACAGCGTATACATTTTATCAAGAAAACATGAAATAAAAGAAGAAAAGGTATAGAAGTCGAAAGCTGCTGTGAAACAAAGGTGAAAAATAATGGTTTTACAGCAGTTTTTCTATAGGAGGACAGAGATATGTTTCAAGAGAAAAACGGGACATTATATTATATTTGTGATGGGGAAATGGTTTGTATAGAGGCTTGGGGTGATTCTGCTCTGCGAGTTAGAAGTACAAGAAATCGAAAGTTTACAGAGCATGACTGGGCTTTGGATATTCCAAGAGGACAGGAAGCGCACGTTCAGATTTTTGAAGATCAGGATGCAAATGGTACGGCATATGCAAATATGTATATGGGTGAGGATAAATCTTATGGGGAAATTTCTAATGGAAAGATAAAAGCTGTTATTAATGCAAATGGTGTTGTGACGTTTTTTAAAGAAAACGGAGAGATTTTGTTAAAGGAAAATTGGAGACGTTTACAAGATGAAATCAGTGCACCTTTAAATATTTATGGCAGGGAATACGTTCCACAGGAAGGAGAAAATTATAAAATTTCTCTACGTTTTTTAGCAAATGATCAGGAAAAAATTTATGGTATGGGACAATATCAGCAGACACAGATGAATATGAAAGGTTGTATGTTGGAACTGGCACAAAGGAATTCCCAAGTCAGTGTTCCATTTTATATTTCCAGTCTGGGATATGGATTTTTATGGAATAATCCAGCCGTTGGAAGTGTCTTCTTTGGTATGAATGGAACAGAGTGGAGAGCAGAGTCCACAAAGCAAATTGATTATCTGGTAATTGCAGGAAATACACCTGCTGAAATCGAAGAAAATTATATGGAACTCACAGGAAGAGCACCTATGATGCCAGAATATGGTTTGGGATTTTGGCAGTGTAAGCTGCGTTATCGTACTCAGGAAGAACTTTTGCAGGTGGCGAGAAGATATTATCAGGAGAAGATACCTGTTGATGTTATTATTGCAGACTTTTTCCATTGGACACAAGAAGGAGATTTTCGATTTGATCCCAAGTATTGGCCAGATGTTCCTGCTATGTGTAAAGAGTTAGAGGATATGGGAATGAAGCTCATGGTTTCTGTATGGCCTACGGTGGATTACCGTTCCGAAAACTTTAGAGAAATGAAAGAAAAGGGATATCTGATACAGTGTGAGAAAGGTGTCCGTATTTCTATGTTATGTGGCGGAAATGAAGTATTCTTTGATGCTACAAATCCAGAGGCTAGAAAGTTTGTATGGGACAAGATTAAAAAGAATTACTGGGATAAGGGAGCAAAATTGTTCTGGTTGGATGTAGCAGAACCAGAATATACGACCTATCAATTCGAGAATTATCGATATTATTTGGGAACCAATCTGGAAGTTGGAAACAGCTACCCTAAATTTTATACACAGGGATTTTTTGATGGAATGACAGAAGAGGGAGATAAACAGCCTATTAACCTGGTGCGTTCAGCCTGGGCTGGAAGTGCGAAGTATGGTGCTTTGGTATGGTCTGGAGATATTGTAAGTAATTTTGAATGTTTCAATCGTCAGGTTCGGGCAGGTTTGTCCATGGCAATTGCCGGAATTCCTTGGTGGACAACAGACATTGGAGGATTTCATGGTGCAAGAGGAGATGATCCTGCATTTCGTGAATTATTTATCCGTTGGTTTGCCTATGGATGTTTTTCTCCGGTTATGCGCCTTCATGGGAATCGAAATCCACAGCTTGATTTTGAGGGAGAGGCTATTGGTTCAGGTAGTCCAAATGAAATTTGGAGTTTTGGAGAGAATGTTTTTAAAATTTGTAAAAAATATATTGCGCTTAGAGAACGTATGCGTCCATATATGAGAGAACAAATGCGTTTAGTACATGAAAAAGGTACACCAGTGATGCGACCATATTTTTATGATTATCCAGAAGATCAGAAAGCCTGGGAAATCGAAGATTCTTATTTGTTTGGTACGGATTTTCTGGTGGCACCTGTGTTGGAAGCTGGAGCAAAGAAAAGAGAAGTATACTTGCCAAAAGGGGAAGTGTGGATTGATGTATGGACAAGAGAAGAAAGAAATGGAGGAGAAACAATAACCGTAGCAGCACCTTTAGAGCAGATTCCGGTGTTTGCGAAAAAAGGAAGCAAATATCTGGAGATATTTGACAATTTTTCTTAATTTTTTTATGATAGAAGAAAAATAGGAAAATTTTAGCAGAGCAGGAGGAAAAGAAATGTACCGACAAAAAGAAAAAATCCGGAAAAGGAAGACAGAAAAACTCCGTACCATAGGGTTTAAGGTATTAATTCCGGTGTTTGCGGTACTACTTGGACTTTTGCTCTGTCTTTTTGTTGGTATGGGAGAAACAAGAAAGCTGGCAGAGCAATATACGGAAGATACAGCTGGTTTATATGTAGAACAGATTAACCGAGATATTTTTCAAATTAATAATGAATTGATACAAGTATTAGGAAAGAGTTCTATTAAGGATATTCCAGATACATTATCTGCGTCTGAACAGAAATATTATAATCTCTTAGCAGATATCAGAGTACAAAACAGGTTGTTAAAGATTCGTTATAAAGAAGTGCAGAGTTTTTTCGTGTATGCCAGTAAAGCGGATGTGCTAATAGGAGATGAAGGAGCTGTCTTTGCACAGAGTCAGGTGAAAGGTTTTTTAAAAGAACTTCGGGATTTTTCTAGAAATGCGGTAAATCAAAATTATGGTGTGACTTCCTGGGATTTTTTGGAAACAGAAGATGGAACTTATATTGTAGGATGGTATGCAAAGTCTGGAAACGTAATAGGATGTTTGATGAATACGGAAAAGATTTTTTCATTATTGCAGGAAATGACTCAGCGTTACAAAGTTCTTCCATTTCTTGAGAAGGAGAATGGAACACGGATTTATCCAGCAGATTTTGTTCAAAGAAAACAGGAAATGAACCAGGCAGATAGAAAGCGTGGGAATTATTATAAATATCAACTGGGAACTATTGGAAAAATATGTGTGTATGTGCTTCCAGATGGAGGGATTTTAGAAACAATTCTGGAAATGCAGACGATTTTAGTTGTGCTTATTACTGCTTTATTTGGTATTTGTATTTTCCTTGCAGTGCGATATTATTATCATCTTATGATTCCTTTAAAGGTGTTTACAGAAGGAATTTCTAATATGGAAGAAGAACAACTTCTTCATGAAGATGGAAAAAATAATATTTTGGAATTGGAAGCGGTTAGTGATCGTTTTCGCTTTCTTTTGAGGAAAATACAGTCTTTAAAAATTGCCATTTATGAAAAAGAATTGCAGGAGAAACGAGCTGAATTGGAATATATGCAGGAGCAAATTCGACCTCATTTTTTCTTAAACTGTTTAAGTTTAATTCATGGAATGGCAGATAAGTCAGGAGAAAAAGAAATTACTTATATCACAAAAGTGCTATCAGAATATATTCGATACAACTATCGTGAATCAGGGAAAGAAAGGAAACTGATAGAAGAAATTCAACATGTGAAAAAATATATGGAAATTCAGAAATTACGATATGGAGATAGTGCATTTCGTTTTGAAGTAATTTATGAGGATGTGGGAGATGAAGTGTTAGTACCCTCCTTGGTTTTACAGACTTTAGTAGAAAATGCAGTAGTACACGGAGTCAACTTAGATCATTTAGTAGAAATTTCTTTGTATGTGACAATGGAAAATTATAATGGAGGAAAATGGCTTTATATCTGCGTTTCTGATACGGGAAGCGGTTTTTCAGATGATATTTTAAAAGCATTATCAGAAGATATGCCGATTGTATACGGAGGCAGGAAACACATAGGATTGCAAAATGTAAAAAGAAGATTGGAACTTTTATATGGACAGGATGCGGAATTGTCTGTACAGAATATGGGAGAGCATTACGGGGCAATAGTGGAAGTACGGATTTTGCAAAAAACATTGTAGTTGACTATGAAGAAAAGTCTGTAAATAAGAACTTCTATGATAAGAATAGGCGAGAGGCTTGAGTAAAATCAGCTTTTCGCCTTTGGTTT
>CAJKMA010000015.1 GCA_905200905.1 uncultured Bacillota bacterium
CAAGGCTGAACTATGCATGCCATCGTTTGGAAAATACGAGTGATTCTATTACAAATATTTGTCTGGATAGTGGATTTGAAAGTCAGAGAACGTTTAACCGAGTATTTAAAGAAAGATATAAAATATCACCAAGTGATTATCGAAGTACTTGTGTGAAAGAGATGTTGTCATAAAAGGTTCTGTTGATCGAAATATTTACTTTGATTTTACAGTGCTATGTATTTGATTTCATGTGTGGATGATATAATATAAAAATATTTGTAGAAAAAAGAGTTTTATTCTATTATGAAAAGAGTAAGGTGTATTCTAAAGAAACAAGAAAGGCAGGGCGCATATGAACATGATAAAATCCATAATCGATTTTAATGAAAAAAAAGGATTCATCTGTGATATGGATGGTGTGATCTATCATGGCAATCAGATATTGCCAGGTGTTCCAGAATTCATCCAGTGGTTGCATGATGAAAAGAAAGAATATTTATTTTTGACAAATAATAGTGGATATACACCACGGGAATTAAATCAGAAACTGGCAAGGATGGGACTTGATGTGCCAGAAGAACATTTTTACACCAGCGCATTGGCAACAGCCGCTTTTTTAAAGGAACAGGCGGCAGGCTGTTCAGCATTTGTGATAGGAGAAGCAGGTCTCTTAAATGCACTTTATGATGTTGGCATTACAATGAATGATGTAAATCCGGATTATGTTGTTGTGGGAGAGGGACGATCCTATTCATTGGATACCTTAACGAAAGCAACGAATTTAGTTCTGAAGGGAGCTAAGTTGATTGGAGCAAACTCGGATGTTTCCGGACCAATCGAGAACGGAATCGCTCCTGCCTGTCGTGCATTGATTGCCCCAATTGAAATGGCAACAGGTACACAGGCATATTTCTGTGGGAAACCGAATCCACTGATGATGAGAACAGGATTGAATATGCTTGGATGTCATTCAGCAGAAGCTGTAATGGTTGGGGATCGTATGGATACAGATGTGATTTCAGGAATGGAAAGTGGTATGTCTACTGTATTGGTTCTCTCTGGATGTTCAACGAAGGATACACTCAAAACTTATGCTTATCTTCCGACAATGGTATTGAATGGAGTGGGAGATATCGCCAGTATGGCAAAAGCAAAAGAGGAATAGGCAGAAGGGAAAACATATCCATATGCGGAACATGTAAATACAATCGGCAATGACAAAATAAATAACCTTCGCATTTTCGTTATTTTATGTGGGGCTAATTTTTGCTTGTTGTGCAGCAGCCATTTTGGCGGTACAGCAATTGAATGATGGGATTCAGTATAAACACCGGTATGAAATTTTGTCGCATTTAGGAGCGGATGAAAGGAACATGAATGGTTTGATTTTGAAACAGATGGTTTTATAGCTTTTCGTTCCTGTAGCAATTCCCATTCCTGCAAGTCTGTGAAAGCTTTTTGTATGGCAATGGTGATTAGTATTGGGTTGTTTTTTGTGGTTTATTTCATTTATTTTCTGGCAACGTATCTTGGATACCGCAAGAGAGTTCTGGAATAGTTTAGCGGACAAATACAGATTTAACCGAAAAACTATAGCTTTTTTCCAGAATCTATGGTAAACTACTCTCAAAATCAAGATTTTGGAGGTTTCCCATGGCAAAACCAATTACATACCGTGAACAAGAAAAATTAGAAAATACAGTAAAGCTCCGTGAATTTCTCATGGAGCTTCCCCCTTATGTGAAGGATTATTTCCGCGCCAAAGAACCAACTACGTCTGACAAAACCCGTTTGTCATATGCCTATGATTTACGTGTGTTTTTTCGGTTTTTACAGGAAACAAATCCTTCTTTGCAGGAAAAATCCATGGCTGATATTTCTATTGCTGATTTGGCTCTTTTACAGCCTGTAGATTTTGAGGAATTTCAGGAATATCTAAAGGCATACAAATCTCCGGAAGAAAAATTGGAAACGAATTCCCGTACAGGAATTGCCCGAAAAATGTCTTGTTTGCGTAGTTTTTACGATTATCTGTGTAAACGTCAGCTTTTGGCCTCAAATCCTGTACGTCTGGTAGACATGCCAAAAATCAAAGAAAAAGCCATTATCCAGCTAGATCCAGATGAAGTTGCTAGTTTGTTGGATTACATAGAAAATTATGGAAAAAATCTGACTGGTGTTCAACTTTATCACTATAACAAACAAAAGTATCGTGACATTGCCATTGTTACTCTCCTATTGGGAACGGGTGTTCGTGTATCAGAGCTAGTGGGATTAAACATTGCAGATGTGGATTTTAAAAACAATGGAATACGGATTATGCGAAAAGGTGGGAATGAAATGATTGTTTATTTTGGTGAAGAGGTGGAAGGAGCCTTAAAAGATTATTTGGAAATTTCCAGAAATGCTATCACGCCTGTATCCGGTCATGAAGAGGCATTATTTCTTTCTGGACAACGGAAACGCATCAGTGTAGATGCAGTAGAAAAAATGGTAAAAAAATATGCTTCTGCTGTTTCGGTAAAAACCATTACCCCGCACAAATTGCGAAGTACTTACGGCACAGCTCTTTACCGAGAGACCGGTGACATCTACCTGGTGGCAGATGTCTTAGGACATGCAGATGTAAATACTACGAAAAAACATTATGCAAAATTAAGTGATTCCAGACGACGGGCTGCTTCCAAAGCCGTTACCTTAAGAGAAAAATAAGAGTTCTCTAAGAGGCATACGGATTTTGTCTTCAAAATAGTCTTTCAAGGCTAGATTTTTCTTCCATTTTTTTTGAGGATAGCTGCCGTAGCGATGCTTCACATCTTCCATGCGGGTGAGCATATCCACTGGACCGTTTGGCATGGCAATGGAATCACACACTTGAATTAAACGGTCATAGTCATCGTATTCATAGGATTCTAAAAGACTTTGAATTTGCGTTAGCTCCTGTTTCGTTACATCCCACTCTCCTACATACATTTCTAAGTTTTTTACTGGAAAAGAATGGGTAATACTGATTTTGGCTGCTTCTTCATAACCTAGGGACATAAGGTACAAATAACCATCTAAGACATGGCGGAGATAAGAAAATCCAAAACGCCTGCCAATGTCATGGAGCAGGCCCAAGAGGTATGCTTTTGTTTCATCCAAATTTGGGCAATAGGCTGCAATTTTATAAGCACATTGGGCAGTGACAATGGAATGGTCTTTCCAGGGACCTGGATTCATAATATAAGATTCCTTTAGCAAAGCAAAGGCTTCTTCTTTTGTAGGTAACATAGTTTTCATCTCCTTGGTTTTTTACTTCATTTTTTTAGAGAACAGGATGGCGAAAGTGAGGTCTGGGATGGACCATTTAAGAGAGTTCCCTGTTTATCAAATCTGGAACCGTGACAGGGACAATCCCAGCTTTCTTCTTCTGGATTCCACTCCAATTGACATCCCATGTGGGGGCAAACAGGAGGCTTTTCTGGGTTTTGGGAGGCCAGCAATTGTCTGGTAAGACCTTTTACAGAATGTCCTCCTTCCTTGCACATAAAAGGAATATCTACAGAGGAAAAGCGTTTGGGTGTAAATACACCTTCCCAGGGATTGTCTCTTTCTAAAATCAAATCCCTCAAGAGTATAGCTGCAACCATGGAACTTGTCATACCCCATTTTTGAAATCCAGCTGCAACGTACCAGTTTGGCTTGCTTTTTGCATAGGGACCAATATAGGGGAGCCCATCTGAGGTGATTCCATCTTGAGCAGACCAGCAGCATATCTCTCGACCTTTCGGAAACCATTGTGCTGCAAGAGTGCGAAGTTGTTGGTATTTAGAAACAGTAGACTCCTCTCCGGTCCGGTGTCCCATTCCTCCAAAAAGTAAATAAGAACCATAATTGCGGAAAGAAAAACTCTGCTTTCCATTTCCAATATACATTCCATTGGTTTTCATACCATGGTCTTCTAATGCAAGTACATAAGAACGTTCCTGGTGAATACGGGCAAAATATGCCCCTGGAAAATTCAAAAAAGGAATATGACAGGTAAAAATAATCTTTTCCGCTTTTACTGTACCGGATTTTGTATAGGCAGTGTTCTCTTCTACTTTGTAAACTGGACTGTGTTCATAGATAACCAGATGTTCCGATAAGGAATAGAGAAATTTTAAAGGATGAAATTGTGCCTGATTCTGGAATGTTACGGCTCCCCATACAGGGAAAGGTAGAGTCAGATTTTCTTGTACCAGAGAAGCAGGAAGTCCCAGACTTGTTGCTGCCTGCACTTCCAGTTCAAGGTCTTTTTTGCTTTTCCCATAGACAAAAGAGGATTGTTTTTCAAAATCACAGGCAATCTGTTCTGTATTTATGATGTTTTCATACTCCTGGATAGTAGCCTGGTTTGCACTGGCATAGATTCTTGCCTTCTCGGTGCCCAATTTTTTCAGAAAGCCATGGTAGCAAAGTCCATGTTGAGAAGTGATTTTTGCAGTTGTATTTCGTGTCTGGCCGCTTCCTATGCGGTCTGCTTCCAGAACAAGAACTTTTTTTCCAGATTTATGCAGCTGATAAGCAGTTAGAATCCCTGCCATGCCGCCTCCGATTACAAGAATTTCGGTTTCTAAATTTTCTTTTAATGTCTGTCTTTCCTGTATCTGACAGGTTTCCCACCACAATGAATGCATTTGTTATCCTCCATACTAGAATTTTGGTTCAAGAACCTTATTTTTCTAGTATGAACAGTTTTTTTCAATCTTAGTCCAGGCTTCTTCATCAAATTTCCGGTTTTTGTAATAGTATTTTTTATCCTCCTCTGTGATTTCACGTATCACACGACATGGATTTCCTGCTGCTACCATATTGTCTGGAATATCCTTTGTCACCACACTTCCAGCTCCAATAACAAAAAAGTTTTCTCCTACTTCAATGTGAGAACCATAATCACAATAAAAAGGTGGCATGACCATAATATTCTTATGTGAACCTCCAATGATTTTGCCAAGAAGTTGGCTAAGTGTCTGAAAATCAGAAGGGTCTGTAGTATTAAATTCCCGTAAAAGTCTTCGGGTCACTTTCTGCTCCTCCATCACTGCTTCATCTGCAATATATGGAAGTTCCAGATCTCTTCGTGTAATATTATCCATGGGTTTCATTCCTTTCATGTCTTTACATTTCTTATTCTTCCGATATAATGATAGTATATTTTGGAAAGAGATTCAATGTATATTTGAGAAAGGAACATAGAGAATAGCTATGACAAAGATTTTACTTATAGAGGATGATGCTACCATTAATGCTCTCATACAGGAATTTCTTCAGGACAAAGGGTGCTGCTGCACTCAGGCTTTTTCCGGTACAGAGGGCAGATTGCTGGTAGATATGGAAGAGTTTGAACTGATTTTACTAGACTTGATGATTCCAGGTATGAGCGGACAAGATTTGCTGGAATATATTCGCTCTAGTTCCCAAACTCCGGTCATTGTGCTTTCAGCAAGAACAGCTCTTGAGGATAAAGTGGAATTGCTTGGAATGGGGGCAGATGATTATCTGACAAAGCCTTTTGAGCTGGAAGAATTATGGGCAAGGATTCAGGTGCAGCTTCGCCGCACACAAGGTACACCTCCATTGGGGCAATCCGTCCTCAAATACAGAGACTGGACATTAAATCTTCAGGAACGAAGTTTTGCAGCGAAAGGAGTACCTATTGAACTGACTTCACATGAAATGGGCATTCTAAAGCTTCTGATAAAATATCCAAAAAAGGTATTTACAAAGCAGGAAATCTTTGAAGCTGTATGGCAGCAGGATTATTTTGTAGAAGATAAAACCATTCATGTGCATATCAGCAATATCAGGGCAAAACTTAAGAAAACAGGAACAGACCAATACATCCAAACGGTATGGGGAATTGGTTTTAAACTATGTGAGTAAGGAGAAATCTTTATACTTTCTTTAACATTTCTTTGCGTTTTTTGAAACTCTATATTCTATCATAAAGAGGAAAGCTGATACAGAGTTTTACAATTTAAACAGCAAAGAAGGAGGAATTTATGGAGTATATCATTGAGACAAAAAATTTATGTAAATCCTATGAGAAAAAGGCGGCTGTAACCTCTTTAAACATGCATGTGCCTTCTGGAGAAATCTATGGATTTATTGGAAGAAATGGTTCTGGGAAGTCTACAACCCTAAAAATGCTTTGCGGTTTAGTCCACCCCACAGAGGGAAGCATCCGGCTATTTGGTGAAACAATGTTGCAGGATGCTGTGTATCGCCGAATAGGTGTTTTGATTGAAACAGCAGGATTAGAGCCCGGTTGTACTGCTTATGAAAATATGCTTTATAAGGCTATGTTTATGGGAATTGTGGAGCCTAAGAAACAGATTCAGGAGCTTTTAACACAGGTAGGATTAGAAACTGAAAACAAAAAGAAAGTAAAACAGTTTTCTATGGGTATGAAGCAGAGACTTGGAATTGCCATGGCTCTGCTTGGCGGACCAGATTTATTGATTTTGGATGAACCGATTAATGGTTTGGACCCAGAAGGTATGAACCAGATTCGGAACCTTTTGGTAGACCTGAATCAAAAGAAAGGAATCACCATTTTAATTAGCTCCCATATTCTTGGAGAATTAGAGAAAATGGCAACACACTATGGGATTCTAAAAGATGGATACTTGGTAAAAGAAATTTCCAGAGAAGATTTGATTTCCCAGTGTAAGGATTATCTTTATCTGAAAGTACAGGATTCCCAAATGGCTGCTGTTGTGTTAGAGCAAAAATTGGGATTGTGTGATTATGAAGTACATCCAGACGGGGAAATCCGTATTTTCCAGAATTTGAGCCCTGCACACATTACCAGTGCTCTGTCAAAAGCAGGTATCTCTGTTTATGCCATTTATCCTCATCAGCAGGATTTAGAAGGCTATTTCATGGAACTGATGGGACAGGATACACAAAAATCTTCATCCAGAAAAGGAGGGAGACATCATGCTTAATCTTTTGCGTATGGAATTATATAAGATTTTTCGGGATAAGTCGATTTATATTACCGCCGTAGCCATCCTTGGAGTGGTTTTTATTGCACTTGTTACCATGAAAATGGTTACCAGTCCAGATTTGCTCCACTCTGCTCTTGATTCTGGAATGGATATTACTGCAGAGGACCTTCAGGATGCAAAGGAGTTTCAAAATAGCACCCAGGTAGATTTTCTTGGGAATTTACTGTTTTCCGGTGGACTGATGGCTTGTTTAATGGCTATTGTAAGCGCTATCTTTGTATGTGATGATTTTACAACTGGATTTGGAAAAAACATATTCTCCTATTATCCAAAAAGAAGTTGGTATATCATAAGTAAACTAATTACATTAGCTGTTGTGAGTGGTTTTTTTCTGGTTGTTTTTACCCTGATTACGCTCCTTGGTTTTCGTAGTATGGGATTTGAAAATGCCATGGGAAGTCTCAAGGGTTTGTTGCTGATGCTGTTTGTTGGATGGCTAAGTTTAATTAGCTTGTGTGCACAAAATCTTCTTTTTTGTATGTTGACCAGGAAAGTGGTGCTAAGCAGTATACTTTCCATTCTCTGTGGACTTGGTGCTTTTTCAGGAGTGTTAGAGTTTTTCTTTGGTTTTTTTGGTCTTCATGTGGGAAGGTTTTTCCCATCTTATAATTTGATGATAGCGCCTGTTTTAACCGGCACCATGGAAATGGAAATTAGTTCCGGTATAGCGATTTTTCTGGAAAAACAGAATCTGCTTTTAGGAAGCAGTCCAGTGCTTGCAGTTCTTGTTGCTGTTTTCTGGACCATGATTTATAGTATTTTGGCTACGTTTGTATTAAACAAAAAAGATATTTGTTGAAAGTAGGAAGATGATATGTTGATTTTGTTACTTTTCTTGGCTCTTTTGCTTTTCTTATGGACAGGAGTACGGTTGTATTTATACCAAAAACAAATAAGGGAATGGACCTGTCAGCTTCAGGAGCTTTCTCCAAAAAGCAATCAGAGACTCACATGCTTTGTAAGAGATAAGGCGACCAAAGCCCTATGCCTTGAAATTAATGATGCTATTGACGCACTGCAAAAAGCAGTCCTTCAGTCTGCAGAAGCAGAAAAGGAATTAAAATATACCATTGCTTGTGTGTCTCATGATATCCGTACGCCCTTAACTGGAGCCTCTGGCTATATGCAGTTATTAGAAAAAACAGCAGATGAAAAGAAACAAAAGAAATACTGCAAAATCGTCAGGCAGAAATTAATGGATTTAGAGCAGCTTTTAGATGAATTATTTCTATATACCAGACTTATGGGGGATGCTTTTCCCATAGAATCTGTACCAATCCGGCTGCTTCCCCTGCTTTGTGATGTGTTGAGTGAATTTTCCTTACCGTTTCAGGAGCAAGAAAGAGAACCCCTGCTTTCCTTTGAGAATGAAACGATAGAGATTTTAGGGGATGAAAGGCAGCTTCGCCGAGTGTTTCAAAACTTGATTTCCAATGCTCTATCCCACGGAAAGGGCGTTTTGTATATTGAACAACAAGGGGCTTCTCTGGTATTCCAAAATCAGGTATCA
Organism: uncultured Bacillota bacterium; assembly: GCA_905200905.1. Classification (GTDB taxonomy): domain Bacteria; phylum Bacillota; class Clostridia; order Lachnospirales; family Lachnospiraceae; genus Blautia. Next base: position 8,530 of record CAJKMA010000015.1, read on the forward strand.
GATCCAGAGCAGCTGCATCCGGAACAACTGTTTCAACGTTTTTACAGAACAGATGCGTCACGCCAGGGGACACATGCTGGATTGGGGCTTTCCATTGCCAGAGAACTTTTAGAACGTATGGGCGGAAAGATTCAGGGAGAACGAAAAGACACCATGCTTTGTATCAAAATAGAATTTGCAGTAAAAGTAAAACAAGAAAAGGAGAAGCTATGATGAAAACCATGAAAGAATTGTTTGAAACAGCAAAGAAAACCATGGAGGAAAAACAGGATTTGGTATTTGTAACCACCATTTCCAGCTCCGGCTCTTCTCCAAGAGGAGCTGGTTCCAAAATGCTGGTTTTGGAAAATGGGAAATCCTATGGAACCATTGGGGGCGGAAATGTGGAATATGTATCCATTCAATATGCCAAAGAGGTTCTGAAAGAAAAACAATCCTGTACCAAAAGCTTTGCCCTGCACCCAGACCAGGTGGCCGATTTGGGTATGATTTGCGGTGGAGATGTGGTGATTTTCTTTCAATACATTTCTTGGGAAAATCAAGGATTTTATGAACTCTGTATCAAAATCATAGAAAACTGGAACAAAAATGAGAATACCTGGCTGATTTTTGACATTACAGAGGAAACCGCTTGGCATGCAGGTGTTTATCAAGAAAAAGAAGGACTTACAGGTATTTCGATTTCAGACCCATCTTCTCTTTTGCAGACAAAGGCAGTACAAATGGTTTTGGATGGGCGCAGGTATTATTGTGAACCATTGGTACAAAAAGGTATGGTCTATATTTTCGGAGGCGGTCATGTGGCGCAGGCATTGGTTCCTGTATTGTCCCGCCTGGAGTTTCGCTGTGTCGTGTTTGATGATCGAGAAGCCTTTAGTAATCCTCAGACATTTCCAGAGGCAGAGCAATGTATCCTAGGGGATTTTTCCAGAATTTCAGATTATTGCTCCATTCAGCCTCAGGATTATGTATGCATTATGAGTCGAGGACACCAATACGATTATCTGATTCAGAAACAGGTGCTAAGAACCTCTGCTTATTATATTGGTGTTATGGGTAGTCGAAAGAAAAAAGAAGTGATTCAACAGAAATTGCTGGCCGATGGTTTTTCTATGGAGGACATCAGCCGGATTACCACACCCATTGGTCTGGATATTCTGGCTGAGACCCCAGAGGAAATTGCCATTAGCATTGCCGGACAGTTGATTTCAGAACGGGCAAAGGCTGTGATATCAGAAGCTTAAGGAACTTTGGCGGAGGTTTTGCTAGTCTATGTTTTTGGCGCAAATATCCTGAAGACAGCATTTTTCACAAAATGGTTTTGTTCTGGCTGTACAGATATCACGTCCATGGTAAACCAGACGGTGACAGAAATCACTTCCTTCTTCCGGAGGAATGATTTTCCAAAGAGCCATTTCTACTTTTTTTGGTTCCTTTATGTGGTCTACCAACCCCATACGATTTACCAGGCGGATACAGTGAGTGTCAGTAACAATGGCAGGTTTTCCAAAGACATCGCCCATAATCAGATTAGCACTTTTTCTTCCCACACCTGGCAGTTTTAAAAGGGCGTTAAAATCATCTGGAATCTTGCCATGATATTCATCCCTTAAAATTTTCATACAAGCGTTAATATCCCGCGCTTTGCTCTTTCCAAGACCGCATGGACGCACAATTTCTTCGATTTCTTCCGGTGTGGCCTCTGCCAGAGCATTGACTGTGGGATATTTCGCATATAACTCTTCTACCACCACATTTACCCTTGCATCCGTGCATTGCGCAGCCAGACGGACACTGACCAGAAGTTTCCATGCCTGGTCATAATCCAGGGTACATCCGGCATTTGGATATTCTTTTTTCAAACGTTCTATGATTTTCAATGCTAGCGTTTCTGTTGTTTCCATATGTTTTTCTCACTTTCGTAATCATTGTTCTTTGGGTTATCATATCATATTTTTTCCAGGCTTGTCACCTTTTGCAGAAATATTTTTAGTTTTCCTGATAATAGAAATATTTTTCTTGTTTGTTATGTTTTTTACATGGAGAACAAAAAAGTTCAATTCTAAAAAGCATATTTTTCTTTAAATTGAACTTTTTTTATTTTACAAAAACAGTATTGAACCAGAGTGAGAACTATGATATACTTTAGAAAACTTAGATTGAACTGGAGGAAGTCATATGGCAAAAGAACAGTTTGCAGACCGTCTGAAACTTGCAATGGAACATAAAGGATTAAAACAAGTGGATGTTATCCGTGCTGCCGCTGAACAGGGAGTGAAGCTGGGAAAAAGCCACATGAGCCAATATGTAAGCGGTAAGACAGTTCCAAGGGCAGATATTTTGCACTTTTTGGCACAAACCATGGAAGTGAAAGTTGCATGGCTGTCAGGAGAAGAACCATCTCCCATTGAAAAAGAGAATGCAGGAGGAAATGAAATGCGTATATTTAAGAAATCTTCTAAACTGGATAATGTTTTATATGATGTAAGAGGCCCTGTGGTAGATGAGGCAGAGCGAATGACAGCAGCAGGTACTCAAGTGTTAAAGCTGAATATTGGAAATCCGGCTCCGTTTGGATTTCGCACACCAGATGAAGTGATTTATGATATGCGGCAGCAGCTTACCGAATGTCAGGGCTACTCTCCTGCTAAGGGGCTATTTTCTGCCAGAAAAGCCATTATGCAGTATGCTCAGCTTCGGAAGATTCCTAATGTTTCTATTGAAGATATTTATACGGGAAATGGTGTCAGTGAGTTGATTAATTTGTGTATGTCAGCTCTTTTGGATGATGGAGATGAAATTTTGATTCCTTCTCCAGATTACCCTTTATGGACGGCCTGTGCTACTTTGGCAGGAGGAAAGGCAGTTCATTATATTTGTGATGAGCAGTCGGAATGGTATCCTGATATGGAGGATATCAAGAAGAAAATCAATGACCGTACAAAAGCCATTGTAATTATCAATCCCAACAATCCTACAGGAGCCTTATATCCAAAAGAAGTGCTGCAGCAGATTGTGGATATTGCAAGGGAACATCAGTTGATTATTTTCTCCGATGAAATTTATGACCGCCTGGTCATGGATGGGGAGCAGCATATATCGATTGCTTCTCTGGCTCCAGATGTATTCTGCGTTACCTTTAGTGGACTGTCCAAATCCCATATGATAGCGGGATTCCGCATTGGATGGATGATTTTAAGCGGCAATAAGAGAATTGCCCAGGACTATATTGAAGGGTTGAAAATGCTTTCTAATATGCGTCTTTGCTCCAATGTTCCAGCACAGTCCGTTGTTCAGACAGCCCTTGGTGGCCATCAAAGCGTAAATGATTACATTGTTCCAGGAGGACGTATTTATGAACAGAGAGAGTATATTTACAATGCCTTGAAAGATATCCCAGGTATTAGTGTGGTGAAGCCAAAGGCAGCTTTTTATATTTTTCCAAAGCTGGATAAGAAAAAATTCAATTTAGTGGATGATGAGAGGTTTGCATTGGATTTGCTTCGGGATAAAAAAATTCTGGTGGTACATGGAGGCGGATTTAACTGGAAGGAACCAGACCATTTCAGAATTGTATATCTTCCGAGAATTGAAGTGTTGAAAGAATCTATGGAAAAACTGGGGGATTTCTTAAGTTATTATCATCAATAAAAATAGAACGTGCGGTCTAAATTTCCAGGGAGGAAGGTAGGCCGCACGTTCTATTTTCTTATGCTTCACCTAATATTGCCCGAATACAATTTGCAGCTGGGAAATCTTTAGTTCCCATGCCATATCCGATTTTTTCCATGACCATTTCCGGCATCTGTCCATAGGAGGTGGCAAAGTATTTTAAAAGGGCTGCACCAGTTGGTGTACAGAGTTCACCTTCTACAGAACCTGCTTTACAGGGAATACCTGTGAGTAAAAGAGCTGTGGCAGGGGCTGGAACAGGAAGGACTCCATGGGCACAGCGAACTTGTCCAAATCCAGTGCTAACAGGAGAAACAATGATTTGTTGTGCTCCTATCTGGTGAAACAGCATTACGCAGCCAGTAATATCTGCAATGGCATCTAAAGTTCCTACTTCGTGAAAGTGGATTTCTGACACTTCTTTTCCATGTACCTGTCCCTCTGCTTTTGCAATAAGCTGGTATATTTGTTTTACGTCATTTCTGACTTCTTCTGTGATATTTAAATGTTCCAGGATGTCCATAATTTCTGCCATTCCCCTGTGGATATGGTGATGGGTATGAGAATGTTCATGGGTATGTGTATGATGCGCGTGAACAGATTCCAAATGGTGATGGTCTTCACTGTGCTCTTCTTCACCGTGGATTTTTACAGAAATGTGAGTTCCTGTAATGCCGCATTTTACAGATGATTCTTTTTGAATTTTAACACCTGGAAGCCCGATGGAATTTATAGTTTCTAAAAAGGCGTCCGGATTTGGAAGTAGCTCTAAAAGCGCACCCATAAGCATATCTCCTGCTGCACCCATATGACATTCTAAATACAAGGTTTTCATGTTCTTTTCCCCTCCAGATGATTAATCATACTTGCCAGATAACCAGCTCCAAAGCCGTTGTCAATATTTACCACGCTGATTCCACTGGCACAGGAATTCAGCATGGATAAAAGTGCAGATAGACCGCCAAAATTAGCTCCATATCCTACACTGGTAGGAACTGCAATCACAGGGCAATCTGCCATACCGCCAATGACACTGGCAAGCGCTCCTTCCATGCCGGCGATTGCTACAATTACTCTGGCTGTCATAATGTCATCTACATGATTCATAAGACGGTGCATTCCCGCTACCCCGACATCATAGAGGCGGACTACTTCATTGCCATAAATTTCTGCGGTAAGGGCAGCTTCTTCTGCCACTGGCATATCACTGGTACCTCCGGTAGCAATGAGGATTTTTCCCACACCGTCTGGTTTTGGCATGTCTCCGATGATACCGGTTCTTGAAATTTCATCATAACGAAGAGGCAGAAACTTGGCCACATACTTGGCGGCTTCTGGGCTCATACGGGTAATTAGTACGGTTTTTTCCTGCTCTTCAACCATAAGTTGTGCGATTTTTAAAATCTGTTCCTTTGTTTTTCCGGCGCCGTATATGACTTCGGACATGCCCTGGCGAATACCTCTGTGAGTGTCCAGTTTGGCAAATCCCATGTCCTTGTAAGGTTCTGTTTTTATATGGAGCATAGCCTCCTCTGGTTTCATATCTCCGCTGGCAACCTGTTCCAGCAGTTTCTGCAAATCTTTTTTATCCATTTTTTATGTTCCTTTCCTCGAAATGCTGTGCATATTTCTCTTCTATAGCTTTGACCAACATATTTAGCTCTTCCATAAAAATACAGTGTGGAATGGTGTTTTTCTCCACTTGTTGAATACAGTCCTGGAAATCGAACCAGCGCACTGCAGAGACTTCTTCTTTTTGGAGAAGGAATTCTTCTGGCTCCTTATCAAGCCATAGGAGATAAATATTACTTACTTGATTGTCATGAAAGGGTTTTCCATGAAAAATCTGTTGAAACTGGAATCTTCTCTGACCACAATACACAAGGACTTCTTGTGGCACAGATAAACCCAGCTCTTCTTCTAATTCCCGAATAGCGGAAGGAAGAAAATCTACGCCAGCCGGGATATGCCCGGCGCTGGAAATATCGTAACATCCTGGATAGGAATCTTTTTCTTCACTTCTTTTTTGAAGTAGAATCTGAATCCTTCCTTTCTTTTCTCTCATAATCCATACATGGGAGGTTCTATGTAAAATTCCCTGTTCATGGGCAAGAGTTCGTTCTATGGTTTCCCCTGTTGGGATTCCCTGTTCGTCTACAATATCTAAAAGTTCCATTTGTCTGTCCTCTGCTTTAAATCCGTTATGTTTTAGTATAACACGGCTTTTGCTGTTGGTCAAAAAAACTTTCCGCAATCGTTGGCTTTCTTCTGGACTGTCACCGCTTTGTCACTTACACTTGTTATAATGACCCTGGAAAACAGGAAAGGAGTATAATACCTATGAATATTTTAGAGTGTAAAAATTTGACAAAGACCTATGGCAGTGGTTCGAATAAGGTGATTGCTCTAGATGGTGTAAATCTGGCTTTAGAAAAGGGCAGCTTCACAGCTGTGGTAGGAGCATCTGGTTCAGGGAAGTCTACGCTTTTGCATATGCTAGGTGGTGTGGATTGCCCTACAAAGGGGAATATCTATATTGAAGATACAGACATTTCTACCCTTTCTTTAGAGCAACTGGCAGTTTTCCGTAGACGGAAGATAGGGCTGGTGTATCAGTTCTATAACTTGATTCCTACCCTAAATGTGAGAAAAAATATTTTATTGCCGATTCTTCTGGATGGACAGAAGCCAGATGAGGACCGATTTGAAAAAATTACCTCAGCTTTAGGGCTGACAGATCGTTTGAAGCATCTTCCTAAAGAACTTTCAGGTGGACAACAGCAAAGAGTTGCCATAGCAAGAAGTTTGATTTACCAGCCAGCTATTTTGCTGGCAGACGAACCCACAGGGAATCTGGATCGGAAAAACTCCCAGGAAACCATGGAGCTTTTAAAATTTTCCAATCAGCAGTATCAGCAGACCATCCTACTCATTACCCATGATGAAAAGATCGCTCTTATGGCAGACCGGATTCTTACCCTAGAGGATGGAAAAATCATAAGGGATGAGGTGGTGTCCTAATGAAAATTTTGAGAGAATATATCTTGGATAATATCCGCCAAAATAAGCGCTCCAGCATTGCCATTATGATTGCCTTGTTTCTTATGACGTCTATGATGTCCTGTTTTTGCGGTATGGTATATACTATGTGGACTGACTCTGTGGAACGGGAAAAATGGCATAATGGAAACTGGCATGGGGAATTGTTTGATGATACTTATGGAAAAGACCTTCCCAAAATTGAAAACTATGCTTCCGTAGAGGCGGCTCTGGTAAAAGGCCCCTGGGAGGTGGCAAAACTGGAAGATCAGGGACGTAGAAACTATCTGATAACCAGAGGCGCAAATAAGGAGTACTGGGACTCCATGACAGAGAAATACTATATTACAAAAGGACGGATTCCCAAAAGGGAGAATGAATTGGCGCTTTCCAAGCAATATTTTGAGAAACATCCAAAGGCAAAAATTGGGGATACGCTTACCCTTCCCATTGGAAACCGAATGTATCAGGGCGAACCCTGTGACCCCACTGAAAATTTTCACGAACAGGAGGAGTTTCAGCAGACAGGAACGAAAACCTATACCATTGTAGGAGAACTAGATGTGACAACTTCTTCTTCCGTGCCTGCCTATACAGGAATGACTTACTTAGACTTAGAAAACCTTCAGCCACAAGACAGTATTACAGTTTATTTGCGTTTTGACCCGATGAGAAATACCTACAGGGAATTACCGGCCCTTGCAGAATCCATTGGTTATGAAAAGGATGAATACGGAAATTATAGTCTGAAATATAATAGCAGTCTATTGTCTGTGTGTGGTGTTTTTCCTCCTGGTTCTTTTGAAGGGATAAATCTTTTGAATCTTTTCACTGTACCTCTTATGTTTGCAGCCTTTGCTATACTGCTCATTGGAGTTTTTGTTCTGGTTATTCACAATGCCTTTGCAGTTTCAGTCACAGAAAAGCTGTCCCAGGTCGGAACCCTGGCAGGTATTGGAGCTTCACCAAAACAGATTAAGAAAATGATGATTTCGGAGGCTTTGTTCCTGTCTCTATTTCCTATGCTTCCTGGTATTGCGGCAGGATGGTTTTTAAACAAGCAGTTGTTTGCTTTGATTAATGCTACCAACGATGTAGGACGTGTTGGTCCTGATATTATTGCTACCTTTGGCTTTCCTGCTGCAATTCCAGCAGTGCTCCTTACTTTCATTACTGTTTGGTTGTCTGCCAGAATTCCAGCCGCAAAGGCTGCAAAACTACTACCTGTGGAGATTCAGAGACAGGAAGGAAACAAGCAGATTCAGAAAATGAAACAACATAATCGGAAATACCATACGGGAATTTTGAGGGAGTTAGCTGGAAATGCTGTATATTTTCGGAGAAAAGCATACCGTACAGCAACTATATCCCTATGCCTCTCCTTTTTGCTTCTTACCAGCTTTCAGTACTTGATTAGTATTCAGGATGCCAGAAAGCAGGTGTTTGCAGATGAGAAAGCGCAAAGCAATGATATTGATGTAACGATTAGTGATGGACGTTGGCCAGATAGGGCTGCTATAGAAGGACTGAAAAATGTCTCCAATCTTTCTGCACCACTGCTTGTCAACAAACTTTCCTGTGCACTCTGGGTAGAACCGGAAGAGGCATCGGAAGAGATGATGACACATCTTGGCGGGTTTGCAGGGATTGTGGAACAGGGTAAATATTCTCTGGTAGAGAAAAACGGACAGTATCGCATTCAGACCTTACTTTTTGGCTTGGACAGAGACAGTTTTGAAACATATTGTCAGAAACTTGGAATGGATGCCAAGTCTTATTATGAAGATACTTCCAAGACGCTAATTTATAATAAAACGAGAGACCCACAGGCAAGTACCAGGAGAAATACGGTACAGAGGGAGTTTTTAAAATTAGAAAAAGGACAGAAATTAACGTTTACAGAAAAGAATCAGGATGATGTGGAGGGAGATTTTCAGTTTGAGCTTCAAGTAGGTGATTTTGTAGATTTTCTTCCAGAAGAACTTGGAAGTTCATCTACTTATTCCGATTTTACCCTGATTGCAATGATGCCTATGGAGCATGTGTCCGCTTTGGGAGCCTCCTGTTGTGAAAAGAAACAAAACAGTGTGAAAAATTTGCGGGTTTCTTATAATCTGGAGGAAGGTGCTTCTCTTACAGACATTGAGGAGGCCTCTAAAGAGGTGGAGCATGTGGTGAATCAATATTATGGAAGTGGAGATTACAGCGTTGCCAGTCTAGCAGACAGAGAAAAAATGGCAGCAGATACTCGTTATGCCATGACCTTGATTTTTACCTTTCTCACAGGTTTTTTAGCAGTGGTTGGACTATCGAATATCTGGGCCACCATTTCTGGAAATCTCAGACAGCGGAGAAGAGAATTTGCTATGTTAAAATCCGTAGGTCTGACTCCCAAACAGCTTTGGAGGATGCTTTGTTTGGAAGTCATAACCCTTGGATTGAAGCCACTTTTGTACACCATTCCTTTTCAGATTTTATGGATTGGATTTTTCTTGCACAGCAGTGAATTAAGGCTTTTGGAATATCTTCCCTATTTTCCAATAGACGTTATAGGGGGATACACCTGCTTGGTGATTCTGGCAATTTTAGGTGCTTATATTCTAGGCGGACGAAGACTTTTGAAGGAATCCATTATGGAAGCAATAAAGGATGATACCATTTAAAGATAAATCGGGCGTGTCCTTGCAGAGAGTTTTCTGCAAGGATGTGTCCGTTTTGTTGTTCCATAATGAGTTTTGATAAGGCCAACCCAATGCCAGCGCTGTCTTTGGCAGCATTGGTGCCACGGTAGAACCGCTCAAACAGATGAGGTAAATCTTCTTTTGTGAATCCAGTTCCACTATCTTCTATAATGAGTTGAACATATAGGGGATTGTGACTCCAAGAAACGAAAATCTTTCCGTTCTGGGGTGTATGCTCCCAGCAGTTTTTTAGCACATTTACCACTGCTTCAGAAGTCCATTCTAAATCACCGCAAATCCAAGTATCTTGTTCCAATTCTTTGGAAATCAAAAGTTGGATTTGTTTTTGCGTGAACATTTGCTTTACCGTTTCCACAGAGATGTCAATTAAATCTTGGATACGGAACTGTTTTTTCTCCAGCACAATACCATGGGAATCTAATTTTGCCAAAGCTAGAAGTCCAGATACCAAATTTTGCAGCCGCGTAATCTGACTGGTAAGACGATTGTAATATTCCAGGGTTTCTTGTGTTTGATATTCTTCTAATAAATCGGTCATAAGGGACATGGAGGTCAAGGGTGTTTTCAATTGATGGGCAATATCTGCAATCCGTGCTTCCAACACCTCATGGTTTTTCACTGCGATTTCTTTAGCACTATTAAGAGCAGTTGTAGTTTTGTAAATTTCATCCTCTAGGAAAGAAAATTCATCCTCCATGCGGGTGAAACTGCCAGCATGTCCAGCATTGACAGATTTCAGATATGCAGTAAGTGCCTGAATCCGTTTCCTACGTCTATTTTCTTCTTTTAACCAGAAACCATATTGTATCCATCCTACTGTTTGGAAAACCAGAATACTTATGCTGGCTACAGGAGGCAGATACTTCCAGAAAAAAGTCATGGCATGATACCCATATTCTTGAAGAAAAACCTGCCCCCGCTCTTCTGCTTGAAAGATGTTTGGAAAAAAGGACTGTTTGAGCCCGCCTTCCAGAGAATTTTCTTGTAAAATATTTCCAGATAGTTCTTTCATAACCTGAAACTGTTGTAGACTGAGAAAGACAGCCAATAGAATTCCAAAGATGGTTCCTGGAAGGAGCCAGAAGAAAAAAGTTTTCCAAGCTTTTTTTCCTTTATTCATAAAGATCCTCCATACGATAACCAATGCCTCGTACAGTCAGGATTTCCCGTGGCTGTCCAAGTTTTTCACGAAGTCGTTTCATAGTTACAGTCAACGTATTGTCATTCACAAAATTTCCTTCTGCATCCCATAGTTTTTCCAGCAGTAATGTTCTTGACAAGGTTTTTCCTTTGTTTTCCATAAGAACCAGAAGCAGCCGGTATTCAGCAGCAGTGACAGGGATTACGGTTCCCTGCATCTGCACTTCTATTTTGTCGAGATTTATCTGGATTGTTCCACAGGAAAGTTTATTGGGAGGCTCTGCCGTTTGTTTGGAAACTCTGCGAAGAACCGCTCCAATGCGAGATTCCAGAACAGAAAGGTGAAAAGGTTTTGTGATATAGTCATCTCCGCCCATATCTAGCCCTTTGCTAATATCCTTTGCGCCATCCCGCACAGTCAGAAAGATAATAGGGACATCTTGTTGTTTCTTGACCCATTTGCAAAATTCGTACCCTGTTCCATCTGGCAGATTCAAATCCAGAAGAATCATTTGGATATCCTGGGAAAAACAAAGTTTGCCTTGGGCAATACTAGGACAGCATAACACTTCATATCCTTTCTTTTTTAAAGCTGTTACAATGCCAAAAGAAATAGTTTCATCATCCTCCAATAATAAAATTTTTGTCATGTTTATTCTAATACTCCCTTTATCTGTTTCTTACGGTTTAGAACCCGTTCATTGCGGTTCGCAAATGCTCTGGCTCTGGCTTTTAAAAGAAACCTGCGACCTTCTGGATTTCTGGTATAAAGCAGGTTATAAACGCCTAGTTCAGAGGACATGGCATGCTGAAATAATACAGCATCCTCTTTTTTTTCCGAAAATAGAGATGGAACACAATAATATCCATTCATGTGCAGACGCCCTTTTTTTGCGCACAGAAGGTAGCGTTGATTTTCTACAGGCATAAGCAATTCTTCTATGCAGTCTGCAAATGCCTGTTTTTCCCTTGCTGTTCCTCCGGTGAGATAGATGCTGTAAAAAATACCGGTATCTTCGTTGGTACAAACCTTGCATTGGGAAGAAATGATACCTTTTTTGGTTAAGGCATTTAAGACTCCTTTACCCATACCATGAAGCCGTTTTAAAGGGCTGATTTTAGGAATTACCTTTACACCCATATAGATAGCAGCCACTCCAAGAAGAATACTCATACAGGTAAACAACAGACTTTGTGAGGCACTGTTTAAATGCCATCTGGTTCGCATAAGAATATTCCCTATTTGCGCCAGGATTATAAAAGCCAGATATCCCATAGCGTAGAAAAAATAAGAGGTAGTTTTTAAAGGCGCTTTTTTCATGGTACAAGTTTCTGTATTTTCCATTTTTTCATGTAGGCATACAGCGTTTTGCCACTGTTCAAACAGAAGCTCCCGCTCCTGGGACTTTTCCATCATGGTCTGATTCATTTCTTGAATATGCTTTTTGGTATAAGGTTCACAAATAATTTTTAGACGTTCCATTCCGTTTTCAATAGAGGTTCCGTCATAGCTTACTCCTAGAAATCCCTCCATGCGCCGCTTAAGCACCTGGAAATCCTGGGAAAGTTCTGAAGTCGTACAAACCAGATGCCAGATATTGCTGGTTTTATGGGGATTGGAGGGATTGGTACGGATGGCTCTTCCCCGCATCTGATTACTCAGTACATAGGAGCCTACAAAGCTGGCTAAAATAAGAGAATTAATACAGGGAGAATCCCATCCTTCTCCTAACAGGGATTTCGTTCCAATGAGAATTTCAATCTCTCCTCGCTCAAAAAGGTCTGTCATAATTTTGGTATATTTCTGAATGTTTCCCTGAATCAAAATTTCACTATATCCAAGAGGATTTCCAACAATATCATACAAGGGCTTTGCCTTTAGCAATTCCTTCAGGTCAGAATCCCCAAGAGCTTGTTTTAAGGATTCTATGGTAGAATCCGGAAGGAGAATCAGACTGCCGCAAAGAACACCTAATTTCCAGATTTCTGCTTCCCGTCGCAAAAGCTCAAAAATTGGAAGAGCACCAATGGAGTCCACAGGTTTTTCAGGATTTCCCAGTATGCTTTTCTGTTCTTTTCGGATATAATCTGTAAGAATGAGCATACGTAAATTGGTTCCCATGGAGTGATATTCCTTGCAGGCAATTTCTCGGATACCCTGTAGTTTTCCGGTACTGTTGATGAGCGTCTTTTCAATTTTGCTGTTTAGGAGAAGACTCACTTTGTTGCGTTCTATCAGGCCATAGGATTTCAAGCGTTTCAAAAGCTGATCTTTGTAAGAACTATCGAAGGCATAGCTTTCCGCGTCTTCGTATAAAAATCCCTGGAGAAAATATTCCATCCATTTCTCGCTCATATCAGGGAGTTTTGTGACGCCTAAAACATTCATCCATTCTGGAGAAAAGGAAATGCCCACTGCCTGACAATAAATTAAAAGTCCAGACAAATATCCAGGGTTTTCCAACATTTTATCAAACCAATTGTTATAGTCCCAAAGTGCTGGATGGGAAGCTGCAATTTTTAGAAGTGTGGGGTCCTCCATCAGCCAGAGCAGCATATCTCGGCTTTTTTTCCGAAAGGCATCCAGTTGCTGTTCTTCTTCTATGGAAGGGTAATTAAAATAAATATAATCCTGATGAGGACACAGACTTCCTTCTTTGACTAGTTCTGGAACAGAAATTTCTTCATCTACAGGACCACACATGTTACAGTATCGTTCCCACTGGGCAGGTGTGGAATCATAAGGCGGTGTTGCAGTAAGGGAAATGACAAAAACATCTCCCATTTCTTTCAGAAAAGTTTCCAGGGCTTTCCACCATTGATTTTTTAAATGGTGACATTCATCCAGGCAAATCACTTGGATACCAGCTTTTTTCACAGTTTCCAGTAAATGAAAAGAAGAAAAATCTACTTCTTCTGTTTCCAGAGTATCTTCCTCTTCTTCAACGCCCTGGTACTGTGTCATGCCGCAAAAAAGAGTTTGATAGGTAATGGAAGTAATCAGTTTTGGGTGACAGATATCATGAGATAAATAGTCCTCTGGGGATAATCCATCCTCTAGAAAGGCGGTTTGAATACGCTCTAACCATTGTTGTCGGATTACAATTCTGGGGGATAGAATCAGACAGGGAAGGCCACAGCGCCGGATAAGTTCAATGCCAAGTGTGGTTTTCCCTGCTCCAGGAGCAGCTACAATATGTATTTTCTTATCTTCCAGATAAGACTGGGCAGACTTAAGAACTCGGGTCTGATAGGTGCGCCAAGTTCCATGAAAAGAGAGAATGGAATCATATACATTCATACTATAATCCTCTTCTTGTTTTTTCTTTTATCATACCATGTCGACTGTCGTCTCCATGAGGTTTTCGCCTTATAGAGCCCTCTGCGTACACGCAGGGCTCTGCAAGGCTCATTATACCATATTTTTTACTGGCTGACAGCCCATAAGTTATTAATTTGATGCTCCAAAGTTTCATAATCCCATAATTTTTCGCTGCGCTGTGTACTGTTTGGGTCACGTACCTGGATTTTTCCGTCTTGGGTTCCAACTAAGAGAATGAAATGTCCTGTAGTGGTAAAGTCTCCTGGTCTCATGCTGCAAATAATGGGCATACCTGAGTCTAATGTTTGAAAAACGGAATCTTTAGACAGGGGAAGTTCCTGGCCAAAAAGACCGAAATGTTGGATACCTTCGCTTATCAAAGACCAACTGGTACCAGAGCCTGGAACATAGTAGCCATTTTCCTCTGCATAAGTGGCCACGGTGTAAGGAGTAATGGAATCCTCTCCGGTAAGTCCTGCAATTGCCATGGAAATGACGGTAGGAGCGCATCCGCTTACTGCTATACAACTTGTTCCATAATTTCCATAACCCCAACGTTCATCCCATTGAAGCAATAGAGGATATTCCCCTTTTTTTACCTTTCCAATAGAATCTGCAAATACCTGCCCTTTTTTTTCTGGATAGCCTTCTACAAAGTCCAGCATATCTGGATTTCTGGAAAGCATATCCAAAAGCTCCTGAGGATAAAGCTCCGTTTCATTTAGGAGTTTTTCTGCTTTTGCCTTTTGGGTGCTTGCATGACAGGAGGTTACACTGCTGCTTAAAAAGGTAACAAGAAGCAATACACCATAAGCAGCTGTAAAAAATAAAATCATGCCAAATAAAATAGAGATTCTTCTTCTCCTTCTTCGTCTTACTCTTTTCAAAATAAAACACCATCCTTTTTCTTTGCTGTAAGAGAAATCAGCTTTTGCTGTTCTGGCTCCTACTATAACAAAAAGAAAAAAGATGATGTTTAAGGTTCTCTTGTGAAATTCCTAAGATTTTATTAATATTTTATGGAGTTTCCACAGGAAGTGTTACCTGGAAGGTGGTTTTTTCTCCCTGACTTTGGGCACAAATACTGCCTTTATGTAATTCTACAATTTCTTTGGCAATGGCAAGTCCCAGTCCTGCACCGCCAGTATCACTCCTTCTGGCCTCATCCAGGCGGAAGAATTTTTCAAAAATTAGATCCAATTTTTGTTTTGGAATGGTTTTTCCGTGATTTTCAAAAAAAATTACAGCCATACCTTGATGGAAGAAGCCACGGATGACAATGACGCTGTTTTCGTAACTATAAGCCACTGCATTTTTTAAAATATTATTAAAGACTCTGGCTAATTTATCTCCGTCCCCGTATACAGCTAGAGCTTCATCCACCTGAAGGTCCACTGTATTTCCATGGGCAGATAAAACAGGGTAAAACTCTTCTGTCATCTGCATGAGCATATATGCCAAATCCAGATGTTCTTTTTCCAAAATCATATTATGGAGGTTAAACTGGGTAATTTCAAAAAATTGAGCAATTAAAGTTTCCAGACGTTCTGCCTTAGTAAGTGCCACATGAATGTATTTTTCTTTTTGTGACTCTGGCATGTCCGGAGCTTCATCCAGAAGACTTAAATATCCGATAACAGAAGTAAGAGGAGTTTTTAAGTCATGAGCCAGATACGTAATCAAATCACTTTTCTTTTGTGCTTCTTCTTTTAAAATTTGCTCCTGTTTTTGCATATCGGTTTTCATTTGGAGCATCTGTGCGCCAATTTCCCGATAGTTTTTTGGAAAAGCTATTTCCATCTCTAAATCGTGCTTTCTATAGTTTTCAATCATTTCATTTAAAGACGCAAGTGTTCTGGCTTCCTTTATTTTTCCGTACACATACATAGAAATTAGAACAAGAAAAACAACAAAAATCACGGCAATAATGAGAAAGAAAAGCAGAAAACTTTTTAATGCATACCAGTTGACTTGGTCATAATATACCGTTGCCTGCCTGGATGCATCATAAACCTCCTGGGTTATGATGAAGGTGTCTGCAAACCAATCACGAAAAAAACCGTTGACACCATAATCCATGAAAAGATAGAAAAAATAGGCAAAAATACTGGTAATTCCTAAAACAACCAGAAAAATCTGCAAGAAATGGTGCTTAGTTTTCAATTTTGTATCCACACCCCCATACTGTCTTAATGTATTTTGGCTTTTCAAAAGAATCCTGCATTTTTTCTCTCAAATGCCGGATATGAACGGTAATGGTGTTGTTATTTTTGCTGTAATATTCGTCCTTCCAGATTTGGTGAAACAATTCTTCAGAACTCACCACGCTGCCTTTTCTTTCACATAGAATTGCCAAAATTTCAAATTCCGTTGGTGTTAAAGACAAAGGCTTTTCGTTTAGGGTACATTCATGGGTTTTTCGGTTTAAAACCAATCCATGATGGATAAAAATATCCTGATTTTGCTCTGCACCTATATTATAGCGGGTGTATCGGCGCAATTGTGCTTTTACTCTTGCCACTAACTCCAGGGGAAGAAAAGGCTTGGTGAGATAATCATCTGCCCCAAGCATAAGACCGTTAATCTTATCCAGCTCTGTACTTTTGGCTGTGAGCATAATAATCGGATAATGATGCTGCTCTCGAATGATCTGGCACAACTTTAATCCATCAATTTCCGGCATCATAATATCTAAGATTGCTAAATCAATGGACTGGGTGTTAATACATGCTAATGCTTCTTTAGAGGAATAAAATTTAAATACAAAAAATCCCTCATTTTCCAGATAGAGTGTTACCAGGTCTGCAATTTCTTTTTCATCATCTACAATCAATATCTGTTCCTTCATAATTCATTACCAGCGCTTTTTATTTGGATAGTTGGGCTGCCAGTTCCCCTATGGTTTTCCCAAGAATTGGATGACGCTTATTAGGGGCAATTTCTGCTAAAGGCTTTAGCACAAAGTCTCTCTTATGCATTTCTATATGAGGAATAATTAAATCTTCGGTTTCCAAAACTTCGTTATCATACAAAAGAATATCCAGGTCCAAAGTTCTGGGACCCCAGTGAATGAGACGTTCTCTGTGAGCAGCCTGTTCGATTTCGTGCAGCAGGTCTAACAGTTCTTCAGGGGATAGCAGCGTATCCAGAGAAAGACAAGCATTTAAAAAATCATCCTGTTCTACCCCACCGTAAGGCTCTGTTACCAGATAAGAGGATACTTTCTGCACCCGACATTCTTTGTGCTGCTTTAGAGCCTTTATCGCCTGATCTAAGTAGGCCTTCTTGTCCCCCAGATTGGAACCAAGGGCAATATATGCCCTGTGCCAGAAACGGGAAATTTTTACAGAAACGGTTTCTAAGGGGAGTCCCACAGGAGCCCATGGCTTTTTCAGCTCTAAGGTTACACCTTTCAGAAGTGGGTAGTGAAGAAGCAAGGCAGTTGCCAAATCTTCAGCAGCAGCTTCAATGAGCTTACGGGTATGTTTTCTGGTATAGTCTGTTATGAACTGGCTGACTTCTCCATAATGAATGGATTCTTCCAGACAATCACTTTTCCCTGCTTTTCTGGTATCCGTATACATGGTAAGGGAAAACAGGAACTTTTGTCCCAGATTCGTTTCTTCTTGAAATACTCCATGGTTGGCAAACACTTCCAGATTTTGAATATGGATCTCATCATACTGCTTCATCATACATTACCCTCTCTTAAAATAGCCTGTGTCATGCGGATGGCACGTAAATTTTCTTTTACATCATGGACGCGAACAAAAGCGGCCTTCTTCTCTACTCCAAGTACAGTAGTCACCACGGTTCCTTCCACACGCTGGTCAGAAGGTAAATCTAAAGCTGTTCCAATGACGGATTTCCTAGAGGTTGCTAAGAGAACAGGGTATCCCA
Source organism: uncultured Bacillota bacterium (assembly GCA_905200905.1). GTDB lineage: Bacteria > Bacillota > Clostridia > Lachnospirales > Lachnospiraceae > Blautia. The sequence goes on from CAJKMA010000015.1 coordinate 26,305, forward strand.
GTTCCACTAAACGTTCCAGTTGATGAATGATAATCAAATTGTGTTCGTAAGTTTTTCCAAATCCAACACCGGGGTCCAAAATAATTTGTTCGTCTTTAATTCCTGCTTTTTTGGCAATGGCAAGGGATTCTTTCATATCTGCACAGAATTCATCCAGGAAATTGTCATATTCAGCTTTTTCTCGGTTATGCATCAAACAACAGGGAACTTGGTACTTGGCAATGAGTTCTGCTACTCTATAGTCATATTTTAGTCCCCAGACATCATTTACGAAATCAGCACCTGCTTTCAGCGCTGCCTCTACTACATCTCCTTTATAACTATCAATGGATACAGGAATATCAAATTCTTTTTTAATCATTTCAATGACTGGAACAACACGTTGGATTTCTTCTTCAATGGAAATTTGCACATGTCCAGGTCTGGTTGATTCTCCACCTACATCAATAATGGAAGCGCCCTGGGAAATCATATCTGCTACATGCTGTTTAGCCTTTTCTAAGCTATTCCATTTTCCTCCATCAGAGAAAGAGTCTGGTGTTACATTTAAAATTCCCATAATATAGCAGTCATGTTCTACGTCAAACATACGGTTTCCAATTTTCATCATTGTGTTATCCTCCTATACAGTAAGTTTCAAATTCTTCTTTTCTTCATCCCAGTTACATGCTTTTTGGGCATGACAAAACAGACAGGCACGGGAAGCCTTGTCTGCACGGTAGAGCAGTCCGGGAAGAGAATCTAAAACGCGGGTTTCTTTTGTTCTGTGCTGCAAAATAGCAGACAAAATTTCCTCTTGCTCTGTTTGGGTAAAACCGCAATCCTTCAAAATTTTTTCTGCTACTATGGCGCTTCCCTTGTCATGAGGAATTCCTTCCTGATACTGGAGATGTCGTCCAATGTCATGAAGGAAAGCAGCCGCATAAATGAGCTCTTTTGAAATTTCCAGATTTTTTTCCAGATTTTCTATCCAGGCCAGCCTTGCTACATCTAAAAAATGCTGAGGATTATGCTTACAGAAGATTCGTTCCTGCTCCAATATTCTGATTTGTTCTACACTTTCTTTCCAGAGTGGATGGTTGCAAATTGCTTGGATTCGTTCCATCCCTAGCTTCTCCTTTCCAACATACGGTAAAACTGATTTTGTAATTTTTCATCCTGGTCAAAAACACCTCTGGTTACTACAGTTACCGTTTTTGCACCTGGTTTTTTTATTCCACGCATGGTCATGCACATATGTTCTGCTTCAATCAGTACCATTACCCCATGTGGTTTTAATTCTTCCATAAATACATCTGCTATCTGGGCTGTAAGACGTTCCTGAAGCTGGAAACGTTTTGCAAAAACTTCTACTGTTCTGGCAATTTTGCTAAGTCCCACAACCTCCCCATTTGGAATATAAGCAATTGCCGCATTTCCATAAAAAGGAAGCATATGATGTTCACAAAAAGAATAAAAATGAATATCCTTTTCTAAAACCATGTCATTATTATCTACGTGGAACCGCTTCTGCAAGTGTTTTGCTGCGCTGTCTGTATAGCCTGCAGCCAGCTCTTCATACATTCGTGCAATTCTGTCTGGAGTTTCCAAAAGTCCTTCTCTTTCAATGTCCTCTCCAATTCCATCTAAAATTAATCTTACGCCTTCTTTTATCTTTTCTTTATCCATGGTAGATCTCCTCACTTTTCAATGCTTTTTCAGCCTCTCCCAAAAAGGAAAGGGAACCAAATATGATAATTGCATCTTCCTTATCTGAAAGATGCTTTGCTTTTTTTACAGCCTCTTGTATACTGTCTGCTGCCTCTACAGAAGGATTCACCTTTTCTACAGCCTTTTTTAGCTGAGAAGCTGGCAGAGCTCTTGGATTATCCGGTGTCTGTATGGTAATAATGTGTTCAGCCAAAGGTGCTGTAAGACGGATAACTTCCTCGTAGTCTTTATCTTTAAAGACACCGAAAATATAATATAATTTTTTCCCTTTAAAATATAAATTTAAAGAACGTTGAAGTTCCTTTGCAGCACTGGGATTGTGTGCACCATCCAGAATAACTGCCGGATCAGTAGCAAGCAGGGTAAAACGTCCTTTCCAGACAGTTTTTGCAAATCCCTCATAGACTTGTGCATCTGTAAGAGAAAATCCCAGATTTTTCAAGGCTTCCACAGCCTCCAGTGCAAGTGCTGCATTTAAAATTTGATAACTTCCTGCTAATGGAATGGTGATCTGTTTCCAATCTTTATAAGAAAACTGTTGTTTCTGAATATTGTAAGTAACTGCTGTGATTTGACTAGGATTGACCGTTTTTAGGACGCAGCCTTGTTCTTCACAGACCTTGGTAATGACCTTCGCAGCTTCTGGCTCCTGCCAAGCAGATACTACCGTTGTATGGGGTTTAATAATGCCGGCCTTCTGGGTCGCAATATCCTCTAAGGTATTCCCCAAAAATTCCATATGATCCATTCCAATAGATGCGATGACTTCCAACACGGTTGTTTTAATAATATTCGTTGCATCTAAAGCACCGCCTAGACCAGTTTCTAACACTACAATATCGCATTGTTTTTCTTTAAAATAAAGAAAAGATAATGCAGTTTCTACTTCAAAGGCCGTAGGACTGCCAAGGTGTTCTTTTTTCATATTTTCTATAGCCAAGGCAATGGCAGTAACATGCTTGGCAAGGGATTCTTTTTCAATTTTTTCTCCATCTACTTGAATCCGCTCTCGATAAGAAAACAGGGTTGGTGATATGTATCGTCCTGTCCGATATCCTGCGTTGGACAATATTGTGGAAAGATATGCTAACACAGATCCTTTTCCATTGGTTCCGGAGATATGGATGAAAGATAAATCATCCTGAGGATTCCCAAGTCTGCAAAGCAATTCTTTCATATTCTCCAAGCCAAGTACACTTCCGTATTTGGAAATTTCATCCAAATATACTCTTGCTTCTGCGTAATTCATAATACTCCTATCCGAGACGGTTATTCCACCTCATAGTTTTGTTCCGCCCTATTATAGCCCTTTTTCTCTTTTATAACAATGATTTCCTGCAAATTTTGACAAAGAAAAACAGAGAATGGTAAAAAATCGTTTAAATTGCCCGTTGTTTCCACTTCCCTCTTCGATAAAACCATCCGGTAATTAGGGCACCAAGTACCCAGGAACATAACAAAGAAATGTAAACGACCTCCTGTCTTCCATTTGGGTATTGCGTAGAGCGTGTCAGATAGGCTAGTCCATAGGCTAGTGGCACACGGATAATAATAGTCGAAATAATGGAAATCCACATAGGAGTTATGGTATCTCCAGCGCCGCGCATAACACCAGACAGACTTTGAGTGACAGCCATGGCAATATAACCCACTGCCAGAATCTGCATGAGCAGCATACTAAGGGTTACCAGTTCCTGTGTTTTTGTAAAAACCCCCATAAGATGACGTCCAAATATTAAAATTAATAAAGTAATGGTACCAGACGTCCCCATAGCAATGAAAGTTCCCTGTTTTGCTCCTTTGGAAACGCGGTCATAAGCCTTAGCTCCTACATTTTGTCCTGCATAGGTAGTCATGGCAGTTCCAAAAGAGAAATTAGGAAGCATGGCAAATCCGTCCACACGCATAACAATCACATTGGCAGCAATAAACATCTCTCCAAAACTATTGGTAAGGGATTGTACCACAATCATTGCCATAGAAAGAATTGCCTGTGTGATACCGGAAGGCAGACCCAGGCGAATGATATTCTTGGCATATTCCTTATGGATTTTCATATAGTGAAATCCCATATCAAAAATAGACTTCATTTTGGCAAGCTTCAACGCACATAAAACGGCAGAAACACCCTGGGCAATAGCAGTAGCAAGAGCTACACCGTTTACACCCATATCAAAAGAAACCACAAATACCAGATCTAAGATAATATTCAATACCGTTGCTACCAAAAGGTAAACAAGGGCAGAAACAGAATCTCCGAGGCCACGCAAAATACCGCTTAAAATATTGTAAAAAGCCAGACCTCCAGAACCGAGAAATAATATTTTTAAATAAGAAGTACACCAGTCAATAATACTGTCTGGAGTATTTAATAATTGAAGTAAGGGTCTTGTAACAAAGACACCTAACACCATAACTACCAATGTGGCAATCGTAGTGAGAAGAATACAGTTTCCAATGGTTTTAGACAGTTCTTCTCGCTTTTTTCCGCCAAAGTATTGAGAAACCATAATACTGGCTCCCACACTGATACCAATAAACAAAACAATCAGAAGATTTAAAATAGGACCTGCACTTCCTACTGCTGCCAAGGCATTGTCTCCTACATAATTTCCAACAACAATGCTGTCAACCGTATTATAAAGCTGCTGTGCAATATTTCCCAAGAGCATGGGAATCGTAAATAATACAATTTTTTTCCATGGTGTTCCAACAGTCATATCCACTGGGGCAAATAATTTTTTTACTGTTTCCATGTTTTAGGCTTCCTCCTCAGTAAAATTTTTATTAAGTATACCATAATATCAGCACCTAATCCAACCTTTTCTAAATAACCAATTTTTAAATCGCATAAAAATACCCAACTCATTATTGGAGCTGGGTACCATGCTTTATTTTTCTTTACCACTCTTTTTTCTTCATAATTCCCAAACTGATTTTGATGGAAATCAATACAAAAACAGCGAAGAGAACAAAAGTGGCTGTCAATAATATTTCCAAAGGAAGCTGTAGGAGGTTCTGATACAAAGCGGTTGCTGTAACATTTACTTTTATCACTTTGTCAGCTACATAGACCAGACCAATGATTCCAAAGAAAATAGCAAACAAAACTAACCTCCCCTTTTCGCTTCCAAATTTTAACTGAATGGGAATCATAAGACTTAAAAACAGAATCACAAAAGCCAGAAATCCCGTTGCGATAAGCAGATAGCTTTCCCAGGTCATGGAGGTTTTCGCATTTTCTTCTGTGATGATAAAAATGACAACAGTAACAGCAAGTCCGCCTATGCCAAATAGCCCTCCCAACAGGTATTTTTCCAGTACATATTCTTTTCTGGATACAGGCAGAACCATGAGGAAAGCAAGACCATTTTCCAGTTCATCATAAGTAATGGTAGTCATGGAAACAATTAAAAGTAAAAATGGCACATATCCCATAAAAAAACTGGCATCTACTCCAGTAATGACAAGAATCAGAAACATTAGGACAATGGTAACGAGAAAATTGCGCTGATTCTTCATAAGTCTTAAATCTTTGATAAACAATCCTTTCATACTGCCTCTCCTTTCACCATCATAGCAATCACTTCGTCAATACTTCCATTTTCCACAGTAATCTGTGGATAATTTTCCAGATAAAACTGTTTTTCATTGGTCAGAAGACTATAGCCGTAAGATTCTTTGCGCTTGCGCAGAAGATATTGTGTTTCAATAATTTCATACTGCTCTTTCGTTACTTTTAAAAGCCCGTACCTACCTAACAGAGTATCTGTGTCTTCGTGGAGGATAATCTGTCCCTTATCAATCATATATAAATCATCACACAGACCTTCCAAATCTGTTGAAATATGAGAACTAATGAGAATAGAACGAGTTTCATCCTCTTCCATATAATCCCGCAGTACATTCAGCAAATCTTCTCGCGCCAGTACATCAAGACCAGCTGTGGGTTCATCTAGGAGTAAAAATTGGGGTTTGTGTGAAATTGCGGCAAGGATTTTTACCTTTGCTTTCATACCAGTGGAAAACTCTTTGATTTTTTTGTTTACTGGAAGCTGATAACGGCGGCAGGCTTCTAAAAATTCACTTTTTTTCAGATTTTTGTACATGGCATCCAGCACAGCAGCAATGTCCATAAGGGTAAGCTGATTGCTAAAACCACTGTCAGATAAAACAACACCTATGTTTTCCTTATCCTGTCTGGTAAGGTGGTGGACATCTTTGCCAAATAGAGTGACTGTTCCGCTGTCTTTGCGGATTAGCCCTAAAATGGATTTAAAGGTAGTGCTTTTTCCAGCGCCATTGGAACCGATTAATCCGGTGATGCATCCCTCTTCTACTGCTAGGGAACAATGTAACTGAAAGGAACCATAGGATTTTTTTAAATCTTTTATTTCTAACATGTTTCATCCTCCATAATTAAAGAAAATAAGGCTTCAATTTCTGCATTTTTCATACCGCAGCGTCGGGCTTTTTGTATCACAGTTTCCAATTCGCTTTCAATTTCCCGTTTCTGCTGCTCCAGTTTTGCTTCTTGGTTGGCAGCTGCTACATAGGTTCCTTTGCCATGAACCGTAATAGTAAAACCTTCCTCCTCCAGATAGTCATAGGCCTTTTTCACAGTTAAAGCACTGATTTTCAGTTCTTTTGCCAAGGTCCGGACAGAAGGAAGGCTGTCATCTGCCTTTAATTCTTCATTTAAAATCATTGTTTTAATTTGATCAATCAGCTGTTCATAAATTGGTACCATAGATGAGTGGTTGATTATAATCTTCATTTCCTATCCTCCTCTTGCAAACAGTATATAACAGTATAGAACAGATGTCAACTGTTTTATGCTGTTATATACTGTTTGTGGTTGCGGAAAGTTTGTATTACTAGTTATTTTATGGGTAATCTAAAGAATATAAAAAGAAAAAATCGGTAAAAAGGCTGTAGCTAAAGAGCATTTGAGTCGTTTGCGTTAAAATTTGCACAATTTCCTATGGATTTTTTATGAAAAAGGTGTATGATAAACAATGTATAAAAAATGAAGGAGGAAAGCCTATGGAAGACATTATCAGTAAACTTGCAGAAATCGAAGCTACTGCATCCCATATCATGGAAGATGTGTCTGAGCAAAAAAAAGAATTGGCACAACAATATGAAATAGCCATTCGTGATTTCGACCAGGCTGTAGATGATGAGATGATGGCTAAGAACAAGGAAATACGGGACGAGTTGGAAATAGATATGAAGGCAAAGCTGGAAAAACAAAAATCTGATGCAGACCGTGTTTTGTGTCAAATGGAAACCTATTATAAAGAACGTCATACAGAATTGGCAAAGCAAGTTTATGACAGAATATTAAGGATGTGATGGAACAATGGGAAGCCTGCTTTCCTACAGTGGCCTGTCTACAAAAATACGGGCCATGCAAAGCAAATTGATTGGTGAACAGCAGTACCAGGAAATCGCACAAATGGATTCTGTAATCCAGATCGTAGCTTATCTGAAAAAACAGCCTGGATATGCCAGGTTATGGGCAGATTTGGATGAAAACAGCCTCCATAGAGGTGATGTGGAAAAACTACTTGTCCATACCATACATCAAAATTTTACCAAGTTGTACCGGTTTGCCAATCCCAAACAGCGTACTTTTATGGCGTTGTATTTTAAGAGATATGAGATTTCAGTGCTAAAAGACTGTCTTAGAAAAGTTTTTGATCAGGGAAAAGCGGATTTAGACTTATCCTTATTTCAGGACTTTTTTGACCGTCATTCCAAATTAGACTTGGAAAAAATCAGTAACTCTTCTACTATTGAAGAACTTGTTAATCATCTTCAAGGTTCCGAGTATTATGAGCCTTTGAAAAAGTTGGAAAATGACTGTCAGCCTCGTATCTTTGATTATGGTATGGCTTTAGACCAGTATTACTTTGCAAATATTTGGTCTGTAAAAGAAAAACTGTTTCAGAAACGGGATTTAGAAGAAATTACCAGGGCCTATGGCAATAAATTTGATATGCTGAATCTTCAGTGGATTTACCGTTCAAAAAAATATTACCATATGGCGCCAGCAGACACTTATGCCCTGCTGATTCCAGTGCATTATCGTTTGTCCAAAAAAGAAATATCTGCCATGGTGGAAGCTGTGGATGAAGAAGAATTCCGAAGAATTCTGGATACTACTTATTATAAAAAACGTTTTTCAGGATTATCTCCGGAAACTCTGGAGGAACTCTACAACTTAAATCTAAAAACCATCTTAGAAACAGAATCCAGAAAATACCCACACTCTGTAATTATGATTTATTCCTATTTTTATCATAAAGAGCATGAGGTAGATCGTCTGACTACGGCGGTGGAATGTGTTCGTTATGGACTTACACCGGATCAAATTCTGGAATATATTCACAAAACATAAAAACGGAGGTGATTTCGTGATTGAGAAAATGAAATTCTTAAGTATCACTGGCCCCAAATCAGACATTGACCGTGTGGTAAATGAATATTTGTCTAAGTATGAGATTCATTTGGAAAATGCCATGACTCAACTTACTCAGGTACAGCATTTATCTCCTTATATTCAGATTAATCCCTATAAGGAGTTGCTGGCCAAAGTGAATGAGTTTGCCGGTTTGCTTAAGAATCCCCAGGAAATTCCTATTCAGGATGTTTCTCTGAAGGAAATTAAGCCACTCGTTCAATCTTTGGACGAAAAGCTCTCAAAAATCAATAAACGCTGCGATGAGCTAAATGAACAGCGCTTATCACTTCAGGAAGACCTAAAGAAAATCAAGCCATTTCTTACTCTTCCAGAAGATGTAGACAAATTGATTCATTATCGTTTTGTCCAGGCCCGTTTTGGACGGATCCCACTGGAGTATTACGAAAAATTTAAAGAATATGTGTATGACAATTTGGATACCATGTTTTACCCTTGCCATCAGGACGACTATGTATGGGGAATTTATTTTGTTTTATGGACAAAAATGGAACAGGTGGATGCTGTATTTTCTTCCATGCATTTTGAGCGTATGTATTTGAAAAAGGATTACTACCATGGTACACCACAGCAGATTTATACAGAGTTGGAAGCGCGCCTGGAAAATGTGGATCGAGAATATGCACAGTGCGAGAACAAAATGCAGAAACTATTAGAAGGGGATGCATCCTTAATACTCTCTGCAAAAGAGGCATTAAATGCTTTATCTACCAATTTTGATGTCCGTAAAGTAGCTGCTTGTGTGAAAGAACATCAAGAAACCTTTTATATTCTTTGTGGCTGGATGAGCGAAAAAGATGCTTCGGCATTTATGAAAGAAATTGAAAATGATACAAAACTATTCTGTATTATTGAAGATGATAAAAATAAAATCAGCGGAACACCGCCTACGAAATTAAAAAACCCTAAAATCTTTAAGCCTTTTGAAATGTATGTGAAAATGTACGGGCTGCCGGACTATCATGAAATGGATCCCACGATTTTCGTGGCACTCACCTACTCCTTTATTTTCGGTGCCATGTTTGGAGATGTGGGGCAAGGACTGCTTCTGGCAATTGGAGGTTTTCTGTTATATAAGATAAAACATATGAATCTGGCAGCAATTATTGGTACGGCTGGAATTTTTTCCACCTTTTTCGGCTTTATGTTTGGAAGCTTTTTTGGATTCGAAAATATTATTGAACCCTTATGGCTGCATCCAACAGAAGCTATGACCATGGTACCAGGACTTGGAAATATGAATACGGTTTTTGTAGTTGCCATTGTGTTTGGTATGTTTTTAATTCTTGTCACCATGATTTTCCATATTATCAATGCAGTCCGGACTCGAGATTTTGAAAATACCTGGTTTGACCAGAATGCTGTGTGTGGTTTGGTATTCTATGGTATGCTTACGGTTTCTGCACTCCTGTTTTTAACAGGAAATGCCCTTCCAGCAGCAGTAGTTCTTGGAGTGATGTTTGGTGTGCCATTGCTTTTGATTATGTTTAAAGAGCCAATCACCAAACTCCTGACAAAACAGGGACCCGTGATTGAGGGAAGCAAGCCTATGTTTCTCGTACAAAGCTTTTTTGAACTCTTTGAAATCATGTTAAGCTTTTTGTCCAACACCCTTTCCTTTGTGCGTATTGGAGCTTTTGCAGTGAGCCATGCTGCTATGATGGGCGTTGTACTTATGCTGGCAGGCGCGGAAAGTGGAGGAAGCATTAACTGGTTTATTATTGTTTTGGGAAACCTGTTTGTCTGTGCTATGGAAGGTCTGATTGTAGGAATCCAGGTACTGCGTCTGGAATACTATGAAATGTTCAGTCGTTTCTATAAAGGAAGCGGAAGGGAATTCCGTCCATTTTTTCAAAATACAACCGTTAAAAAACAATCTCAAAATTAGGAGGATTTTATTATGACACTCATGATTCAGATTACACTTGCAGCTGCATTAATTTTAAGCATTCTTGTTCCATTTGGCGCTTTTTTCCTGGGAGAAAAAAACAAGAAACGTTATAAACGTTCTCTTGCCTGCAACTGTTTCTTCTTCTTTGGAAGCCTTTTGATTGGTACTATTGTTATGTTTGGCGGTACAGTAAGCGCACAGGCGGCTACTGCGGCTGATACGGCTGGTCTTGCAACAGGTCTTGGCTATCTGGGTGCTGCCCTGGTAACCGGTCTTTCTGGTATTGGTTCTGGTATTGCCGTAGCAAGCTCCGCAAGTGCTGCCCTTGGTGCTATTAGTGAAGATGGTTCCTTATTTGGTAAGTCTATGATTTTCGTAGCCATGGCAGAAGGTATTGCCTTGTATGGTTTGATTATTTCCTTTATGATTTTGGGTAAACTGGGCTGATAACAGAAAAGGATGATATTTCATGAAAATGTTTTTAATCAGTGATAACATTGACACCTATACTGGTATGCGCCTTGCCGGTGTAGAAGGCGTGGTGGTGCATGAGCGAGAGGAGCTTCGTAGATCGCTGGAGGAAGCGGTGGAAAATAAGGACTACGGGATTATCCTTCTGACTGAGAAATTTGGAAAGGAATTCCCAGATATTATTGATGATATCCGTCTCAATCACCGCCTTCCACTTCTCATTGAAATTCCAGACCGTCATGGTACAGGCCGTGCTCCGGACTTCATTACTTCTTATGTAAATGAAGCGATTGGATTAAAATTATAACAGGAAGGTGATGCATATGACAACAGAAGAAAAGCTGCAGCACTTCTCTGAGGTTTCTATGGAGACAGCTAGAGAAGAGGCTGAAAAAGCCATTACAGAATATCGTGCTATTCTAGATGCAGATCTGGAACAACATAAAAAAGAAAAACAGGAAGCAGCCAGACAACAGTTAAAGGCAGAAGCAGAAAACGCATCCAGAGAGATCAACAAAGCTCTTTCAGCAGAGCATCTTCATATCAAGAGAAAACTCTCCAGAAAACAACAGGAGCTTCGGGAACAATTGTTTCTGGAAATCCAGGACATGTTAATCGCATTTACAAAATCAGAAGAATATCCAAAATGGCTGGAAGAACGGGTGCAGAAGGCATTAAAAATTGCCGGCGAGGATGAAATTCAAATTAGTTTGTCTCCAGAAGATGCGGCATTGGCTTCAAATCTTGAAAAACATACCGGGATTACTCCCCTCCTTGCAGAAACTTCTTTTCTAGGAGGAATTCGGGCTGTGATTCCCAAGAAGAATATTTTGATTGATTATACACTTTTCACTTCTTTTCAGAATGAAAAAGAAAGCTTTAATTTTGACGGAGGGCTAACACATGAGTAAAACCGGTGTAATTTATGGAATCAACGGCCCTGTCATTTATTTGAAGGGCAATACAGGATTTAAAATGTCTGAAATGGTTTATGTGGGACAGGAACATCTGGTAGGCGAAGTGATTTCTTTAAAAAAAGACGCCACTACGGTTCAGGTGTTTGAGGAAACCAGCGGTTTACGTCCTGGAGAAACTGTAACCGCCACCAAAGATGCTATTTCTGTTACCCTGGGTCCTGGAATTTTGGATAATATTTTTGATGGAATTCAAAGACCGCTTTCTGTAATTGCAGAACAGTCTGGAAAATATATTTCCAGGGGTATGCAGGTAGAGTCTCTGGATACAGAAAAGCTGTGGGACGTGCATATGACCATTACTCCAGGCATGGAAATTTATGGTGGTACGATTATTGCTGAGGTTCCAGAAACACCCTCTATTGTACACAAATCCATGGTTCCACCAAATCTTCATGGTGTAGTAAAAAGCGTCGTACCAGATGGAAAGTATAACATTACAGATACACTGGCAATTCTAAAGCAGGATAATGGGGAGGAATATCCGTTAAAATTGGCACAAAAATGGCCCATCCGTATCCCACGTCCTACCAGCAAACGCTTTCCTGCTTCTAAACCTCTGGTAACAGGACAGCGTATTTTGGATACCCTGTTTCCTATAGCAAAAGGAGGCACTGCAGCAGTTCCAGGAGGATTTGGTACGGGAAAAACCATGACCCAGCATCAGATAGCAAAATGGTCAGACGCAGATATTATTATTTATATTGGATGCGGTGAGCGTGGAAATGAAATGACTCAGGTTTTGGAGGATTTTTCAAAATTGCATGACCCCAAAACAGGTAATGCTCTTATGGCACGTACTTCTCTTATTGCTAATACCTCAAACATGCCTGTGGCAGCTAGAGAGGCTTCCATTTACACAGGAATTACCATGGCGGAATATTACCGAGACATGGGCTATGATGTGGCAATTATGGCAGACTCCACTTCTCGTTGGGCAGAGGCGCTTAGAGAATTATCTGGACGTTTGGAGGAAATGCCTGCTGAAGAAGGTTTTCCGGCTTATCTGGCCTCCCGTTTGTCCGCTTTTTATGAGCGTGCGGGAATGATGCAGAATTTAAATGGAACAGAAGGTTCTGTATCCATTATTGGAGCTGTTTCTCCTCAAGGCGGTGATTTTTCTGAACCTGTTACACAGAATACCAAACGTTTTGTCCGTTGTTTCTGGGGACTTGATAAATCCCTTGCCTATGCAAGACACTTCCCTGCTATCCATTGGCTTACCAGCTACAGTGAATATTTAGGGGACTTATCTTATTGGTATAGCGAACAGGTATCTCCTAAATTTGTGGATTACAGAAACCGTCTCATGGCAATTTTAAACTCAGAAAGCAGTCTCATGGAAATTGTAAAATTGATTGGAAGTGATGTACTGCCAGATGACCAGAAGCTGACTTTGGAAATAGCGAGAGTCGTTCGTCTGGGCTTTCTTCAGCAGAATGCCTTTCATCCAGACGATACCTGTGTTTCCCTGGAAAAGCAGTTTAAAATGATGGAAATCATTCTGTATCTGTACAAGAAATGCAAAGTTTTGGTAGGAATGGGTATGCCGGTTTCCATTTTAAAGCAGGAAACGATTTTTGAAAAAGTAATTTCCATTAAATATGATGTGCCAAATGATCGTTTAGAGATGATGGATGAGTACAAAAAAGCAGTGGATGATTTTTACAATACTGTTTTAGAAAAGAATGCATAAGGAGGGATTGATTTATGGCAATTGAATATTTGGGCTTAAGTGAAATCAATGGCCCTCTGGTAGTTTTGGAAGGGGTAAAAAATGCCTCTTTTGATGAAATTGTAGAATTCCGTGTAGATGATGGAAGTAGGAAACTGGGGCGAATTGTAGAAATCTACGAAGAAAAAGCAGTGATTCAGGTATTTGAGGGAACAGAAAATATGTCTCTTCAGAATACTCATACAAGGCTTAGCGGACATCCCATGGAAATCGAACTTTCTCCTGAGATTTTAGGACGAACCTTTGACGGAATCGGACGTCCCATTGACCGTTTAGGACCGGTGATTCCAGAGAAAAAAATAAACATTAATGGTCTTCCGCTAAATCCTGTTACCAGAGAATATCCACGTAACTTTATTCAGACTGGTATCTCAGCCATTGATGGACTGACAACCCTTATTCGTGGACAGAAGCTGCCTATTTTTTCTGGAAATGGACTTCCTCATGACCAACTGGCGGCTCAGATTGTGCAGCAGGCTTCTCTTGGAGCAGACAGCGATGAAAAATTCGCCATTGTATTTGCAGCCATGGGTGTGAAATATGATGTAGCAGAATTCTTCCGTAGAACTTTTGAAGAAAGTGGAGTTTCTGACCATGTAGTTATGTATCTGAATCTTGCCAATGATCCAGTGGTGGAACGACTGATTACCCCCAAAGTAGCTCTTACTGCTGCAGAATATCTGGCTTTTGAAAAAGGAATGCACATTTTGGTTATTTTAACAGATATTACTTCTTTCTGTGAAGCCATGCGTGAGGTTTCCTCTTCTAAGGGAGAAATCCCTTCCAGAAAAGGTTATCCTGGATATTTGTATAGTGAGCTTGCTACTTTGTATGAACGAGCAGGTATTGTAAGAGGAGGCACTGGTTCTGTCACACAGATTCCCATTCTGACCATGCCAAATGATGATATTACTCATCCGATTCCTGACCTGACAGGGTATATTACAGAAGGTCAGATTGTTCTAGATCGCCAGCTTCACGGACAGGCAGTATATCCACCTATTAATGTACTGCCCTCTCTCTCCCGTCTTATGAAAGATGGTATTGGAGAAGGATTCACCAGAGAAGATCACCAGGATGTGGCAAATCAGCTCTTCTCCTGCTACGCAAAAGTAGGTGATGCCAGAGCCCTGGCATCGGTTATTGGTGAAGATGAGCTTTCTCCTTTGGACAAAAAATATCTGGAGTTTGGTACTGCTTTTGAAGAAGAATTTGTAGGACAGGGAGCAGATGAAAATAGAACCATTACCGAAACCCTAGACAAGGGTTGGAAGCTCTTAAGCATGATTCCACGGGAAGAGCTGGATCGAATTGATACCAAGATTTTGGATAAATACTATCATCCAGCAGAAGAACGATAAAAGAACACATGGAAAAGGGGTGATATTACGGATCCGAATACCTTTCCCACCAAGGGAAATCTGATATTAGCAAAAAACTCTCTGGCTCTTTCAAAACAGGGATTTGACCTGATGGATAAAAAGAGAAATATCCTGATTCGTGAACTTATGGATCTAATTGATCAGGCAAAAGATATTCAGTCCCAGATTGATACCACTTTCCGAAGCGCTTATAGTGCCCTTCAAAAGGCAAATATGGAGGTAGGTATCAGCCATGTGCAGGAAATTTCCAGAACTGTTCCGGTAGAAGATTCTATTGAAATCAAGACCAGAAGTGTTATGGGAACTGAGATTCCGCTGGTCCGTTCCCAACCTTCTTCAGGAGAACCCACCTATGCCTATTATGGGACAAAAGCTTCTCTGGATGAAGCTAGGGCAGCCTTTGAAAAGGTAAAGGAGTTGACCATCCGCCTGTCCATGGTGGAAAACTCAGCATATCGTCTGGCAGTGAATATTAAAAAGACACAGAAACGTGCAAATGCATTAAAAAACATTACCATTCCCAAGTATGAAGCCCTGACAAAAAGCATATCCAATGCACTGGAGGAAAAAGAAAGGGAAGAATTTACAAGATTAAAGGTTATTAAAAGAATGCAGAGCAATTAAAAAAGAGGGATGTTGCGTAAGAAGCAGCATCTCTCTTTTTGGATATAAGAAGTTTAGATTTTTGCCCGCTGTCTTAAGAAGAATTGAAGGGAAATGAAGTAAGTGACAATTACAATAAGTGCCACGGCAAGTCCTATTCCACCCAGAAGAAGCAAGGTATTCATTTGAAACAAGAAGGTGAAATCTATATCCAAAAGTACACTACATAATAAATAACCAATCACTACCAGAACAACCATCCCTGCATAAAGTGTAGCTGCCACATTTAAGCTGGAAGTAAAACAAGCAATCAAATTGATAGCTGCAAATAAAATTCCCATCATCCATGCAAGGAAGAACATCTGTAAATATCCTCCAAAGGAATATTCTTGATACAGTACAGCGTGTAAAAGGATATACAGCAGCATCATTGCCACATAGTGTAGCTGCTGGATGAAAACAGCCACATAACGGGATAACACCAGGCTTTTGGAAGAAACAGGATATAGGCTGGTAAGCCAGAGCCCTTTTTGATTCACGTCCATCTCCTTCATAACGGTAGGCATACCGCTCATGTTTAAAGGCATCACACATAAAAGATAAGTAATGCAACTATAATGATTTCT
Organism: uncultured Bacillota bacterium; assembly: GCA_905200905.1. Classification (GTDB taxonomy): domain Bacteria; phylum Bacillota; class Clostridia; order Lachnospirales; family Lachnospiraceae; genus Blautia. The sequence goes on from CAJKMA010000015.1 coordinate 42,184, forward strand.
TAGAACCAATAGAAAGAAAAGAAAAAATATGACATCTGTTATATAGTTCATTTTGGATGTTCTGCGGTAACAAATAAGTAAATCTCTCAAAACAAGTCCTTTCATATTATTTTACCCCCTTAATCTGAAACAACATAATATCTTCAATACTGGCTTTATCTATAAGTAAATCTGAAAAATGCTTTTTTAGTTCATAGCGATTTGGAACCAGAAGCCGGTAAGAAAAAGCATCTTTTATGTAAGCTTCGTAATCTTCGGAAGAAAGGGCTTCAAAGAAATCCTGGCCACAGTGCAAGATTCCATACTGCTCAATCTCTTCCCTGGATTTTACGAATAAAACTTTTCCCTCATGGAGAAAAATAATGTAATCTGCGATTTTATCCAAATCACTGGTAATGTGAGAAGAAATCAAGATACTATGACGATCCTCCTGTACAAATTCTTGAAGGAGCTCCAAGATATCCTCTCTCATAATCGGGTCCAGACCAGAGGTTGCTTCATCTAAGATAAGAAGCTCTGGGTTATAAGAAAGTGCTATTGCAAAATTGAGTTTCACTTGCATACCTTTGGAAAGATCCTTCACCTTTTTTTCTTTATTAATCTGAAAAGTCTCCAGATATTGAAAGAATTTCTGGCTGTCCCAGTTTTGATATATTTTTTTCATAATGCAATCCATATCTTTACATTTTAAATAAGGATTTTGATTCACTCCATCCAGGACAACGCCAATCTTCTGCTTTATCTCTTCTGGATGATGGTGATAATCTTCACCAAAAAGACAGATTTCGCCTTCATCAATGGAAATTAAATCTGTAATGGCATGAATACAGGTAGACTTTCCTGCGCCATTTTCTCCAATCATGCCGTAAATCATTCCTCTGGGAATACGGAAGCTAATCTGATCCAAAGTAAAATCCTTATAGCATTTCGTCACATTTTCCAGTTCCATAATAAATTCCATAGAGATTCTCCTCCTCCAATTTTAAGCTTATTCCTCGTAAAAAAGTGTCAAAAGTTTGATTAATTCTTCCAAAGATAAATCATTTTCCCTGGCAAGTTTTGCTGCCTGTTCCAATCTTTGTTCTATAATCCGTAGATTTTCTTCTCGGATAAATTCTCGGTTTCGCGCTGCCACAAAGGTTCCTTTTCCGGCTACTGTGTCGATAAAACCATCCCTTTGCAGCTCTTCATAAGCCCTTTGGGCAGTAATGACACTTACATGAAGTTCCTTTGCCAGTTTTCGCATAGATGGAAGGGCATCTCCGCTCTTTAAAGTTCCCTTCATAATCATGGCTTTGATTTGGGAAGTAATTTGTTCATAAATTGGTTCGTCACTGCTATTACTTAATAGAATTTCCACATGGCATCCTCCTATTTTTTGTATATACTGTACTTATAACACATATACAGTATATACAAAAAGCACAGGCGTGTCAAGAGATTTAGATATAAAATCTAAAAAAGGATATTCAAGGTGTGATTTTTAAAGTTTCTAAATCAAATCTAAATAATTCTGTGGTAAAATTGCTTTGACTATAAAATTCATAGGTGGTGTTTACATGAAAGAACATATATTGATTGTTGAAGATGAAAAGGCAATACAATCTGTTTTATATGAATTATTAACGGATGCAGGATATGAAGTTTCATTGGCAAGCGACGGATTAGAGGGACTTTCCCTTTTTCGTACACAGTCCTTCTCTCTTATTTTGTTAGATATTATGATGCCTAAGATAGATGGGTATGCTGTATGTGAGTTGGTTCGTAAAGAGTCCCAAATTCCCATTATGATGCTTACTGCTATGGACGAAGAAGAAGCACAGATACGAGCGTTTGAATTGCAAGTGGATGATTATATTACCAAGCCGTTTTCCCTCAAACTTGTTTTAATGAGAATTGAAGCTGTGCTTAGACGATTCAAAGAAAAATCAGAAAAGCAAAAGGTACTATCAGCTCAAGGGATAGAGCTTCATGTAGATAGCTATGAGGTATATAAAGATAATATTCCTGTAAATCTGACACGGCTTGAATTTGAACTTTTACAAACTTTTTTAAATCATAAGAATCAAGTTCTTACTAGAGATATTCTCATACAGCAGGTGTGGGGATATGATTTTATGGGTGACGAAAAGACAGTAAATATACATATTATGAATTTACGACGCAAATTAAATACAGAATGTATTCATACCATACGAGGGGTGGGATATAAACTTGAAAGTGAACATTAAAAACAGTTTAAGTGTAAAAGTTTTCTTATGGATTGCAGGTTCTTTGATTTTATGTAGCTTTCTTATTTATGGAAGTATTTTGTTTTGCCTGCCTAAAAGTTATGTGGCTGTATCATCACAAAGTATAAATGCAGAAATCGAAGAATTGACAGATACACTTTCTAAAACAAAATTTGAAAATTCAAAAGATATCCTAGAAACATTCTGTTCAGATAACCGGGCAACCATTGTATTTCAAGCTGACGGGCAAAAGTATCAGTATGGAATTTCTTCTGAAACTTCGTCGAACAAAACAGAAATGTTATCTTTTGCTCAAGAAATTCAATTTTCTGACAGAGTGGAAACCTATATACTTAATGTCATTGCTCCTATTTCCTCAAGTCATGAGTTGATAAATGCCCTATTAAAGTTATTGCCCTTTCTTTTCATCATTATTTTCTTTGTTTCTTTTTTTGGAGCTTGGATTTGCAGTCGTTTCATTGCGAAGCCTGTTGTTGAAATCAGTGAGGTTTCAAAACGTATGGCAAAATTGGATATAACATGGGAATGTAATGTGAAGCGTACGGATGAAATCGGAATCCTTGCAAATAGTTTAAATACCATGTCAAAAGAATTATCGAATACTATGAATGAACTTGAATCTGCAAATAAACAGTTAAAGGAAGATATGAAGCATATCGAAAATTTGAACAAACAACAGCAATATTTTTTTGCTACTGCTTCTCACGAATTAAAAACTCCTATAACGATTATTAAGGGGCAGGTTGAAAGTATGATTATGGAAATTGGGCGTTATAAAGATACGAAAAAGATTTTACCAGAAACATTAAATGAAATTGAAAATATGGAAAGTCTTGTGAAAGAAATTTTATCCGTTTCAAAACTGGAATTAAAAGTGATTGACGATATGAAGCCTATCTCTGTCACCGATATTTTGAAGCATACTTGTGAGCGTTTATATCCTCTTGCAGAGGAAAAAAAGATAACCATACATCAGCAAATAACAGAACAAATTCAAATTATGGGAAATTACGCTCTTTTTGAAAAAGCATTGCATAATATTGTAAGTAATGCTGTTCGTCATTCTCCTATAAAATCAAATGTATATGTTACACTTTCAACAAAAGAATTGGTAATTAAAAATGAGGGTATTACCATTCCCGATCATGATTTGGATAAAATATTCACTCCATTCTATCGGGTAGAAAAATCCCATAATAAATTAACTGGTGGCAGTGGATTGGGACTTTACCTTGTGAAAAATATTTTAGAGCAACATCATTTACCATATCAGATTAAAAATGAAGAAAATAGTGTTTGCTTTAAAATCACAATAAATTCACAAAAACGAAATCAAATCTAAATAGGAATTAAATCAAATCGAAACCGTCCTGCTTTATGATGTAACTAATCAAAAAGAAAGGACGGTGTTTTTATGCACATAGGCAAGCGAGTTTTCTTATATTTAACTCGCAAAAAAGGAAAAAACTTTATCCTATGTATGGTATTTTTCCTTATCTCATTTTCTTTACTAACGGGAAGTTCCGTTCTTCAAGGAATTTCTCAAATATCAAAAGACTTGCGTTCTACAATAGGAGCTTCTTTTGATGTCAGGCCATACGAACAGTTCACAGCAGAAAACGGACAAGTTTTCAGTAAAGGAACTCCAGCGATTAATGAAACTTCTATCCAAAAGATATTAAATATTATTGGGAATGAATTAAAATCATATAATACCGAGCAAAGTGGGTATGTAAAAGGACAGGATATTTCATTTATTGCAGGAGTGGGACATAATGAAGATCGTAATATGGGACAAATCAAAGCCGTTCGTGATTCGAGTTTGAGCAAGGCTTTTTTTAATGAAGAATACCGATTGATAGAGGGGAATCACATTACACCTGAAGATAAAAATAAAATTTTAATCAGTAAAGAATTGGCACAGACAAATCAATTATCTATTGGAAATAAGATTTCGCTAACTCATGCAGAACTTGAAAATGAAAACTCTTTTTTTGCAACCGTAGAAATAAAAGGTATTTATGAAATTAAAAATAATACAGACAGTGGTTTAAATCCAACGGCAAAAAAACCAGAAAATATCATGTTCTCTGACAGCCAGTTGCTTTTTGATTCGGATAAACCCAAAATATATAATGGCGAAGTGTCCTTCTTTATATCAGACCCTTTATTACTTGATGAAATAACACGAGAAGTATCAAGAATAGCTTCGATTGATTGGAAAAACCATATTATAGAAAAAAATGATTTTAAGTTTTCTAAGATAGCAGAGCAACTTGAAACGATACAAAAAATAGTGTCTGCTCTAATTGGAATTGTTTCTGTTTTAGGTATCGTGATATTGACGCTGATTATGACCTTGCGGATAAGAGGACGGACAAGAGAAGCAGGTATTTTACTTTCCATAGGAAATGATAAAAAAGGAATTATCGGTCAATTTGTTTTGGAAACACTTATTTTATTATTGATCGGATTTATATTATCGGTAATTCTTTTTATGCCTGTATCTGCTGTGCTAAATGATTTCTTGTTTCATTCCATGATTCACACAGCGTCAAATATGGAATCTGTAAATCAACATAATTATTTACAATTAGAATGTTTGAAAACGGTAATGTTGTTGCTGATTGAAATATGTACAACAACATTAACCGTTATTGTTTCAAGTACAACGGTGCTTTCATTAAAACCCAAAGAAATATTAACAAAAATGAGTTAGGAGGATTTTTATGAATTTTTTTAATCGAGCTTTAAAATACTGCTGGAGGCAAAGGCTTCGTAGTTTCTTGCTCCTATTGACCTTTACATTACTATCAACAACTGTTTTGATTGCAATTTCCAATGAAAAAGCGGTAGAGCAAGGAACAAAACAAATCAAAGAAACGGTAGGAGCTTCTGTACGGATTGAACTGGATACAAACAATCAAGCAAATTATGGTTCGGCAGAGGACTTTGGAAATGGTGCTTCTGGATATACTTATAATGGCGATTTCATTACAGAAAAAATGGTTGATAAAATTTCCAAACTTGAACATGTGATAGGATATAATGCGAAAAGTTCAGAAGGATATTGGGGAGTACCGAAAAGTTTTTCTCCCTTTCCAGCAATGGTTACAGAGGGATTAGCAACACCCTATCAGGCAGTCTTAAATTCTTCTTTAGACACGAGATTTTTAAATGGAACATATAAATTAGAAGAAGGTCGTCATATTAAATCTGATGATTCTTATGTTGCTTTAATCTCAAAAGAATTAGCTGATAAAAATAATCTTTCTGTTGGCGATACTATTGAATTTATAACAGAAACCGATATTGATATTACGGATACTACATTTAAGATTATAGGAATTTTTAGTGGTACAGAGGGAATGTCAAAATCAGCAATTACACCCAGCGACATTCCAGCAAATTTAGGATATATAGATATGAACAGTTTAAGTGAGCTTTACGATTCCGAGGGTTATGATTTCCTTGATGTTTATACTCATACACCAGAAGAAGCGAAAGAGCTTATGGAAATAATCAAAAATCTTCCAGAAGTAAAAGGAAAAACATTTACTTTTCATCTCAATTCAGAAGATTTTGACTTAGTATCAACACCATTATCCTCTTTTGGAAGTATGGTAGATACAACGGTATTCGTGCTTACATTGATTGGTGTATTTATCGTCGTTTTATTACTTGTGTTATGGACAAGAGGACGTAAAAAAGAAATTGGTATTTTACTTGCGGTAGGACGTAGTAAAGTAGAGATTGTCGGACAATTTTTAACAGAAAATATACTGATTACATTTTTATCTATGATTGTATCGGCTGGGCTATCCATAACTTTTGCAGATAAGATTGGAGCTTATATCATTCAAAAAACAGGAGAACGTGCAACTGATTTAACAGTTTCTATTGCAACATCAGATATGGTAATAGTTTATAGTATAGGACTTGTCTTGGTATGTTTTTCCACGCTTGTTGCTTCTTACACAGTTATTCGATTAAACCCGAAAGATATTTTATCCAAAATGGACTAGGAGGATTTTTATGAGTATAGTATCATTTTCAAATTTGAGTTATAGCTATGACAAGAAAAAGAATGTATTTCATAATATTAGTGCAGAAATGGAATTAGGCAAACTATATGCAATTTTAGGACAGTCTGGTTGTGGTAAAACAACATTGCTTTCCTTGCTGGGCGGACTAGATAGTGCTACAAAGGGCAAGATATTGTTTAATGGAGAAGATATTATGGAAAAAGGGTTAGCAAATCATCGTCGTAATCATGTTTCCTTTGTTTTTCAAGCATATAATCTGATTGACTATATGACCCCATTGGAAAACGTGAAATTGACAAGCAAACTGCCACCTGAACCGATTTTAGAAAAAATGGGCTTAACCAAGGAAGAAATGAAACGAAATGTGTTACAGCTTTCTGGTGGACAACAGCAACGTGTGGCGATAGCAAGAGCCTTAGCCAGTGAACCCCCTGTCATACTGGCAGATGAACCTACGGGAAATCTTGACGAAGATACTGCAATGTCGACTATGCAAATACTGGAAAACAATGTTCGCCAAATGAATAAATGTGCAATTATTGTTACGCACTCAAATGAAATCGCAAAACGTGCGGATGTTATCTTACAGTTAAAGCAAGGCGCATTGCAAATCATAGATAAGCAAAAGAAACAATGATTCATGAATCTCTGGCTCCTCAAGCATGAGGGCCAGGGATTCAGACAGGTAAAGCAGTATAAAAATTGAATAATCAGAGAAGTGTCACAGTAATACACTTATAATTGTAAGTGTGTTTTTAAGCTCCCAGTCGGAAGTATTCCTGTATTTGTATATATGTAGTGAAGTAAAAATTCTCTTTGTTTTTTTGTATAGAACATTAAGTCTATAGGAAATTTTGTATTATCTTTCATTACAATAACCATTTCCATGTCTATTCCTAATCCTCCATTTTTACCATGAGTATATTCTATATTTTGATGCAACATATCAAAGGAAAAACCATATTGTTTAATCCCTTTAATATCTAATTTATCTTCCTTTTTTTGCTTTTTCTTATTTTCAGAATTAGAAGAAACTCGGCTAATCATAATGATATTTTTATTATATTTTATCCATGTATTAGGAAAAATTCTTAGTAAGTTTAGTACGGATAAAAAGATAAGAATAACACCTGAAATACATACTAATTCAGATCCTTGTATGTAATTACTTATGGAATGAGCCCCATACATAAGAAGCAAAAATCCTACGCAAGCTACAAAAATTAACATCATAAAATATCCTTTTGCATATAATTTTTTCATATCTTCTCTCCCATAAAAACACCCATCTCTGGATTATCCCATATAATTTTTTAGTATTGTTTTATTATATCATCCGTCGGTATATTTCTTCATATAGGTATCTCTCCAGTTTTTAGAAATTGGTATTACACCATTTCTTTATATGATAAGGTAATATTTCCATATACATGTCCCGATATTTTTCTGGAGATTGTAAAATCTCTTTTATCATCTCTTTATCGTCTAAGTTCATGCTTTGCTTCAACATATCAAATTGCTTCTGAAACAGATTTATCATCTCTTCACGCTTATCTCCCAGCAAACATGCTGAGATTATCCCTTCCTTTTTCCACAAATAATCATGAATGTAAATCTGCTCTTTTCCTGTTAAATGTACTCCTAAATCAACTTCAACACATTCTCCTGTCATATATAAAACGCAGATAGGTGTCGTATTTCTGGCTATAAGGCTTGAAGTTGCTTCTAGCCATGCAAAAAGAGCCAAATCTTTTGATAATAATCTTTTATTTGCATATATCCAGTGTTTGCTAATTCCAAGTGGAAATAAATAATTATTTACTTCTACGCTTTCAAAAAATTGAAACTCTTCTGATGCCACAAAAGTTTCCTGTTCACACTTTGAAAATATTTTATTAAAATATGGCATACAATGGTATGACGTTCTTACATACTTTATCATGGGGCGAACCGTCACGAAGGCTATTATTCCACATATCCCCCCTCCCAAGAGGGCTTCAATATCCCCGTCACGAACAAGCAAAATAATCGCCGCTATAAATATAAAAACACAAAACAACCACGCCCCAAGAAACAAAATCTTTTTTACTGGATATAATCGTTGCCATTCCATTTTTTTTAGCTTCATGTATCCTTCCTCCATCACATCATTACTCTATTTTTCCAACGAATATTTATACTCAATACCATTTTTTTATATCGCATAATCTACACCTCAATGCGGTTTTATAATTTAACACTCATCTACTTCTCTATCCATATCATTTTCGACTTCCTTTTCAATTTCGTCTATAGTATTCAACCAATTATCTAAAAATTCCAATGAAATAATTCGTCCATTATAATAAATAGTTGTTTCTGCACCTGCTCTTTGCAGTTTCCTAATCAATTCTCTAAATTCTCTTTTCTTATCTATTCCGTTTATCTCATCTACAACATCATAATCATTAATATCGTATTTTACTACAAAATCGTTCGATTCTATTTTCTGTTTTATCTGGCTCATAGACATAGATTTATCATATTCTCTGATGAGTTTAATGTATGATACACTTTGCTCATCTTTTTTTATTTTTATTTGCATTAAATCCATAATAAGATTCCTCCCAACATTGTGTTTTATGATTTAACACAGTTCTACAAACTGAAATTGAACAAAATCGCTGCGCGATGGCCTGCCAAGGCTGTGGCGCA
>CAJKMA010000016.1 GCA_905200905.1 uncultured Bacillota bacterium
TTCTGGCACAGGCTATGGTTCATGAAGGAATGAAAAACCTTGCAGCAGGTGCAAATCCGATTATCCTGAGAAAAGGAATGAAAAAAGCTACTGAGACAGCAGTAGAAGCAATCAAGAACATGAGCTCCAATATTGAAAGCAAAGATCAGATTGCAAGAGTTGCAGCTATTTCTGCTGGGGATGATGAAGTGGGCGAAATGGTTTCTGAAGCTATGGAAAAAGTAAGCAAAGACGGTGTTATTACTATCGAAGAATCCAAAACAATGAAAACAGAACTGGATTTAGTAGAAGGTATGCAGTTTGACCGCGGCTATATTTCTGCTTACATGGCAACTGATATGGATAAAATGGAAGCTGTTTTAGACGATCCATATATCCTGATTACAGATAAGAAAATCTCTAATATTCAGGATATCCTTCCTGTTCTGGAACAGATTGTAAAAACAGGTGCAAAACTTCTTATTATTGCAGAGGATATTGAAGGTGAAGCACTTACTACTCTGATTGTAAACAAATTAAGAGGAACCTTCTCTGTATGCGCTGTAAAAGCTCCTGGATATGGTGACAGAAGAAAAGAAATGCTGAAAGATATTGCTGTTCTTACAAATGGTACCGTGATTTCCGATGAACTTGGTCTGGAATTAAAAGATACTACTATGGAACAGTTAGGTCGTGCAAAATCTGTAAAAGTTCAGAAAGAATCTACTGTAATTGTAGACGGACTTGGAAATAAAGAAGAAATTGCAGCAAGAGTTGCTCAGATTAAACATCAGATTGCTGAAACAACATCAGAATTTGATAAAGAAAAATTACAGGAAAGACTTGCAAAACTTGCTGGTGGTGTTGCAGTTATCCGTGTTGGTGCTGCAACAGAAACAGAAATGAAAGAAGCGAAACTTCGTATGGAGGATGCTTTAAATGCTACAAGAGCAGCTGTAGAAGAAGGTATTATTGCAGGTGGCGGTTCTGCATATATTCATGCTTCTAAGGAAGTTGCAAAAGTGGTAGAAACTTTGGAAGGCGATGCTAAAACAGGCGCAAAAGTAGTATTAAAAGCACTGGAAGCTCCTTTGTTCCACATTGCAGCTAATGCAGGTCTGGAAGGTTCTGTTATCATCAACAAAGTAAGAGAGAGCGAAGTAGGAACAGGATTTGATGCTCTGCATGAAGAATATGTAGACATGGTGAAAAAAGGTATCCTGGATCCAGCTAAGGTTACAAGAAGCGCACTGCAGAATGCAACAAGTGTTGCAGGTACACTTCTTACAACAGAAGCAGTTGTTTCTAATATTAAAGAAGAAACTCCTGCAATGCCAGCAGGCGCTCCTGGAATGGGTATGATGTAAATCAGACATGAAAAAATAAAATAAGGGGAAGGGCTGTTACACACTAAACAGCCCCTCCTCTTTTCTTGCAACTTGGATTTTTTTGTGTTACACTAATGAACAGAATATACGAAGGCTAATAGGAGGAACAGAAGATGAATGACTCGTATTCAGAATTGCTGGTGAAAAAAAAGCAGACTGCAAAAGATCTCATCATTAAATTTTTGTTGATTGGATTGATTGCAGCAACCGCATTTCTTGGGCTGATAGGGGTTATATTTGCCTGGATTGCGACTTTAATCTTAGGAGTTGCAGCATATTTCATCTTGCCAAATTTAGATTTGGAATATGAATATGTGTATGTAAACGGAGAGCTGGACATTGACAAAATTATGGCAAAATCCAAGAGAAAACGTTTAAAAAGCTTTGACCTGGCAAAATTGGAGATTATGGCGCCGGTAAATTCTCATAGAATGGATTACCAAAATCATAATACCAATTTAAAGGTTCTGGACTATTCTTCCGGAGAAAAGGATCATAAGATTTATGCTATGATTATTCCGGATGAAAAAGATGTGTACAAGGTGCTTATTGAACCAGACAGAGAGTTATTGGAAAATATTAAAAAAAGCTGCCCGCGTAAAGTCTTTGAAGATTGACAGGATTCAGGTAATTTGATATATTACTGTACTATAAACAAAAGCGAAGGGAGAACTACAATGGGTAAGATTATTGGTGAAGGCATTACTTTTGATGATGTGCTGTTAGTTCCAGCTTATTCAGAAGTAATACCGAATCAGGTTGAACTGTCAACCTGGCTGACAAAAAAAGTGAAATTAAACATTCCTATGATGAGCGCAGGTATGGATACGGTTACAGAACACCGTATGGCTATTGCTATGGCGAGACAGGGTGGTATTGGTATCATCCACAAAAACATGACCATAGAAGAACAGGCAGAAGAAGTAGACAAAGTAAAACGTTCAGAAAACGGAGTTATCACAGACCCATTTTATTTATCACCGGAACATACACTGGCAGATGCCAATGATCTTATGGCAAAGTTCCGTATTTCAGGAGTTCCTATTACAGAAGGTAGAAAACTGGTGGGTATCATTACCAACCGTGACCTGAAGTTTGAAGAGGATTTTTCTAAAAAAATTAAAGAATGTATGACTTCTGAGGGGTTGGTAACAGCCAAGGAAGGTGTAACCTTAGAAGAAGCAAAGAAAATTTTGGCAAATTCCAGAAAAGAGAAATTGCCTATTGTAGATGATGAGTTTAATTTAAAAGGCTTGATTACCATTAAGGATATTGAAAAACAGATTAAATATCCACTGTCTGCCAAAGATGCCCAGGGAAGACTTCTTTGTGGTGCGGCTGTTGGTATTACTGCAAATGTTATGGCCAGAGTAGATGCCTTGGTAAATGCTAGAGTAGATGTAATTGTTGTAGACTCCGCGCATGGACATTCTGCAAATATTCTGAAAGCAGTAAGAGAAATCAAGGCGAAATATCCAGAGTTACAATTAATTGCTGGAAACGTTGCTACTGCAGAAGCAACTAGAGCTTTGATTGAGGCTGGTGTAGATGCTGTAAAAGTTGGTATTGGTCCTGGATCTATTTGTACTACACGTGTCGTTGCAGGTATTGGTGTTCCACAGATTACTGCTGTTATGGATTGTTATGAAGCAGCAAAAGAATATGGTATTCCGATTATCGCTGATGGTGGTATCAAATACTCAGGAGATATGACAAAGGCAATTGCTGCAGGTGCGAATGTATGTATGATGGGAAGTATTTTCGCAGGATGTGACGAGAGCCCGGGAGAATTTGAGTTATATCAGGGAAGAAAATATAAGGTTTACAGAGGCATGGGCTCTATTTCAGCTATGGAAAATGGAAGCAAGGATCGTTATTTCCAGCAGGATGCCAAGAAGCTGGTTCCAGAAGGAGTAGAAGGTCGTGTGGCATACAAAGGTCACGTGGAAGATACGGTATTCCAGTTAATCGGAGGTCTTCGTTCCGGTATGGGTTACTGCGGTGCCAAAGATATTGAAACATTGAAAGAAACTGGCAGATTTGTAAAGATTTCTGCCGCTTCTTTGAAAGAATCCCATCCTCATGATATTCATATCACGAAGGAAGCTCCAAACTACAGTATTGACGAATAAGTAAGGATGTGGGGTGTCGCATGAAATAAGAATCATTGCGGCACCCTGTTTTTGTTTTATAGGAAACATGTTCCGGTTTATGGCAGAAAGGACAAAAGATGAGAAGAAAAGACAGATACGAGGAAGATTCTGACTTTGAAAAAAGAAAAGAGCGCAGGAGAAAGTTGCGGAGACGAAGACGAAGGCGTCATGTTATGATGTTTATTTTGGCAGTTCTTACTGTTTTAGCAGGTTTTTTTGTGGTAAACAAAATCAAGGGGAGTCTAGAGGAAAAACGTCTGTTAAAGGAGCGCAATGATTCTTTTGTGGGAGCACCGCCGTTTGAGGTGGAACTTTTGGATGTGAATGAATATTCCAGACCTGGGACGCCTTTAAAGGAAATCAAGGGAGTTGTAGTACACTATACAGCAAATCCTGGAACAACAGCTAAGAATAATCGGGATTATTTCCAAGGGCTGAAGGACAGCCATGAAACAAAAGTAAGCAGTCATTTTGTAGTAGGATATGAAGGTGAAATTGTGCAGTGTGTACCAAGTACAGAAATCGCCTATGCCTCTAATTCCAGAAATGAAGATACCTTGTCCATTGAATGCTGTCATTTGGATGAAACAGGAGAATTTACCAATGCCACCTATATTTCTTTGGTACGTCTTACGGGATGGCTTTGTTGGCGTTTTAATCTTACAGAAGAGGATGTTATCCGCCACTACGATGTGACAGGAAAAATTTGTCCGAAATATTATGTAGATCATGCAGATGCATGGGAACAGTTCAAGGAAGATGTGAAGATACAGATTCAAAAAGTAGATGAGGAAGTCAAGGCTTCTAAGGGAGAGTGAAATGGATAGAAACCAGGGAAAGAAGGAGCGATCCATATTGAAATCTGCAGTATATTATGCAAAATCCCATATGTGGTGCTCTTTTGCACTGGCGATTCTGGTGTCAGTAATTTTGCTGCTGGTGATTATTATGGTGTATATGAAAAATCAATATTATACCTACTTGGTGAATACCACCTATACAACAGAGAACGCCTTGTTGAATTCTGTGAATAAGAATATTGTTACACAGTTGGAAAATTATGTAAATGTAGGGGCTTTGTTATCTACGGATGAAGACTTGGTAGAAGATATTATGGAGTTTTTAAATGGCAGCCGAGATGTTAATAGTCGTAAACGAATTCGGAGCTCTTTGCAGACTGCTGGAAGAACGTCCAATGATATTGTGGGTCTGGCATTGGCAGATAAAAATGGGGTACTTTATCAATATGATAAAAATGAGATGGTTGGAACTGGGACACCTATTTGGGGGTTAGAAGAAGGTGAAATTATACAGGTGACTTTTAAGAATCTACAAGAAAAAAGTGTACTGGATTCCATTCCAAGATATAGTCTTATTACAAGACCAGAAATTCATCCAAACACAAAAAATAAAGGTATTATTCATATTTGTTTTCCATTAAGAGAAGGTTATAGCTATAGGGATATTCAGTATATGATGATGATATCTTATTATAGCCAGCCTTTAAGTACACTTCTGGAACAGTTGAATGAAAATCAGGAACAGTATATTCAGGGATATATAGAAAATGAATCAGGAGAAATTTTACTCCATACAGAGGGAAGAGACTACATAGGAATGGATTCTGATGAATATAAGAAAAAAAACGAATTAACAGATCTAACAGAGAAAATTGAGGATTATGGATGGCAACTTCATGCAGTAATAGATGAAAAAATGATTCAAAATAAGGTAGATATAGCGTATAATAAAATGATTTTCCTCTATTTTGTGGCAATTATAGTGATTCTTTTAATTTTATTCTGGACTACGAACCGCATTCTTCATCCTGTAAGTATTATCAGCGATTCTATTTCAAGAGTGAAAAATGGAGATATGAAAGAACAGATTGCTATAAAAGGAACGAATGAAATTTGGCAGCTTGGTCAGGAATATAATGAAATGTTGCAGGCGATTTGGAAAGCAAATGAAGAGATTAAGGAACAGCATGGACAAGTTATAGAATCTATACTTATGAAGCAGAGGGCAGAAAGAGAGGCTTTGGAATCTCAGATAAATGCACATTTTATTTGTAATACGCTCAATGCAATTAATTATGAAGCGATTGATAGTGGAAATTACAAAGTCTCTATTTTGCTAAAAAAATTATCAAATATCTTAAGATATACGTTTGACCAAAAGCATCAGAATGTTTATATGTTTCAGGAAATTTCTTGGATTGAGCAATATCTTTTCTTACAAAAAGAAAGAATGGAGCAAACTTTTGAATATCAGATTGATTTTGATTCAGATTATGCTAGCTGGCCTTGTCGCAAACTAATGCTGCAACCCTTTGTAGAGAACTCCATACTTCATGGTTTTGAAGGGATGGACAGTGGCGGCAGGATTCGCATTATCGGTCACGGATATAAGGAGTTTTTGAAAATTGTTATAGAAGATAATGGATGTGGGATGTCTAAGGAAAGAAAGGCAGTTATTCGGGAAATATTAGAAAATCCCATGATAGCAAAAGAGAGGGAAGTGGGAATAGGAATTTCTAACGTTATTACTCGTATGCGTATGTACTATGGAAATGGATTTCAGGTTTTTATGGAGAGCGATTCAGGAAGAGGAACAAGTTTTACTTTTATTTTACCAACACCTATTAGTGTAGACACAACAGAAGAATAAAGGAGTAATCATGAGAATTATAATTGCAGAAGATGAACAGCGAGCAAGAAGAGGTTTGAAAAATTTAATTACATCCATTTCAGATAAATATGAAGTGATAGCAGAAGTTTCGGATGGAAAACAGGCTTTGGAAATTATACAAATCATGAAGCCAGATATAGTGTTTACAGACCTTAGAATGCCGTATATGGATGGGATATCATTAATAAAGTCTGCACAGGCAATCAGCCTTAAAACAAAGTACGTTATAGTGAGTGCATATGAAGAATTTGAAGTGGCAAGACAGGCGATTAGCCTTGGAGTATCTGATTATCTTGTGAAACCAATTACCTATGATGAAGTGAAAGAATTAATGGAGAGGTTAGAAAATAGCAGCAACAACCATGGGAAAAAGGCTTCTTGCAGTACGTTGAAAGAACAATATCCAGGTGTGCATCCTCTTGTAAGGAAATGTCTTGATTTTATAGAAAATGGATATGCTTGTAAAATCAGTCAAAAGGATTTAGCAGAGAATCTAGGCGTTTCACAGGAATATTTATGTTATATATTTAATAAAGATGTAGGAGAAACGTTTTCTAAATTTGTAAAAAATTATCGCATCGAAATGGCAAAGAAACTTTTATTATCTGATGGAATAAAAAAAGAAGAAGTTCCATATAGTGTTGGATTTTCAGATTCTAAATATTTTAATAAGGTTTTTCGTGAAATTGCTGGTTTAACTGTTACAGAATACCTCAAAGAAAACGAAAAATGATATGGATAAAAGATGTGTATAGAACTGTTTTTATGAACGGTGCGCATCTTTTTTTATTGAATATATGATAAATCTTAAAAAATTACTCCAATCTTAAAAATTTACTCCAATATTTTCCCCAAAATCTTAAAAATATCGGTTTCGTGCAAAATGACTAAAAGATATAATAAAGATATCAAAAAAACGTGCAAGATTAAAGGAGGAAATTAAAATGAAAAAACGTTTTCAAAAACTTGCGGCTATTTTTTTAACAGGAATTATGACGGCAACACTTTTGGCAGGATGCGGTAATTCTGGAAATTCTGAAAAGAAAGGGGCTGAAGAAAAGGGAACAGAGGATTCCGGCGAGAATGATTCTGCAGAAACCGAAAGTAACACAGAGGCCAGTGCAGCAGATATTGGAGAACCAAATGGAGGCGCTGAAGTTACGCTGTGGCACTATTTTGAGCATGAAGCAAATGCGTTAAATAAGATGATAAAACAATATAATGAATCTCAAAGTGATATTTATATTGTACCTACTTATGTAGCCAGAGATGAATTGATGAAACAGTATACAATCGGAGCAGTGTCTGGAGAACTTCCGGATATTGGTATGGTAGACTCTCCAGATATGGCATCTTATATTTCTCTTGGTGTGTTTGAGGATATTTCTGAATATGTAGACGACTGGGAAGATTTAGAGCAGTTTTATCCGGGACCACTGGCTAGCTGCAAAGATGCAGAAGGGAAACTTCACGGTTTGCCAAACAATTCCAACTGTCTGGCGATAGCTTGTAATATGGATATTTTAAGAGCAGCAGGAATTGAAAATCCACCAACAACCTGGGAAGAATTTGAACAAGTATGTGAAGCAACTACAGATGCAGCAAATGGTGTTTACGGATTTGCAATGTGTTCCATTTCAAATGAAGAAGGTACATTCCAGTATGTTCCATGGATGTACGGAGCTGGCGGAGATGTAAAAGATATTGATTCAGAAGAAAACGTGGAGGCTCTTACATTTTTAAGTGATTTAGTGAAAAATGGTTATATGAGCAAAGAAGTTGTAAACTGGGGGCAAGGAGATGCTTATAATGCTTTCCTGGCTGGCAAGGCAGCTATGTTAGAATCAGGAACCTGGCAAATTGCAACCTTGGATGGACAGGATAAAGATAAAGTTACTTTTGAATATACATATGTTTCCATGCCTTCCAATGGTGAAAACCAAGCAACTTGCATTGGTGGTGAGAACTTTGGTGTATGTGCCGGAAGTGAATATGTAGAGGAATGTGCAGAATTTTTAAAATCTATGATGTCTGCTGAAAACAATGCAGACTGGTGTGAAATTGCAGGTAAACTTCCTGTTCGTGGGGATGCTGTAGGGTTAAAAGATTTCTGGACTGCAGATGCAAGATATAAAGTGTTTAATGATTCTATGGAATTTGCTGTAGCAAGAGGACCTCACGAATCATGGCCTACAATTTCAGAGGCGATTTATAAAGCAGAACAGGCAGCAATTTTAGGAGAAAAAGATCCGGCAGAAGCGTTGGCAGAAGCAGCAAAAGTTATTGATCCCATTTTGGAGGAAACACCTATTGTAGAACAATAAAATAGCATTGGTTATTATATAAAAGGCTGCCAAAATATGCGACAGCCTTTTATAAGTAAAACAGAAGGGATGTGAGCATGTGAAATTATCAATGGCCGCTAAAAAGAAAAGAGAGGGATATACCTTTATTTTACCTGGCTTTATTTACATGTTAGTTATTTTAGGCTATCCATTAATTTATAATATTATTTTAAGTTTTAAGAATGTAAATGTAAAAACATTTGCGTCTGGAGAATCTGTGTTTGTAGGATTTCAAAATTATATTGATTTGTTCCATAATCCTACGTTTCTTATGGTATTAAAAAACACATTTGTATTTACAATATGTTGTCTTGTTTTTCAGTTTACCATTGGATTTATATTCGCCTTATTTTTTTCAAAAAAATTCACATTTTCAGGTCCTATTAGAGGCATGATTTTGGTGGGATATATGATGCCAATGTCTGTAACGGCTTTATTAGGAAAAAATATGTTTGACGTGTCAAGTGGTGTTATTAATGATTTGTTAATGAAAATTGGACTTATTAATGCACCAGTAGAGTGGCTTTTAAATGGAGGAACAGCTATGGCAGCGGTAATTGCAGTAAACTGCTGGGTGGGAATTCCATTTAACATGTTGTTACTTACATCGGGACTTACGGGAATTTCAACGGAAATTTATGAAAGTGCGGAAGTAGATGGTGCAACTCCGTTGAAACGTTTTATTTATATTACTTTACCGCTTATGAAGCCGGCAATTATGTCTGTATTAATGCTTGGATTCATTTATACCTTTAAAGCCTTTGATTTGATGTTTGTTATGACAAGTGGAGGCCCATTGAATGCAACGGATGTGCTGGGAACCTATTCTTATACACTCTCCTTTAAGCAATATGAATTTTCCATGGGCTCAGCAACAGCAATGGTACTGTTCTGCTGCTTGTTTGTAATTGGATTATTCTATCTGCGCATGATTTCAAAGGAGGATGATTAGAGCTATGGAAAAAGAAAAGAAGAAAAAAGTATTAAGTTCCAAAGAAAAGCGAATAAATATTACATACTGTATTATCTCTGTAATTATTGCAGTTTTATTTTTATTTCCTATTTATTGGATTGTAGCAATGTCTTTTAAATCAGATGCAGAATCCTTTGGTAAGATCGTGACTTATTATCCTCATGAGTTTACGCTTGATCCATGGATTAAAAACTTTACGGATGCAGAATTTCTTTCTTCATTAAAGAATAGTATTTTTATTGCTTTACTTTCAATGTCATTTTCTATGATATTTGGTGTACCAGCAGCTTATGGAATGGGACGATACAAAGTACCAGGCGGAAAAGGATTTCTTTTAACATTCCTTGTAACTCAGATGCTTCCGGCTTCTTTAATGCTGACACCAATGTATTTGATATTTAATCAATTACATTTATTAGGAACTTATGTGGGGCCAGCACTTGCAATATCTTCGGGAACGATACCTTTTATTGTGGTAACTTTAAGACCTTATTTTAAGAGCGTACCAACTTCTCTTGATGATGCAGCACGTATTGATGGATGCGGTGTATATCGCTCTTTCTTTAAGATTATGATACCTGCTATTAAAACAGGTATTATTACAGTATTAGTTATTTCTTTTTTGAATGGATGGAATGACTTGGCATATTCTATGACATTTAATGTAAAACCGGAAATGCGTCCTTTGACAGCTAATATTTACAAATTTCAGAGCAAATATGGAACTAAATGGAACTGTATTATGGCATATGGTGCAATTTTAGTATTACCAGTTATTCTGCTATTCATATTCTTGCAGAAATATATTGTAGGAGGTCTCACAGCTGGAGCAGTAAAAGAGTAGAATATTATAAAAGCACTGGATGGAGAATCTCTTTCAGTGCTTTTATAAAAAGTAAATATTTGTCTAATATTCCATGTGTTATGACTAGAAGATATTAAAGGACGCTTATATAATAAAAAACAAGAAAGAAGGGAGCAGACTATGGAAAAAATGATAAAACAGGAAATAGAATCAACAGGTGATTTTCGTTCAGACAACAAGTTTTTATTAGGCTTTTTTGAAGAAAAAGATGGGGCCTTGCACTATCGTTATGATGCAGAGAGAGTGATTGTAGAACCATGGGGAGCAAACAGCCTTCGTGTACGTGCTTCTAAAATGCCAGAAATGCCAGAGGAGTTGTGGGCTTTAGATGGAAAGCCAGAGGATGACCATGCAGAAATTACTATCCATGAATTTTCAGCAGAAATTGTAAACGGGAAAATCAAAGCAGTTATTAATAATATCGGTAAACTGACTTTCTATAATCAGAAGGGAGAAGTACTTCTGGAAGAGTATGTTAGAAACAGGGAAGATATGTTTGCAGATACGTGTAGTTCTCTAGAAGTAGAGGCAAGAGAGTTTAAACCGATTATAGGTGGTGATTATGCTCTGACCATGCGTTTCGAATCGAATCCAGATGAAAAACTTTATGGTATGGGACAATATCAGCAGAAATTTTTGAATGTAAAGGGAGCAGAATTAGAACTAGCTCACAGAAATTCTCAAGCCAGTGTGCCTTTTGCATTGTCTTCTGTAGGGTATGGATTCTTGTGGAACAATCCAGCTATTGGTCGTGTTAGTTTTAACAAAAACATTACTACTTGGCAGGTAGCTTCTACCAAGAAGCTGGACTATTGGATTACAGCTGGAGATACTCCATCTGAAATCGAGGAGGCTTATGCAGATGCCACTGGAAAGGTTCCTATGATGCCAGAATATGGAATGGGATTTTGGCAGTGCAAACTTCGCTATCAGACCCAGGAAGAACTTCTGGAAGTAGCAAGAGAGTACAAACGCCGTGGTATTCCTGTGGATGTCATTGTAGTAGATTTCTTCCACTGGCCAAAACAGGGAGATTGGAGATTTGACCCAACCTACTGGCCGGATCCAGATGCAATGATTGCAGAATTAAAAGAAATGGGCATTGAATTAATGGTATCTATCTGGCCTATGGTAGATTATAAGAGCGAGAATTTCGAGGAAATGAAAGCAAAAGGATTACTAACCAGAGTGGAAAAGGGTGTCCGTATTGATAATACATATATGGGCAATACCATTCAGTATGACCCTACAAATCCGGAAGCAAGAGAATATGTATGGAAAAAAGCCAAGAAAAATTATTACGACAAAGGAGTTAAAATTTTCTGGCTGGATGAAGCAGAACCGGAATATACCGTATATGATTTTGAAAACTATCGTTATCATTTGGGACCAAATGTACAGATTGGAAATGTATATCCAGTTATGTATGCGAAAACCTTCTTTGATGGTATGAGAGAAGAAGGACAGGAAAAAGTTGTAAATCTTCTTCGGTGTGCATGGGCAGGCTCTCAGAAATATGGAGCCTTGGTATGGTCTGGAGATATTCATTCAACTTTCGAAAGTCTGCAAAATCAGTTTGCAGCAGGGTTAAATATGGGACTTTCAGGAATTACATGGTGGACTACAGATATCGGTGGATTCTTTGGAGCAAACATTTATGATGAGGACTATCATGAAGTATTTGTCCGTTGGTTTGAGTATGGAACTTTCTGTCCAGTCATGAGACTTCATGGCTATCGTATGCCATATCAGCCACAATATGGAACAACCGGTGGTGCGGAATGTGTATCTGGTGCACCGAATGAAATCTGGTCTTATGGAGATGAAGTATACGAAATCTGTAAGAAGTACATTGAAATTCGTGAAGCAATGCGTCCATATATTCGTACATTGATGGAAGCAGCACATGAAAAGGGAACTCCGGTTATGAGACCGCTGTTCTATGATTTCCCAGAAGATAAGGTATGCTGGGAGAATGAAACTGAGTATATGTTTGGTCCAGATGTCTTAGTTGCTCCGATTATGGAACGGGGACAAGAAACAAAAGAAGTATATTTGCCAACAGGTGCAAAATGGACGAATGTATGGACAAAGGAAACCTTTGAAGGTGGACAGACAGTTACTGTGAAAACACCATTAGAACAGATTCCATTGTTTACAAAAGACGGATTTATCCTAAATATATAAAGAAATTAAGGTGTTTTGGAGGAAAAGACTATGATAAAGCAAGTGGGGAACAAAATATACAGAAGGTTTGACAAAGAATTGCTTTGCATTGAACCTTGGGGAAAAAATAGTTTTCGTATCAGAGCAACCCAGAGACATGAGTTTATACCAGATGATATATCAGCACTGTTAGAACCAGTACCATGTGAAATTAAGGTCTATGAAAGAGGCACAGATACAGTTATTGAGAATGGGAAAATTATATGTGAAATTACAAGAACTGGAAAATTGCGATTTTTAAACCAGAATGGGAAACTTCTTTTAGAGGAGTACGAACGTATTCGTGGAATGTCAGAAGAGGGAAGAAAAGAGTTTAATAGTGCTCTGGAAATTTTTCCAAGAACTTTTGAGCCGCATCCAAGTGTAGATAATTTTAAACTGACAGTACGGTTTGAGCCTGTCGATGGAGAAAAAATTTATGGAATGGGACAATATCAGCAGCCATACTTAGATGTAAAAGGCTGTACGTTGGAATTAGCACACAGAAATTCACAAGCAAGTGTACCCTTTGCATTATCTAGCAATGGATATGGCTTTTTGTGGAATAATCCGGCAATTGGAACAGTAACTTTTGGAAAAAATGTTACAGAATGGAAGGCAAGGTCTACAAAACAATTGGATTATTGGATTACAGCAGGTGATACACCGGCAGAGATTGAAGAGACTTATGCAGAGGCAACTGGTAAAGTGCCTATGATGCCGGAGTACGGAATGGGATTTTGGCAGTGTAAACTTCGTTATCAAACGCAAGATGAAATTTTAGAAGTAGCAAGAGAGTATAAGAAAAGAGGGCTTCCAATTGATGTAATTGTTGCGGATTTTTTCCATTGGCCACATCAGGGAGATTGGAAGTTTGATTTAGATTATTGGCCAGATCCGGCGGGAATGGTGAGAGAATTAAAAGAAATGGGAATAGAATTAATGGTTTCCATTTGGCCAACCGTAGATGAAGAAAGTGAAAACTATGAAGAGATGGAGGAAATGGGATATCTTACACGATCAGAATTCGGTAAACGTATTGGTCAGTTGGGAGATGCTTGTATCATTGATGTTACCCATCCAGACGGCAGAGATTATGTATGGAAAAAAATAAAAGAGAATTATTATAAAAATGGCATTAAAATTTTCTGGCTGGATGAAGCGGAACCAGAATTAACAGGATATGAGTATCAGCATTATCGCTTCTACAGGGGAGCTGATATGGAAATTGGAAATATATATCCCAAAGAGTACGCAAGAATGGCATATGAAGGTATGGAAGCAGAAGGTCAGAAGAACATAGTAAATCTTCTACGTTGTGCTTGGGCTGGTAGTCAAAAATATGGAGCTTTGGTATGGTCTGGAGATATTGATTCGTCTTTCCGTTCTCTTAGAAATCAGCTTGTAGCAGGATTGAATATGGGAATTGCAGGATTACCTTGGTGGACTACAGATATTGGAGGTTTTCATGGAGGAAATATTTATGATCCTAAATTTCATGAGATTCTAGTACGGTGGTTTGAATTTGGGACTTTTTGTCCAGTAATGCGTTTACATGGGTTTAGAGAACCATTTAAAGAGGCATTGGGATCTACTGGTGG
This sequence comes from uncultured Bacillota bacterium, assembly GCA_905200905.1. GTDB lineage: Bacteria > Bacillota > Clostridia > Lachnospirales > Lachnospiraceae > Blautia. The sequence goes on from CAJKMA010000016.1 coordinate 14,201, forward strand.
AGGAAAACATATTAGTGGGGCAGAAAACGAGGTTTGGAGTTATGGAGATGAGGTCTATGAAATCTGTAAAAAATATATGAATTTGAGAGAAAAGATGCGTCCTTACGTAAGAAAATTAATGAAGGAGGCTCATGAAAAAGGAACACCAATCATGAGACCATTGTTCTATGATTTCCCAGATGACGAACAGGCATGGGAAATTGAGGATCAATATATGTTTGGCCCAGAGATGTTAGTGGCACCAATTTTATATGCAGATGTTAGAGAAAGAGTCTTATACTTGCCAGATGGCACATGGAGAAATATTTGCAATGGTGAAGTATACCAGGGAAAACAGAGAATAACTGTTGCAGCCCCCATTGACCAACTTCCTGTATTTGTGAAAGATGGCGCTTTAGAAGAATTATAATCCAGAAAGAGACACTGAGAATGTAGCTCTAAGTAATGATTATTAAAGTTGCATTCTCAGGCCTTCTATAAAGAATGGAGAGAAAAACGTGGAACAGAAAAAGGAAAAACGAAATATTTTTGGGTTTGACGGAAGTTTTATTCAAGTATTTGATATAATTTTTGATATTTTAGTATTGAGTTTTTTATGGATTTTGTGCAGTATTCCAATCATTACTATAGGGGCATCTTCTACAGCTCTTTACTATGCAATGGTAAAATGTGTAAAGAACCATGATGGCTATGTCTCGAAACAATTTTTTTATTCATTTAAAAATAATTTTGTGCCAGCAACGATACTTTGGGTGATTATTGTTGGTGTTTCCTTTATTCTTCATTTGAATATTGGAATTTTAATGGAAAAAACAAGCGGATACTTTGGTTTATTTTTTATTTGTTTTTATGCAGCAGCAGCTCTTTATGTTATATTGACAGCTTGCTATATGTTTCCGGCACTTTCTAGATTTGATATGGGATTAGGATGGTTTATAAAATTGTCTCTTTATATGGTGGTAAAATATTTTGGCACTACAGTTGCATTACTGTTAATTTTGGCATGTACAGTGATTCTGGTTTTTAAAATTCCTATGCTTATGTTTTTCCTTCCAGGTCCCGTAGCTTTTGTGATGTCGGATTTCCTGGAACGTGTTTTGAAAAGGCATGAGCCAACAAAAGAAGAAAAATACATGTGAACAAATACATGAAATAATAAAAAAATAAAGGAGAAGGAAGCTATGAAGTTTACAAATGGTTATTGGTTGCTAAAGGACGAAATCAAGGCTGTTTATGCAGTGGAATATGCCAGCCACAAGGTAAAAGAGAATGAAGTTACCGTTTATCTTCCAAGCAGTCATATTGCAGATAGAGGAAATTGCCTGAATCTGCCGATGTTGACCCTTACTTTATCTAGTCCTATGGAAGGAGTTATAAAGGTTTCAGCAGTGCATCATGCAGGGGCACTTTATAAAGGGCCTTTTGCAGAAATTCAGAATGAAAATCCAGAGGTTGTCATTGAGGACACAGAAGAGGCATTGATTTATAAAAGCGGTTCCTTGAAAGCAGTATTAGATAAAACGCCTGGAGCTTATAAACTGGCCTTTTATGAGGGAGAAAGGCTTTTGACAGAGTCCAGCTTCCGTAATCTTGCTTATATGCAGAATACGAAAACAGGAAAAAATTACATGTTAGAGCAGCTTGCTATTGATGTAGATGAGTATATTTATGGACTTGGAGAACGCTTTACACCTTTTGTAAAAAATGGTCAGATAGTAGAAATGTGGAATGAGGATGGCGGTACTGCCAGTGAGATTGCTTACAAGAATATTCCATTTTATATTACTAACAAAGGATATGGTGTGCTGGTAGATCATGAAGGCGATGTTTCCTATGAGATTGCCAGTGAAAAGGTGGAACGTATTCAGTTTTCTGTGGAAGGTGAACGTTTGGATTATTATTTTATCAGTGGAAAAACACCTATGGGGACTGTGGAAAAATACACAGAACTTACAGGAAAACCAGCGCTTCCTCCGGCATGGTCTTTTGGGCTGTGGCTGACTACTTCTTTTACCACGAATTATGATGAAGAAACTACCTCAAGCTTTATTCAGGGAATGGCAGACAGGGATATTCCTCTCCATGTGTTCCATTTTGATTGTTATTGGATGGAAGCTTATGAGTGGTGTAATTTTGTTTGGGATCCAGCGACTTTCCCAGACCCCCAAGGAATGCTTAAGCGTTATCATGACAGGGGCCTGAAAATTTGTGTTTGGATTAATCCATATATTGGACAGAAATCCCCACTGTTTCAGGAAGGAATGGAAAAGGGTTATCTGATTAAGAAAACAGACGGCAGTATATGGCAGACTGATTTGTGGCAAGCAGGGATGGGTTTGGTGGACTTCACCAATCCAGATGCAGTGGTCTGGTATCAGGGAAAATTAAAAACACTGTTAGATATGGGTGTGGATTGTTTTAAAACAGATTTTGGCGAAAGAATTCCAGTAAAAGATGTTGCTTATTTTGATGGTTCTGATCCAGTAAAAATGCATAATTATTATACTTATCTGTATAACAAGGCAGTATTTGAATTGTTGGAAAAAGAGCGTGGAAAAGGAGAGGCAGTACTGTTTGCTCGTTCTGCAACTGTAGGAGGTCAGAAATTCCCAGCACACTGGGGTGGTGACTGCTCTGCTACTTATCCGTCTATGGCAGAAACTCTTCGCGGCGGATTATCCCTGGCTTTAAGTGGATTTGGATTCTGGAGTCATGATATCAGTGGCTTTGAGAGTACAGCGCCTGCGGATATCTATAAACGCTGGTGCCAGTTTGGTCTGTTAAGTTCCCATAGCCGCCTTCATGGTTCCTCTTCTTATCGTGTGCCATGGCTCTTTGATGAGGAAGCCTGTGTGATTTTAAAAGAATTTGTGAATTTGAAATGCCGATTAATGCCATATCTTTATGGACAGGCAGTGAAAGCTCATGTAAAGGGTACACCAATGCTTCGCCCTATGTTTTTGGATTTCCCAGAGGACAAAGCTTGTGATACTTTAGACAGACAGTATATGTTTGGTGACAGCCTTTTAGTAGCGCCTATTTTTAAAGAAAATGGAGAAGTACAGTATTATTTGCCAGAAGGAACTTGGTATAACCTCATTACAGGTTTAAAAGTAGAAGGTGGAAAATGGCAGAAAGAAACTCATGATTATCATTCCCTGCCACTGATGGTTCGCCCAAACACGATTCTTCCTATGGGGAATAATGAAGTAGACGCTGCTTACGACTTTGCAGATGGTGTGACTCTGGTTCTCTCTGAATTTTCAGAAGGAGCAAAGGCAGAGGTAGAGATTCCTGATTTACAGGGAAATATAGTTATGAAGGCTTGTGCCCAAAGACATGGAAATGAAGTTTTTGTTACCGTAGAAGGTGGAAATGGAAACTTCTCTGTGAAGAATCTGGGAAGCGGTACGGTTGTTATAAAATAAAAATTAGATTCCCCTTTTGGTGGCATGTAGGTGCTGCTAAAAGGGGGATTTTGGGTTTATATCAACAGTTTTAGTGCCACTTGACATTTTCGGTAAAGTTATGAAAAAGTATCCTGAGTTTAGGAGTATTTATGAGGAAGTCTATGAAATGTGCAGAAATGTGGAGGAAATTATGGGTTTATTTTCAGAAGAGCTGGCAGAAAAAGAAAAGATGATTGCAGAATTAAATCAGAAGATAAAAATGCTAGAAAAATCTGAGTGATAAGTATAAACTGCTGCATGAAATACATATCAAGAGCATTGATACATGCCTGAGTATTTCATGCGGCAGTTTTTTATTCATGCCTGAGAACATCCTTTATTCCAGATTCAGTTTTTTTGTCAAAATATACCGGCTTCCCAGGAAGAAGATAACAGAGCATACCAGATACAGAATAAGATAACACAGGAATAATCCATTTTGCTGAGAACCAGTCAGGCCACTTGTCTCATAAGTAATAGGAGACCATGCAGGTACTACGAACATTAAAATAGTCGAAATCAGGGAAAATATAATATTGATGCCAAAGAATGAAACAATGGCACCTAGGATTTTATGAGTTTTAAATAAACTTCCAAGGCACATGGAAAATAGCGCAAGAGTGGTATAAAATCCAAAAAGCTGTGCAATCATGGACAGAATAAGTAATATCATAAAAATCTGACTTTGTGTTCCGTAGACTCCTGTAAAAATATCTATAAATTCCTGAAACAAGTCGCCAATAGGTCCAGAAGTTTCTTTAAAAAGAACCAAAAGGAATACGGATGCCATAACGCACACCAAATCAATGGCAATCCAGGCCCAGGCAACCAGCATTTTAGACCAAATAAGTTTGGTAGGTGAAACAGGCAGAGTGTGAGTCAGGTACCCTTCATCTGAAAAGAGATTTTTCTGAAACCGGATTGCCAAATATACATAAGTAGCCACTACAATGGCAAAAATAAAGAGTACATATACAAGAATATAAACTCCTGCTGCAATGCCATAAACAGTGGTAACAGAGGCGGCAAGAGTATCAGTAGAGGTGGAAATCCCAAAGGCAATGCCAAGGCGTCCGATTAAGGTATAAACCAATAGGATTCCATGGAGAATCAGCAGCAATAAGGAGACAGATTTCCAGTCATATTTCAACAATTTTTTTAACATTTAAATACCTCCCTAAATAATGTATCAACGGATTTACCTTGATTGAAACGGATATTTTCAACGCTATCTACCAAACGGATGTGACCGTTTTGAATAAAAACAACATCATCCAGAATATTTTCTACATCAGAGATTAGATGTGTGGAAATAAGGATCGTAGCATTTTCGTCATAATTGTTTAAAATTGTAGAGAGAATGTAATCCCTGGCTGCAGGGTCAACACCGGCAATAGGTTCATCCAGGCAGTAGAGGCTTGCCCTGCGGCTCATAACCAGTATTAGCTGAACTTTTTCCTTTGTACCTTTTGACATGGTGCGAAATCGGTCTGAAGGATTAATATTAAGACGTTTCAGCATATCAAATGCACGGCTTCTGTCAAAATCCTCGTAGAAATCAGAAAAATATTCAATCATATCTGTAACCCGCATCCAGGAATTTAAATAGGTCCGTTCAGGGAGATAAGAAACAATTTTTTTTGTTTCAATGCCAGGTTTTAGACCATTTACCAAAATATGTCCTTCTGTAGGCACGAGAAGACCATTAAGCAGTTTAATCAGAGTTGTTTTACCACTGCCATTAGGACCAAGAAGTCCTATGATTTTTCCTCGTTCCAGAGAAAAATGAATACGATCAAGAGCAACCTTATTACCATAACGTTTGGTAAGATTGCGGCATTCTAAAATAGGTGTCATGATGCTTCCTCCTCTGCTTTCAATTGTTCAATTAGTTGAATAATAGTTTCTTTTGTAAAACCAAGGTGTTCCATTTTTTCTAAAAATTCTCGAATCTGTAAGGATGCTAAATTTTGTTTGGTTTTTTCTATCATAGTTAAATCCTCCGTGATAAAGCGTCCGCTAGTCCGCTGGCTGAGCACAAGCCCAGTGCGTTCTAGTTCTGAAAGAGCCTTTTGCATAGTGTTTGGGTTTACTCCAGCGTCTTGTGCTAGGTCCCGTACAGATGGAAGCTTCGCACCTGGCAAATAGATTCCAGAAATGATATCCAGAGTAATGCGCTCTATAATCTGAGCATAGATAGGACGCTCAGAATTTAGATTCCATGACATGTTATGCACCTCCTGTTGTATGATTGTATTATTGTACTACTTGCTTAATACAAACATACACTGAGAAAAGAAATTTGTCAATAGAAATTTTAGAAAATAAACATTGCAATTCAAAAATTCTATGTTACAATGTTGTTACGAAGAGAATAAAAGGTGAGAATATGAATTTATATGAAGCGATTTTTTTAAGAAAATCTGTGCGTAGTTATGAGATGGAGGCAGTGAGCAACGAGCTTCTTCAGGAAATTCGGGATTTTTATTCTCAGATTGAAGGTCTGAATCCGGGAATCCGTACAGATATTTCGATTATTGATAATACAAATGGAAAAAATAAAATGATGCATCTTTTGGGAATAAAGGCACCCTATTATTTGGTGTTTTATTCGGAAGAGAAGGATTTGGCTCAGATGAATGCCGGATATATTTTGGAGCAGCTGGGGTTGTTTTTGTGTACTAGAGGACTCGGAACCTGTTTCTTGGGAAATGTGAAACCCAAACTGGGAAATCCTCATAAAGGAAATCTAAAGTTTGTGATTACCATGGCATTTGGAAAGAGTAAGGGGGCGTATACTAGAAAGGCAGTGGAAGCCAGGCGCATGGATTTAAAAGATTTGTGCGTTTATAAGGAAGTGCCAAGGCAGTGGATGAAACAGCTTTTGGAAGCAGCCCGCCTAGCCCCATCCAGTATGAATAGCCAGCCTTGGAGGTTTGTGGTTTATGATAATCGTATCCATGTGTTTGCAAAAAAGCATAATATGAACCATCTAGGCCGCTATGAGGAGATGAATTTTGGGATTATGTTTTCGCACCTTATGGTAGTGGCAGAAGAATTGTGGCTTGATGTGGATTTAATTCGTCTGGAAGATATTACGCATAAGAATTTCCCAAATAATCAATATGTTTTAAGTGCAATTTTAAGAACATGACAAAAAGGGGAATGCTATTATAGGAGGATTCCCTTTTTGTTGAAAAAAGTTTTAAAATAGTGTTGACAAGTAAGATGGTTTGTAGTATAGTATCACTTGTGTTTGAGAGAACACAATATGCGCGAGTGGCTCAGTTGGTGGAGCGCGACCTTGCCAAGGTCGAGGCCGCGGGTTCGAGTCCCGTCTCGCGCTTTTTTTATTTTTGCGATACAGAAAACCGATGCGGTCTTATATGGACTTGCATCGGTTTTTTGTATGGCTATGGATGAAAAACTTGGAAAAATAATATAGATGTGGTATAATAGCCCATAAGCAATTCCTACAGGAAAAGGAGGAAATAAGACTATGAAAATGATTTTTGCAATTGTGAGAAAAGAAGATGAAGGATTCGTAATTGAGAGGCTAACCAAAGAAAAAATTAGTGTTACAAAACTTTCCAGTACCGGTGGATTTCTTAGAAAAGGAAATGCTACCTTGATGATTGGTACAGAGGATGAGAAGGTTGATACGGTTCTTCAGATTATTAAGGAAGAATGTGCCAGAAGAAAAGAGGTTATGATTAATCCTACTTATTCTGCAGGAAATAAGGGTCCTGTTCTTGGCTATGCTGCACCTCCTGTAACCATTGATGTAGGTGGAGCTACCGTGTTTATTGTAAATGTAGAACAATTCCTAAAATTATAAAAAAGTCTCCGGTGATTCCTGGCAGGAAGGAAAATATTCCTTGAGAATTTCCTCATAAGATGGTAAAATTACCAGGTGATAGTAGGATGTTTACGGGCTGTAGGCATAGAATGATTATAAACAAAAGCGGAGGATATGTAATGAAAAAATTAAAAGTGGTTAAAGGTGCAAAATGTATGGCATGTCTGGAATGTGTAAGAGCTTGTTCTACAAGTTTTTATAAAGAATTTGATCCAGATAAATCTTGTATTCAGATTGTTGAAAAAAAAGGTGACGCAAAACCTATGGTTTGTGTACAGTGCGGTAAATGTGCTCAGGCTTGTCCAGAAGGTGCTATTACACAGAATGCAAAAGGTGTTTATATGATTAATAAGAAGAAATGTACAGGATGTGGTAAATGTGTAGAAGCCTGTCCATTTGGTGTAATGGTGAAAGCAGAAGATTCACCGGTTTCAACAAAATGTATTGCATGTGGTATTTGTGCAAAAGCCTGTCCTGCAGATGTTCTGGAAATTGTAGAGGCATAAGGGTAATTGAAATAGTTTAGAAAAGGGGCTGCGGCATTAAGCAATAAGGCTTAGTGTGGCGGCTTTTTTTCCATAAGATGGTGAGAAAGGAGGATAGAAATGGTTGGAGAGATACGGAGAAAAGAAATTTTAGAATATATTGCAAATAGCATTACTCCAGTGTCTGGAGCAGCTTTAGCCAGGCGGTTTCAGGTTAGCCGCCAGGTTATTGTACAGGATATTGCATTGCTTAGAGCAAAGGATTGGGAAATTCTTTCTACAAACAGAGGCTATCTGATGAATCACCCCAAAAGTGTAGAGCGGATTTTTTGGGTGTGTCATAATGGAGAGCAGATAGAGGAAGAATTGAATGCAGTAGTGGATTTAGGTGGCGTGGTAGTAGATGTGGCAGTACAGCACCAGGTTTACGGAGAATTGAGAGCGGCTTTAAATATTCGCTCCAGGCGGCAGGTGAAACAGTTTTTAGAGGATATTCAAAGTGGAAGGTCAAAGCCCCTTACCAATCTGACATCTGGACATCATTGCCATAAGATTTGTGCGGAAAGTGAAGAAATATTGGATATGATTCAAGATGCTTTCATGAAAATGGGGATTTTTGAAAAATAGCAGGGAGATTTTATGATGAAAGAAATAGAAAAAATAGAAGAAATCATTGAATATTATGCAGGAGAAAGAAATCCGAAGGAACAGGAAAACCTAGTAGCAATGCTAAGGGAGATTCAGGAAGTAGAAGGATATATTCCAAAGGAAGCCCAGGAAAAGGCAGCAGAAAAAATTGGTATAAAAACCACAGTGTTGTCTTGTATCATTCAACGCTATCCAAGTCTGAAAGGGGAGGACTATGCCCATGAAATAGTTCTGTGTTCGGGAGCAAGATGCGGATGTAAGGGAGGCCCTGAAATCATAGACGCTGTAAAAAAAGAATTAAAGGTTGGGAAGGATGGGATATCAGCCAACAGAAAAGTCCATGTGACTACCAGGAATTGTTTGAAACAATGTAAAACCTCACCGAATATGATGATTGATGGAAAACTCTATTCAGGCCTTACAGTAGAAAAGGCAGTGGAGATTGTAAGAAAATTATAGAGAAAGGAGCATTATTCTATGAAAATGAATAAGATGGTTCTTTGTTCAAAGTATGATGGACTTAGCTTATCTGTCCTTTATACAGAGCCTCAGGGAATGTGTAAAGGTGTGGTACAGATTTCTCATGGTATGGCAGAACATAAAGAAAGATATCTGCCGTTTATGGAATATTTGGCAGAGTGTGGATATACCACTGTGATTCATGATCATAGAGGTCATGGGGAAAGTGTGAGAACCCAAGAGGAGCTTGGATATTTTTATGAAGGGAAAGACCAGGCTGTTGTAGAAGATTTACACCAGATAACTAAGTGGGCAAAGGAAAAATGGCCTCAAAAGAAGTTCTATCTGTTGGGACATAGTATGGGCTCACTGGTGGCTAGGGTATATCTGAAAACTTATGATTATGAATTGGACAAATTGGTTCTTACAGGGCCGCCTTGTAAAAACCCTGCTGTGGATTTGGGATTGGCTATTGCCAGGCGGCAGAAGAAGATAAAAGGTGGTCTTTATAAGAGTAAAGAAATCGATGCGCTGGCTTTTAGTGGATTTGCTGCAAAGTTTCATAAGGAAAAACATAAAACATCCTGGATTGCTGCAGACAAATCGGTAGTGGAGGCGTATGATGCATCAGAATTGTGCGGATTTCCATTTACAACAGATGGATTCGAGGGATTGTTCCTGCTTATGAAACATGCGTATGATAAAAAAGGCTGGCAGCTTCAAAATCCTCAATTGCCAATTCTATTTTTGGCTGGAGAGGAAGACCCTTGTGCAGGAAATGGAAGGCAATTTGTGAAGGAATTGCAGTTTTTGAAACAGGTAGGATATAAACAAGTGACGGGGAAACGTTATCCAGGCATGCGTCATGAAATTTTAAATGAAAAAGAAAAAATGCAGGTGTATGCTAATATTACAGCATATTTAGAAAAGAAATGAGGGAGAAGATGTCCACAAAATCCAGGCTTTTGAAACTTTTAGAACAGGAAAAAGGCAGATATTTGTCTGGAGAAATACTTGCAGAACAATTGCAGGTTTCCAGAACAGCAGTGTGGAAAGCGATTCAAAGTCTTAGACAGGAAGGATATGAGATTCAAGCTGTAACCAATAAAGGTTATGCTTTAGATAAGGCATGCGATGTTCTTTCAGCAGAGGCAATTCAAAGTGGGTTAGAACATCCTGAGGTAAAGGTACAGGTGTTTCGAGAGATTGCTTCCACCAGTCTGGCTATGAAACAAATGGCTTTGGAGAGTAGATTACCTCATGGTTCTATGGTGATAGCCAATGAGCAGACAAAAGGGAAGGGGAGAAAAGGGCGAGATTTCTATTCTCCTAAGGATAGTGGGTTGTATCTTAGTGTGTTGTTGTATCCAGATAAAACAGTACGGGAAAGTCTGGAGCTTACTGCTGAAGCAGCTGTGGCAGTATGCCGAGCGGTTGAGAAATGCTGTAAGATTTCTTTGAAAATTAAATGGGTGAACGATTTGTATTTGGAAGAGAAGAAAGTGTGCGGGATTCTCACCGAAGCTGTGACAGACTTAGAGACTGGAGATATAGAATTTGTCGTTGTAGGGATTGGATTGAATCTAAAATCTCCTGAGGAAGGTTTTCCAGAGGAAATAAGGCAAAAAGCAGGAGTTGTTTTGCCAGCGGGAGAAGCTGTTGACAGAAACCAGCTGGCAGCTACCATTGTGAATGAATTATTGAAAGAAACGGAAAAAAAGGGAATTCCCAAGGAATATATCAGAAATAATCTGGTGCCAGGCAGAACCATTTGTCTTGTTCAAGGAACAGACAGACGCATAGTAAAAGCAGAAGAGATTCTGCCAGACGGAAGGCTTCTCATTCAGAATGAACAAGGGAGAGAAGAAATTCTGTCAGGAGCAGATGTATCTCTTGAGCTTTAAGGATGTCACCTTTTCTTTTTTCGTGGTGTAAAAGTATGACAGAAAATCTGCACTAGAATAATGCCCAATAAGGCGCCCATACTGTCAATGAACACATCACGTTTTGATGGGCCACGTCCAGCTACAAAGGACTGATGAAATTCGTCTGTGCAGGCAAAGCCTACAGAAAGTAGTCCAGCCATAAGAAAAAGTGCGAAGCCGCGGACGCCATAAACGTAAAGGGGAAAAGAAACACAAATAGCAAGAATAAAATATTCGGTCATATGCGCCAGTTTTCGTACAGGAAGTTCAATTTTATCGGCATAAGCATTTTTATCCCATTCAGAAAGATTTTTATCTAAAATTCGGTCTGCCACAGATACAATTTTATAGCTGATTTCGTGACTTAGATTTCCGGATTCTACTCCGGTTTGTCCAGAAAAGGAAAAAATCAGATACATCATAGCAAGAGCAGGAAGAAAGGAAAAGGGTTTCAATAAGTAAATAATGAATTTTTTCATAAGCAGTCCTTTCAAATTTTGAAAAATTTTTTGTGCAAGATAGAAAGCTACAGTTTGCAGATTCCCTAAGAAAGAGTATCATTTTTTGTGAAAATTGTAAAGTTTTAGATTTTTCTGAAAAAATCTTTGACAAGGCATGGAAAGAGGACTATACTAAGGAGCATAAATAAAAAAGAAACGGCAGTGAAAAGAAGAGTACGTTTTCGGATGCGGCAAAGAGAGCTTTAGTTGGTGAGAAGAAGTGCGTGGAAGAAGATGGAAGATGGTCTTGGAGCCTTGCACCGACTGCAGAATCTGCATAGGCTGCAATGGGAGCGCCCATTATAGCGCCAGGATATAAGAAATACATGATATTTCCGTATCTGTCAGAGGTTTCTGTTTTACAGAAATGAAATAAGGTGGTACCACGAAGTAGATATACTCTCGTCCTTAGTGCAACATGCATGAGGATGGGAGTTTTTTTCATTGTCAAAAAGGAGGGGCACATGAGTAAGCAAACACAAACAAAAGAAAATGCAGCAAAATGGTCCAGCAGCCTGGGATTTATTATGGCAGCTGCGGGTTCTGCTGTAGGAATGGGAAATCTGTGGAGATTTCCTATGTTAGTAGGTGAAAACGGAGGAGGAGCCTTTGTTCTGGTTTACCTTATCTGTATTTTCCTAGTGGGAATTCCCATGATTATTGCAGAGGTCACCATTGGAAGAGCAGGTGGAAAAGATGCATTTGGAAGTTATAAGGCATTGAATAAGAAATGGGGCGGAGTAGGGATTCTGGCCGTAATTACCAGTTTTATTGGTTTATCTTACTATGCAGTTCTAGGAGGATGGGTTATCCGTTATATCTTTGCTGCTGTGACTGGCGCATCAAATAAAGGAACAGAATTTTTCCAGAATTTTACTGCAAATGCAGAAAGTCAGATTTTCTTTTATCTGATTTTTATGGTGATTACAGTGCTGATTATATTAAGAGGTGTGCAGAAAGGAATTGAAAATTCCTGTAAGATTATGATGCCTTTATTGGTAGTCTGTATGCTGATTATTGTAGTGCGTTCCTGTACTTTACCAGGGGCAGGAGCAGGGATTGAATTTTTTCTGAAACCAGATTTTTCTAAATTAACACCAGATGCCTTTTTACAGGCATTAGGGCAGGTATTTTTCTCACTTTCTCTGGGAACTGGAGCGACCATTACCTATGGAGCTTATCTTGGAAAAGACCAGAAAATCATAAAGAGTGCAGGAAGCATTGCATTTTTTGATACTCTGGTGGCTATGATTGCAGGTTTTGCAATTCTGCCTGCGGTTTTTGCTTTTGGGTTTGACCCAGAGAGTGGTCCGAGCCTTATGTTCCAGACACTACCTACTGTATTTGGAGAAATGCCAGGAGGTAAGGTGTTTGGGTTGATTTTCTTTATTTTGGTTCTTTTTGCAGCAGTTTCCACCAGCATTGCATACCTGGAGGTTGTCGTGTCTTTTGCAGTAAATACCTTTAAAGTGTCCAGAGCAAAAGCCGCTGTGATTTTCAGTATTTTGATTACCTGTGTGGGAATTCCATGTGCTCTTAGCTTTGGAGTATGGAGCGACATTAAAATTGCAGGAAAAGGTTTCTTTGACCTGGCAGATTATCTGGTTTCTAATGTTTCCCTGCCAATTGGCGGTATTTTGGCCTGCATCTTCATTGGATGGGTATGGAAAACAGATAGTGCAGTAAAGGAAATCACAAATAATGGAAAAGTAAAATTTAAACTTGCTCCAGTCTGGTCATCTTTGATTAAGTTTGTGCTGCCAGTGCTGATTGCAGTGGTATTTGTTACATCCTTATAAAAATGAGAGAGCTATTTCATTAAATATATCCAGCATATTGTTTAATGGGATAGCTCTTTTGTTTTTTGTGTGGTAAAAATGGGGAAAATGAGGTATAATCGAAGGAACTAAGAAGCAACAGAGAAAGGAAAAAAGTATGAGTTTAGCAGATGATTTGTTTATTCATATGTGCCATGATATTTTGGAAAATGGAACAGATACACAAGGTGAAAAGGTGCGTCCTAAATGGGAAGATACAGGAGAATTTGCTTATACAATTAAGCGATTTGGGATTGTGAATCGCTATGATCTGAGAAAAGAATTTCCAGCGCTGACTCTTAGGAAAACAGCACTCAAAAGCTGTATGGATGAAATTCTTTGGATTTATCAGAAAAAATCCAATAATATTAAAGACTTAAAGCCACATATTTGGGATGCCTGGGCAGATGAAAGCGGTTCCATTGGAACTTGTTATGGGGACGTTGTAGGACGGAAATTCCTGTACAAAGGTGAGCAAGTAGACCAGATGGATTATGTATTAAAGCAGCTGAAAGAAAATCCCTATAGCAGAAGGATTATGACGAATCTTTATCAGTTTGAATATCTTCACAGTGGATCCTTGGATCCTTGCTGTTATAGTATGACATATAATGTGACGAAAGAAAAAAATAGTGAGAAACTGGTTTTAAATGGTGTATTAAATCAGCGTTCCCAGGATGTATTGGCGGCTAATAACTGGAATGTTTGTCAGTATGCCCTTCTTTTAATGATGGTAGCCCAGGTAAATGATATGGTTCCTGGTGAATTGGTGCATGTGATTGCAGATGCCCATATTTATGACCGTCATGTAGATGCAGTGCGGGAATTGATTACAAGAGAGACTTATCCAGCACCCAAAGTTTCCTTGAATCCAGAAATAAAGGATTTTTATGATTTTACCACAGCGGATTTGATTGTGGAAAACTATGAAGCAGGACCACAGATTACGAATATACCTATTGCAGTGTAAGAAGGAGGAAAAAGATGAATTTAATTGTAGCAGCAGATGCTAATTGGGGAATCGGGAGAGAGAATAAACTATTGGTTAGTATTCCGGCAGATATGAAGTTTTTTAGAACTACAACCACAGGAAAAGTAGTCATTATGGGAAGGAAGACCTTAGAAAGTTTTCCAGGAGGTCTTCCGCTAAAAAACAGAGTGAATATCGTTATTAGCAGAGATAAAAATTATCAGGTGAAAGATGCTGTTGTGGTGCACAGTATAGAAGAAGCACTGGAAGAAGTAAAAAAATATAAAAAACAAGATGTATATGTCATTGGGGGAGACAGTATTTATAAGCAAATGCTTCCTTATTGTAACAAAGCTCATGTGACAAAAATTGATTTTGCCTATGAAGCAGATACCTTTTTCCCTAATTTAGATGAAGATGAACAGTGGGAAATAACAGAAAGAAGTGAAGAACAGACCTATTTTGATCTTGAGTATGAATTTAGAACTTACGAGAGAAGAAAATAAAAAATGGATAAATCTCGTAGACAGATGTTATTATAAATGTTATAATGACACGGAATAAAATTGAATAGGAAAAACGGAAATGGTATCTATGAAGAGAATCATAGATTTAAAAGGGAATGTAGTGAAAGTCTGCAGCAGCCTAACTTTACTGTAACCGTCGTACCTCTATTTACAATGTAAATACATATCCACTGGGAAATCCCGGGAAGGAAAATAGAGATATTCTAGTTTTTAGAAGCTTCGGAAGCCAGGAGACCTGCCTTGTCTGTCGGCATAATTTTCGGTAGGGGAAATTAGGTGCTATGTTTCTTTGGGTTCCTTATAATCTTGCGCGAAAATGTGCAAGATTTTTTGTTCAATAATCAATTTTAAACACAAAAAAGGAGAACAGAACAATGAAAAAAAGGGACCTAAAAAAACGAGTGTTAGCAGTGACATTGACATTTGGCTGTGTAGCGAGCATGTTACTTGGAGGTTGTGGACAGTCAGAGCGTAATGCAGGCATAAAAGAAGAGGTAAAAGAAGAGAAGCAGGAAGAAAAAGATTTACCATCAGATGAAAATAAAAACGAAACGGAAATGATGGTATTTGGTGCTGCTAGAAATCAGGCATTAGATGATTATGGGATAGTAAATGGCTGTTTCAAACAGCTTGGTGTATGGGAGTCTTTGATTACCACAGACGATGACGGCTCACCGGCGCCGGAACTTGCAGAATCTTGGGAATCCAATGAAAATTGCACTGAATGGATTTTTCATTTAATGGATGGTGTGACATTTTCTGATGGAGAAAAATTTAATGCAGATGCAGTGGTGGATAATTATAACCGTTATACGCATGGCACAGAAGGATTGGATATGAGTAATTATTATCCAGGTCTGGAAAAAGTGGAAAAAGTAGATGATAAAACAGTAAAGATGACATTTGCAGAACCGATTCCAACACTCTTATACAATATGACAAATTATAACAGTGTTATTTTGAGCCCGGCATGTTTTGAAGAAGAGACAGGGCTTTTAAAGAAGTATCCGGTTGGAACGGGACGATACATATTAAAAGAAGTAGTGATGGATCAGTATGTAATTATTGAGAGAAATGATAATTATTATGGAGATCCGGCAAAAGTCAAAAATATCCAAGTGAAGGTAATACCAGATGCAAATACTCGTTACTCAGCATTACAGGCAGGAGAAATTTTAGGTGTATTTGATTTGGGTGCAATTCAGCCTCTTCAGGCAAAAGAATTATGCAAAGATGAACGATTTGAGGCCTTTCCTGTACGAGGAACGTTGGTGCATTATTTGTACTTAAATGGAACAGAATTTCCATTTAATGATTACCGTATGAGGAAAGCAATTGACCTTATGATTGACAGACAGGTTTTAGTGGATGAGTTTTATGATGGATACGGAATTCCCACTACAAATATTTTAAGCAATTCCTCACCGTTTTATAAAGAGACTCCAATTGAACACAATGTAGAAGAAGCCAAAAAACTGGCAAAAGAAGTATTGGGAGATCAAAGATTTACTGCAAAAACATTGATTCGTACTAAAGACATCAGTCGTTATCCTTATAAAGAAGAAGCAGAGTATATGCAGTCTGTGTTTGCAGAATTGGGCATTGATATGGAGATTGAAATTTATGATGAAGCTACTGTTACCGATATGCGCAAACAGGGAGATTATAGTATTAGTTTAGCAATGAGAAGTATGCCAAGTAGCGAGCCATTTTCTATGTTGGAATCTTATATGGCTAGTGATGGTGGAAATAATATTGGACAGCACTTGGGATATCACAATGAGCACGTAGATGAATTGATCCAGCAGGCAAAACAGGAAATGGATATGGATAAGAGAAAAGTAATTTATGACGAATTGCAAGATATTTGCACAGCAGAATTGCCGTTAGTATCTTTGTTCCATGAACAGGCGGTTTACGCATATAACAAATCTCAAATTAAAGGATTCAATAATAATCCGTATCAGTCTGGCAAATTATTTAAAGACGTAGAATGGGTTAAATAGAGGAAGGCTGGGTATATGGAGATTATCAAATACCTTGGAAAAAGGATAGTATCTCTGGTGATTGTTTTGTTTGGAATTTCTTTGTTTGCTTTTTTTCTAGGCACAGCATCACCGGGAGACCCGGCCGAAGAAGTATTGAGACGCAATGGAGTCGAACTTCCTACGGAGCAGCAGTTAGAAGATATGAGAGAAGAATTAGGGTTTAACAGACCATGGATTGAACGATATTTGGATTGGTTGGAAAATGCCCTTCATGGAAATCTTGGAACTTCTTTTTTTGATAGAAGGGATGTGGGTGATGAGATTGCTCGGAGACTTCCAATGACATTGCGCTTATCTTTTCTTGCAATGGCAATGACTATATGTATGGGAATAGGAACTGGAATATTCATGGCGTTGAATCGTAACAAAATCACAGATAAAGTTCTAAGAGGTGTATCGATACTGTTGTTGTCTGTACCTGGATTTTGGCTGGCTTTGTTTTTGATTTTAATTTTTTCTGAAAAACTCCGCCTCCTTCCAACCAGTGGATATAGTGGCTGGCAAAGTTTGCTTATGCCAGCCTTTGTTTTATCCAGTTCAACCATTGGTGTTACTGCAAGATTGACAAGAGGTTCTTTGTTAAAAGAACTTGGAGAGCAGTATATTCTGGTAGCTAATTCAAAAGGAATGACTGACCGTAAAGTTATTATAAAGCATGCATTACAAAATTCTTTGATTCCTATCATTACTGTCTTGGGAAATTACTTTGGAGGTATTTTAGGCGGGTCGGCAATTATAGAATCTGTATTTGCACTTCCTGGACTTGGAAGTTATGTTCTTTCGGCAATTGAAGGGAGAGATTATTTTGTGGTACAGGGCTATGTTCTATTTAGTGGCTGTATTTATGTGCTTGTTACACTACTGATTGATTTACTTTACCTATTTATAAATCCCAAAATTAGACAGGGGGCAGGATTATGAAAAAGTGGAAAATAAGTGAACTGCTTCCGTTTATTGTGTTAGGAATTATTATAATAGTTAGCGTATTTGCACCTGTTCTTGCACCGTATGATCCAAATGCGACAGATATGAGCGCTCGTTTTGTGGGAATGTCATCGAAACATCTTTTGGGTACAGATAGCCTTGGACGAGATCTTTTCAGTAGAATTCTTTATGGAGGGAGACAGTCCATATTACTGGCAGTAGCAGCAACTGCACTTTCTATGTGCTTAGGAATGATTTTGGGAATGATTTCAGGTTATTTTGGCGGTGTGCCAGATTTGGTGATTACAACGATTTCTAACATTTTTCAAGGACTTCCAGGAATGACTATGATGATTGCGATTGCAGGAATTTTAGGCCCTGGGGTTGAGAATATGCTGCTTTCGCTTGTGGTGACTTCATGGGTTAGCTTTTCCAGATTAGTTCGTGGAGAAGTGATGCGTGTAAAGGAAGCAGATTATATTGAAGGAATACAAAGTATGGGAGCGGGAAAAATAAGAATTTTATTCCTTCATGTTTTGCCTAATATTATTGGGAATCTGATTATTGTATATACTACTAAAGTGGGTAGAGTGGTACTATCTGTAGCAGGACTGAGCTATTTAGGATTGGGAATTCAGCCCCCCACGCCTGATTGGGGAGTTATGATAAATGATGCAAGAATGTATTTTCGAAGTTATCAACATTTGCTTTTTGCACCTGGCATTTGCATTATATTATTATCACTCAGCATTAATCTGATTGGTGATGTACTAAGAGACAAACTGGATGCCAAAAATCAGGAATTTAGGGAGTATTGATATGGTAGAAGATATTCGTTTTGAAGACTTTCATGTTGAATTTCCGGGAAAAGATGGAACAGCAACTGTAGCAAATCATATTTCAGTTACTTTCGAAAAAGGGAAAATAACAGGACTGATTGGGGAAAGCGGCAGCGGGAAATCTATTCTTGGGATGTCCATTCTAAGATTGCTTCCTGGAAGTGCAAAGGTACATGGGCATTGTTATTATGGTGATGAAGATTTATTTTTAGTGGATATGAAACGTATGCGGCAAATAAGAGGAAAGGAAATTGCAGTGATTCCTCAAAACCCATCGGAAGCTTTAAATCCAATTCGAAAAATAGGAAATCAGTTAACTGAAGCTTTATTGGAACATCATTTGTTACAAAAGAAGCCGGCCCAAGAAAGGGTCAGTCAGATTTTATCATGTTTTGGATTTCAGGAAGCAAATGAGATTATGAGTAAGTATTCTTTTGAGATGAGCGGCGGTATGAATCAAAGGGTTATTTCTGTGTTAGGACTGGCATGTAAACCGAACTGGTTAATTGCAGACGAGCCCACAAAAGGTTTAGATGCCATTGTTCGAAATCAAGTTCTGGATGTGTTAAAAAAGGCTGCCAAAGAAACGACAGGAAGCATGCTGGTCATTACACATGATTTAAAACTGGCAGAAAGATTGTGTGATAATATTTGTGTTTTGTATGCAGGTAATATTTTAGAACAGGGAAAAGGAAAAGAAATTTTCGAAGAACCAAAGCATCCTTATACACAAGGCTTATTTCTATCTATGCCAGACAGGGGGATGCATCCTATAAAAGGCTATGCTTCGGAAAGAAACGGAGCCATAAATAGATGCCCGTTTGCGGAGCGATGTTCCTATAAAATGGATATATGCGAAGCCGAGTTTCCACCAGAAATATCTATAAGTGAGACAAGAAAAGTGAGGTGTTTTCTATATGCTTGAAGTGAAAAATGTAAGTAAAACTTTTACAAGTGGTTTAATAAGAAAAAAGAAAATTCAGGCAGTTAAAAATGTTTCATTTTCCTTAGAATCAGGAAGAACATTAGGTATTATGGGAAACAGTGGATGTGGAAAGACAACACTTTCAAGAATCATACTTCACTTAATTGAACCCGATGAAGGTCAAATTTTTATTAATGAAAAACGTGTTTCTGGTTTTGGCAAAAAGATGGAAAAAAAGGATCATAGAAAAGTGCAAATGGTTTTTCAGCATCCGGGAAGTGCCTTAGATCCTTCTAAAAAAATACAATACAGTCTTATGGAGCCTATGGAGATACAGAAACTATTTTCGGAAGAAGAACGAAGGGAAAGAATAGAGAAGTTACTAAAATTGACAGGTATTTCCCCAAATCTGTTGAAAAGATATCCGCATGAAATAAGTGGTGGAGAGGCGCAAAGGTTAGTAATCTGTAGAAGTTTGGTTTTAGAACCTCAAATTTTAATACTGGATGAGCCAACTTCTATGTTGGATGTATCTGTGCAGGCGAGTATTTTAAATTTATTGAAAGAGTTGCAAAAAGAGTTGGATTTGTCCTATCTATTTATTTCTCATGATTTAGACGTATTATCATGGTTCAGTGATGATATTGCTGTTATGAAGCAAGGGGAATTTTTAGAAATTGGAAAGAAAGACAGTGTTTTGTTGCGACCACAAAAAGAATATACAAAGCAGCTTATACAAGCGTTTTCTCATTGACTTTATTCAAAAAAGGCATTTCATATTCAATATGAAATGTCTTTTTTGCCTTTGTCATACTCCTATTAAACTTCTTATGAATGTAGTAAATTAGTGAAAAAAGGTTTTCCCGTTACGGGCGGGGGTGGCACAGGTATCCCTTTTGGCAATATGGAAGGGAAGCATGATTTTTAAAGGAATCCTGTGTCCTCCATTGATTCGGTCAATGAGGATTTTTGCTGCTAATTGTCCCATTTCTTCTGTAGGAATGTGTACTGTGGTCAACATAGGGGAGAGGTATTGAGCTGTTTCAATATCATCCACACCGATAATAGAAATATCCTCTGGAATCCGGTATCCTTTTTCTCGAATTGCTTTAATGGCACCAATGGCTGTATTGTCATTAGCACAGAAAATAGCCGTAATGTCTGCTTTTGCTTCCATTAGATGATAGGCACCCTGATAGCCGCCTTCATGGGATAGCTTTACATTTGCGGTGTTTTTTTGCAAAAAAGGCAGGTTAAAGGATTTTAGGGATTCTTTAAAGGCGGTATAGCGGATTTCATTGTTTTGTTCTCCTATGTATCCGATTTTTGTGTGCCCTAATTCATGGAGATAGGAGATGGCGCTATAGGTGATTTCGCTTCCGTCACATACGACCTGGTCATATTTATTTCCCATTGGATTCAGACCTGCATATACAACATGCTTATAATGTTCTGTAAAGAACTTTAAAATTTGTTTATCATAGCGGCCAAGAATAACTGCGCCGTCTGCAGGAGAATTGATGACTCGGGCTGCAACTTCTGCATTGGCAAGGTCCAAAGCAGTGAAGGAATGTTTGATGAAAAAATTACTTTTAAAGGCTTCCTGCTCAATGGCTTTTGCGATTTGGGAGAAGAAAAGGTCAGAAACAGCAGTCTCTCCTCTGGCATAAATACAAGAAATTGTTTTTGGTAAAGAGGAAACAGCAGCAGGAGCTTTTGCTCCCATTTTCAGTGCACGGGCAGAAGAATTTGGAGTATAACCGCTTTCTCGCACGATTTCCCAGATGCGCTCCTGGACCTCCAGACTGGCTGCTTTTGTGTTCTTTTGATTAATTACACGGGAAACAGTGGAGATTGATACATTGGCTTTTTGGGCAATTTCTTTTAATGTCATATTCAAACCTCACAATACAAATGTTAATAGATAAGTGTATTATAACCGAAATGACGGATAATGACAACAAAATATAAGACAACGTTTGCCTAAATAAGGCGCGAAAATAGGGTGAAAACAACAAAGGTTTGTTGAAAATGTAGGGGGCTTATCGTATAATTGAACATATAGAATCTGATTTATGAGAAATAAGTAATCTAATGGAAAGGAAGAATTGATTATGAGACATGCATACTACAGCTATACCAGAAATGAACTTGTGAGTAACAATCCAAAGCTGCCAGTAGTGGTTATGGAGGATAATGCTGCTGTATTTCGCTCTATGGCAGAGGAGATGGCAGAGGAAATCAAATCACATAATGAAAAAGGTGAGAAAACGGTTTTCATTTGTCCGGTAGGTCCGGTAGGGCAGTATCCATTTTTGGTGGAAATGGTAAATAAAGAGCGCATCAGCCTGAAAAATGTATGGTTTATTAATATGGATGAGTATCTGGATGATGAAAAAAAATGGGTGCCGGAAAATCATCCACTGAGCTTTCGCGGATTTATGAACCGAGAAGTATATGGAAAAATTGACGAAGAATTATTAATGCCAAAAGAGCAGAGAATATTTCCAGATCCAGAGAACCTGGACTATATTCCAGAACTTATTGAGAAGCTGGGAGGCGTTGACATCTGCTTTGGCGGTATTGGAATCAATGGTCATGTGGCATTTAATGAAGCAGACCCATCTATGAGTCCAGAAGAATTTTTAGCTCAGAAGACGAGAGTTTTAGAGATTACAAAAGAGACAAGAACAGCAAATGCCATTGGTGATTTTGGCGGTGCGTTGGAAGATATGCCACATTATTGTGTAACTATTGGTATTTATGAGATTGCACACGCAAGAAAAATCCGTCTGGGATGCTTTAGAAACTGGCACAGAGCAGTAGTACGTCGGGCTGCATATGGAGAAGCAACTACGGATTTTCCAGTATCCTTATTGACCAATCATCCTGATATTAATCTGAAAATTACAGAATTTGTTGCTGCACTGGAGGGATAAAAATGAAGACCTGGATTACAGGTGGATACGTTTATCATTACGAAAAACGGCGTCTGGAACGTAAAAATTTGTGTATAGAAGATGGTGTGATTACAGAAATCTGCAGTCCTTCTAAAGAAATTACAGAGGGCGAAATCTATGATGCCAAGGGAAAAGCAGTGGTGCCGGGATTTATTGATATTCATACACATGGCGGCTGTGGATTTGATGTGAATGCTGCATCCAAAGAAGATTTTCAGAAAATAGGGAATTTCTTTGCACAGCAGGGAACTACAACATGGCTTTGTTCTATTCTTACCGATACCAAGGAGCAGACAGAAAAAGTAATTGACGAAGTTCTAAAACATAAAAAAGATCATAAGAATTGTGCGGATTTATTAGGAATTCATTTAGAAGGCCCTTTC
This sequence comes from uncultured Bacillota bacterium, assembly GCA_905200905.1. Taxonomy (GTDB): domain Bacteria; phylum Bacillota; class Clostridia; order Lachnospirales; family Lachnospiraceae; genus Blautia. Next base: position 36,919 of record CAJKMA010000016.1, read on the forward strand.
TTATCTGTTGAATTTAAAGGTGCTATGCCGGAATCTCTTTTGAAGGATGCTGATTTGGAATTACTGAAGGGCTATCAGGAAAAAGCTCAGGGAAATATTCGTTATATAACAGTCTCTCCGGAAGTAAAAGGAATTCCACAGGCGATTCCTGAGATTCGTAAGATGGGGATAACAGTAGCCATTGGGCATTCCGGAGCTGATTATGAGACTTCTATGGAATGCATTAAAAATGGAGCTATGGCATGTACACATACTTGTAATGCCATGAAACTGTTTCATCAGCATTTTCCAGCTATTATGGGAGCTGTATTGGAATCAGATGTATATTGTGAAGCTATCTGCGATGGGCGTCACCTGCATCCGGGAAGTGTGCGGATGCTGTTAAAAGCAAAAGGTTATGACCGTGTAGTGGCAGTTACTGATTCTATTATGGCTTCCGGTTTACCGGATGGCGAATATAAACTGGGAGTAAATGATGTAATCGTAGAAGATGGAGATGCAAAGCTGCCGAATGGAGTACGAGCAGGAAGTACGTTGACAACAGGAACAGCCTTGAAACGTCTCATAGAATTTACAGGGGAATCTATGGAGGATGTGTTGCCGCTTTTGACTATGAATCCGGCTACCTTGATTGGGGCAGAGAAACAGATTGGAAGTCTGGAAGTAGGAAAAGATGCAGATATTCTGATTTTAGATGATGACTATAATATAGAAACAACCTTTGTAAAAGGAATTAAAATTGATAAATAATTAGGAGGAAAGATTATGCCGTTAATACCATTAAGACCATTGTTGGAAACTGTTGACAAGTATCATTTTGCTCAGGGTGCATTTAACGTAAATGCAGTTGCTCAGGCAAAAGCAGCCATTGAAGTTCATGAAATGTTCCGTTCTGCAGCTATTTTGCAGGGGGCAGATTTAGCAAACGGATTCATGGGAGGACGTACTGATTTCCAGAATGCAACTTTAGAGGATAAAAAGATTGGAGCAAAAAATATTGCAGCTGCTGTAAAAAAATATGCGGAAGAATCCCCTATTCCAGTTGTTCTTCACTTAGACCATGGTAAAAACTTTGATTCTTGTGTAGCAGCTATTGAAGGTGGATATACCTCCGTTATGATTGACGGTTCCTCTCTTCCATTTGATGAAAATGTAGAATTGACCAGAGAAGTGGTAAAATATGCCCATGAAAGAGGCGTTTCTGTAGAAGGCGAGCTTGGCGTTTTGGCAGGTGTGGAAGACCACGTATTTTCTGCAACTTCTACTTATACCAATCCTTTAAAAGCAGTAGAATTCTTTAAGAAAACAGGTTGCGATGCCCTGGCTATTTCTTACGGAACCATGCATGGTGCTTCCAAGGGAAAAGATGTAAAACTGAGAAAAGAAATTGCGATTGCCATTAAAGAATGCATGATGCATGAAAACCTTTTTGGTGTTCTGGTGTCTCACGGTTCTTCTACAGTGCCGAGATATATTGTAGACGAAATTAATGCGTTGGGTGGAAATATTCAAAATGCATATGGAATTTCTATTGAAGAGCTGAAAGCAGCGATTCCATGTGGAATTGGAAAGATTAATGTAGATACAGATATTCGTCTGGCAGTTACTAGAAATATGAAGGAATTCTTCCATCAAAATCCAGCTAAGAGAGACAGTGTATCCATCGGAAAGGTGTACCAGTTTTTGGAAGAAAAGAAAGAGCAGTTTGATCCAAGAGCTTTCCTGCCTCCAATTATGGATACAGTTATGTATGGCAATATTCCGGATCAAGATACTGCAGATTTGGTATCTGTTATTGAAAAAGGCGTAAAAGAAGCTATTGGAACCTTAATTGTTGAGTTTGGCTCTTTCGGAAAAGCTCCTCTGGTTGAGCAGGTTTCTCTGGAAGAAATGGCAGAGCGTTATAAAAAAATGTAAATAAATTCATAAACTGTGCAAAATGCACATAAAAACGGTTTGAGCAGTGCGATTTTAAAGACGTGCTGCTCATTTTTTTGTTTCTTTTTACTGAAACTGAATTTTTAAGACATTGAATAGAAAGAAAAGTACACAAACAAGTCAAACGTTTGCTTAAAATATAGTTGAAAATAAACCCTGTATAGGGGATAATGTCTATAGAAAAACAAATAAGAGTTATGTTTTGGTGCGAAATACCGAAACAGGAGAAAGCGGAGGTTAAAAATGGGGAAGAAAAACAAGAGCGGTGCTGATTTTATTAGCAAAATACCAAAAGGAATATGGCTGTTAATTTCATTTATCGTTGCAATTCTTGTGTGGACGCTGTTGTCTGTTACACCACAGACAGCCAGATGTTTTCCTAATGCAATTGAGGTTTTGAAATCTATCGGTCTGATGCAGGGAGAAAGAGGAATCCTGCTGCAAGATATTGGAAGCAGTTTGATTTCTGTATTCTGGGGATTTGCCCTTGGGTTTGTAATTTCAGTTCCGGTAGCATTCTTAATGGCTTGGTACAGACCAGTAAGATACATATTAGAGCCATGGATTCAGTTCATTAGAAATATCCCACCACTGGCATATGTACCATTGGTAGTAATTGGGGTAGGTGTAGGACGTACACCACAGATTATTGTTATTTGCTTAGCAACATTTTTGATTATGACAGTTACGATTTTCCAGGGTGTTATCAATGTAGATGAAACATTGATCAAAGCAGCAAGAGTGTTAGGTGCAAATGATGCTCAGTTATTTGTGAAAGTTATTTTCCCTGCAACAACACCATTTATTATCACAGCAGTAAGGCTTGGTATTTCAACAGCGCTGACAACTTTGATTGCGGCAGAATCTACAGGAGCTATTGCAGGTCTTGGTATGAGAATTAAATCTCTGGCAAACTCCTATGAGACAACACCAATGTTACTTTACATCATTATTATCGGTGTAATCGGAATGATTGCAGAAAAAGTTCTTAAATTCTTTGAAAGGAAGTTAACAGGATGGCAGGAAAAGAGGGAAATATAAAAGTAAGTATCCAGGGCATTGAGAAGAAATACAATACTCGCAAAGGCGAAGTGATAGCCCTGAATGGCGTAGATTTTGATATTAAAGAAAATGAATTCATCTGTGTAATCGGACCATCCGGTTGTGGAAAGTCCACATTGTTAAATATTATTGCAGGACTTTTGGAGCCTACTGCAGGGCAGATTTTAGTAGATGGAAATCCGATTAAAGGAACAGGAACAGACAGAGGTGTAGTATTCCAGCAGTATGCGTTGTTTCCATGGCTGACAGTTCGGAAAAATGTAGAATTCGGTTTGAAATTAAAAGGAATGTCTAAAGAAGAATGTGAAGCAATTTCTACAAAATACCTGAAAATGGTAGAGCTTGAAAAATTTGCTGATTCTTATCCAAAAGAATTATCTGGTGGTATGAAGCAGAGGGTTGCCATTGCAAGAGCGTATGCCATGAATCCGGAAGTACTGCTTATGGATGAACCTTTTGGAGCATTGGACGCACAGACAAGAACACAGCTTCAGACAGAACTTTTGAAAGCGTGGGAAGAAGAACATAAAACCTGCTTCTTTGTAACCCATGATATTGAAGAAGCAATTGTGCTGGCTACCAGAGTTGTGATTATGAGCGCTCGTCCGGGACGCATCAAAGAAGTGGTAGATATTGATATTCCATACCCAAGAGATCAGGAAACAAAAATGAGTGATCGTTTTGTTGAGCTGAAAAACTATATTTGGGGTCAGGTATATCAGGAATATCTGGAAGTTAGAAAATAGAACTTACAAGGGGCAACCTGTGAGAAAATAAAACTATATTATTTCAAGGAGGATTTTTTCATGAAGAAGAAATTATTAGCAATGGTGCTGGCAGCAGCAACCGCAATGACAATGTTAGCAGGCTGCGGCGGAGACAAGAAAGAAGCGCCGGAAGATAAGAAAGAGGCATCTGCTGAAGCCGGAACAGAAGAGAAAAAAGAAGATGAAAAGAAAGAGTTAGACAAAGTAAGAGTTGCTTATATGCCAAACTATGCTTCTCTGTGGGTGGTTAAAACAGCTCAGGAAAAAGGATACTTTGAAGAAGAAGGAATCGAAGTAGAATTAACAAAGTTTGACGATGGTCCTACAGAAATCGCAGCTATGGAAGGTGGTTCCATGGATGTTGCTTATATCGGACCTGGTGCTCATTCCTTGGCAATCAAAGGAAATGTAGATGTATTTTGCTTCCAGCAGTTGGGAGATGCGGACTGTGTTATGGGTCTGAAATCTAAAGGTGTAAATTCTCTGGAAGATTTAAAAGGCAAAAAAGTTGCTTATGCATCTGGTACGTCCTCAGAAACAATTCTTCAGCGTGCTCTGGAATCTGTAGGTCTTACTATGAATGACATTGAACCATATAATATGGAAGTTACAAATATGCCAAGTGCTATGATTTCAGGTTCTATTGATGCTTGTGCTCCATGGTCACCGAATACAAAGGTTATCACAGATGAACTGGGTGATGATGTAGAAATTTTTGTGACAAATACAGATTTCTCTGATATTGCAGCAGACCCTGCAAGCTGGGTATGTATGCCTGAATATGCTGAAAAGAACAAAGATCTTCTTGTAAGATTTACAAAAGCACTGTACAAAGCAATGGATTTTGGTGCTGTAGAAGAAAATTATGAAGAAGTTGCAGGATATGTAGCAGATGAAACAAAGACTGATGTGGAAACTGCATTAGGACAGACAACAGATGGTGCTTGGCTGACATCTGAAGAATTATTAAAACAAGTAGAAGACGGCAGCATCAAAGGCTACTATGAAATTCAGCAGAAAAACTTCCTGGATGCAGGAAAAGTGGAAGCAGAAGTTCCGGTAGAAGATTACGTACTGTTCGATATTATGGAAGAAGCAGGAAAATAAGAAAATCGTTTGCCACGTGCGACTGCAGAAAACGATAAAAAGTTTAGAGAACCCTGCAGCATAGGTGCTGCAGGGTGTTCTTTGTCATAGGGAAAACCATGGTTTTCCCTATGACAAAGAACTTCTGATAGGAAACTCTAACAGAAGCAATTTGAAAAAGGAAAGGAAGAATAACATGGCAGAAAATTTATTGATTGTTCACGGGGGAGGACCTACAGCAGTTTTGAACGCCTCTTTATATGGAGCTATTACAGAAGCAAAACGCTATGGAAAACTAGAACATATTTATGGGGCTGAAAACGGAACAGGTGGTGTTCTGGAAGAGAAGTTTCTTGAATTGGAACATGTTCCTGAAGAAAAGCTTAAACTTTTGCTTCAGACACCAGGAACTGCAATTGGAACCTCCAGAGACCCTATCTGGCAGGATGATTATGAAAAAATGGTAGATATTCTGGTAAAAAGAGAGATTAAATATGTATTATTTAATGGTGGAAATGGAACCATGGATACCTGCGGTAAGCTACACAAGACCTGTCAGGCAAGAAATCTGGATATTCGGGTCATGGGTATTCCAAAAACTACAGATAATGATATTGCGGTGACCGATCATAGCCCTGGATTTGGAAGTGCAGCCAGATATATTGCAGCTTGTGCAGAGGAGCTTTGTGCAGATGTACGTTCTCTTCCGATTCATGTGGTAGTGATGGAAGCATCTGGTCGAAATGCAGGCTGGATTACAGCAGCAAGTGCATTGGCAGGGGAAAAAGGCTATGGCCCAGATTTAATCTATTTACCGGAAAGAGCATTTGATGAAGAAAAATTTATTCGCGATGTAGAAGAAAAATTGAAAGAAAAAAGCGGTATTGTGGTTGTTGCCAGCGAAGGATTAACAGATAAGGATGGAAAACCAATTGTAAAACCGGTATTTAAAACAGAAAGAGCTACTTACTTCGGAGATGTGAGCTCACATTTGGCAAATCTGGTTATCCAGAAACTGGGATATAAAGCAAGAGGAGAAAAACCTGGACTTCTGGGAAGAGCATCCATAGGATTGCAAAGTCCGGTGGATTGCAGGGAAGCACAGCTTGCGGGAGAAAAAGCCTGCCGTGCTGCATTAAATGGAGAGTCTGGTAAAATGGTGGCGTTCCGTCGCGTTTCTGAAAATCCATATGGAATAGAAGATTTCTTAGTGGATATTGATGAAGTTATGATGTATGAGAGAACCATGCCAGACGAATATATCAATGAAGAAGGAAATGGTGTTACACAGGCATTTCTGGATTGGTGTAGACCTCTCATAGGTGAGGAGCTTCCAGATATGATCTCCTTTAATGGGGTTTATGGAAAAAAATAAATAAATGATAGAAAGGGAAAAAGAAATGAAACATATCTATCTGAATTTAAAAAGATTTGATGTACCGGCTGAACTTGGCGGTGTAAATAGAATTGCCGATGTAAGAGAATGGGGAAGCTATATTGTAAAAGAAACACAGGAAGAATTGAAAAAATATAATCAAGAAGATGTGGAGTTTGCCATGTTTTTTCCTGAGATTCATCTGTTCTCTGCATCAGGTGCAAAAACAGATGACAGCCCGGTGCAGATTGGATGCCAGGGTGTATTTCGAAATGATGTGCAGCCAGGAGGAAATTTTGGGGCATTTACAACGGGAAGACCAGCAGCTGCTATGAAAGCAGCAGGATGTGAAGCGGTAATTATTGGACACTGTGAAGAAAGAAATAATTTAACCGGTATTTTGGCAGAGGCAGGATGCAAAGACACAAAAGCAGTGAACCGGATTTTGAATCAAGAAGTAAAATGTGCTGTATCTCAAGGTATGAAAGTGTTATACTGTATAGGTGAGAAGAGTGAAGAACTGGAACAGTGGCAGGAAGTTCTGGGCGAACAGTTAGAAATAGGTCTGCAAGATGTGGATAAATCTATGGTGACCATTGCCTACGAACCGGTATGGTCTATTGGACCTGGAAAAACTCCGGCAGATAAAGAATACATTACAAAAATTGCCAGATTTGTGAAAGAAAAAACAGATGGCATGGACATTGTATATGGCGGTGGTCTTAAGAAAGATAATGCAGCTATGCTGGCATCCATTCCAGAGATTGACGGAGGATTAATTGCTCTTACCAGATTCCAGGGTGAAATTGGATATTATCCAGAAGAATATCTGGAAATCATCTCTTTATACATGAACAAATAAGAACCAAGAAACAGCAAACAGGAGGAAAATTTTATGAAGTTAGAATTTGAGTACGGACATGGTACTATGGCGGCAGAATTACCGGATAACACAGATATTTTTATACCAGGTGAAACAGTAAAAGATCCAGATTATATTCCGGAAGATAAATTAAAAGATGCTTATCTGGAAAGCTTGGCACATCCAATCGGTATGCCCACTTTAACAGAATTGGCACACAAAGGAAGTACAGTTACTTTTATTGTTCCAGATAGAGTAAAAGGTGGCGAGCAGCCTACCAGCCATAGAAAATTGAGTATTAAATATATGCTGGAAGAGCTGTATGCTGCAGGAGTTGAGAAAAAAGATATTTTATTTATTATTTCTAATGGTCTTCATCCAAGAAGTAAAGAGTCTGATGCAAAAGCAATTTTTGGAGAAGAATTATTCAATGAATTCTGGCCAACAGGACAGATTATCAGCCATGACAGTGAAGATCAGGAACATATGGTAGACCTGGGAAGAACCAGAAGAGGCGATCCGGTATACATGAATAAATATGTATTTGAATGTGATATTCCGATTTTGGTAGGTCATGTTCAGGGAAATCCATACGGGGGATATTCAGGTGGATACAAACACAGTGCAACTGGTATTACAAACTGGAAGAGTATTGCAAGTCATCATGTTCCTGCTGTTATGCATAGAAAAGACTTCACACCAGTAAATGGTGCAAGTTTAATGAGAAATAAATTTGATGAAATTTCTATGCATATGGAAGAAAAAATGGGACATCCGTTCTTCTGCTGCGATGCTGTCTTGGATACAAATTCCAGACAGATTGCTATTTATTCTGGTTATGCAAAAGAAATGATGCCAGAAAGCTGGAAACTGGCAGACAAGAGAACTTACGTACATTGGGCTGAAAAGAAATATGATGTTCTGGTGTTTGGTATGCCTCAGAAGTTCCACTATGGTGATGGAATGGGAACGAATCCAATCATGATGATGCAGGCATTGAGTGCACAGGTATTGAGATATAAACGTGTTATGAGTGATAACTGTGTTATTATCTGCTCTTCTTTATGCAATGGATTTTTCCATGATGAATTATGGCCATATTTAAGAGAAATGTACGATATGTTCCAGCATGATTACATGAATACATTACCTGATATGCATCGTTATGGTGAATATTTTGCAACAAACGAAGAATATGTGAGAAAATATCGTTTTACAAATGCATTCCATCCGTTCCATGGATTCAGTATGATTTCTTGTGGTCACATTGCAGAAATGAATACTAGTGCAATCTATATTGTAGGTGCTCAGGAGCCAGGATATGCAAGAGGTATGGGATTGAAAACAAGAGCGACTTTTGAAGAAGCACTGGAAGATGCTAAGAAGAAATTTGTAGGAGAAAATCCAAACATTTTGGCATTACCAATGACCTTTAAGAAAGCTGCTGTTCATCTTTGCATGAAGAATCCAGAAGAGGACTGCATGGATGCATATGGACATTGCCACCCATGCATGGGATGAAAAATTGAATAGATAGAAAAAAGCAGGCTGGCATAAGATGTGAAATACATAATATGCCGGCTTGTTTTGGATAAAATAAAATCATATGAAAAAGGAGAAGTGCGTATGAAACACAAATGGACACGAATGATGATTTTAGGAGGAATGACAGTTGCGGTTGTTATGAGCGTGGGATGTAAAAAAGAGACACCGGACAGTATTCTGAAAGCAGCCCTGAAAAAACAAGCAGAGGCGAAATCCTTTGAGGGCTCCATGGATATGGACATGACTATGGGAATGACTCAAAGTGGGGTGAGCATGGAACTGGATATGAATCTTCAGATGGATATCCAGATGACCCAGGATCCAGCCATGTATCATTTAAAAGGAAGCATGGGAATGGATTTTATGGGCCTGAATGTGGACATGGAAATGTATGGTCAGGAAAATAAGGATGGGGATAAATTTACGGTATACTCTATGACAGATGGAAGCTGGCAGAAATATGAGGAAGAGCAGGATGAAGATGTAGCAGAAATCTTGGCAAATCTGGATTCCATTTCAGCAGAAGGCTTAGAGCTGGAAAAAGATTTGGTAGAGGTAAACGGAAAAAAAGCATATAAAATGACAGGAACCATGGAAGGGGAAGAGCTTGCAGAGAGTGGAGTTTTAGATGCAGCAGGGGAAGAAGCACAGAATCTTGATTGGTCTAATGTAAAGGCGAAGGTTTCTATCTGGATATACAAAGACAGCAAACTGCCGGCAGCCATGCAGATTCAGGTGAAAGATTCACCGCAGCCGGAAGATGGTGCAGTAACCTATTTGAAAAATCTGAATTTAAAAATGGAATATAAAGGATACGATAAAATTGATAAAATCAAAATTCCAAAAGAGGCATTGAATGCAGTAGAGGTGGATCCTGATGCAGAGGATGCGTGGGCAGATGATTTGGATTTAGAAGAAGAAGTTCCGGAGGAAGAGGAATTGGATGAAGAAGCAGAAAATCCAGATCTTCGTACAGATGAGGATGGAAATTATATTCTTACAGATTATGAAGGAAAAAAGGAAGTTGTAGTAAAGCCGGTAGAACCATTTTATATTAGGGATTTCAGCAGCAATGACGATCTGATGTTTGAATATATGCCAGAGGCTGAAAATGAATCGGCGGTAACGATTATCTATGCTATGGAAGAAGTGGATGAATATACAGCAGAAGATATTATGGCTCCTATAACAGGAGATAAAGCAATTTATGAAACAACGGATGGATTTTCTGATGTTGTTTATCAGGAACCCGTGGATCTTACTGTGGGAGATAAAAAGGCACAATATGCTTCTCTTAGATGTAAAAAAGGAGAAGAGTATTTGAATGAATATTGTGGGTGGTATTATACAGAAGATGGGTTTGCAATTAACTTTGTAGTACTAGAACTTCGTTCAGCAGATGAGAATTACATGGTGACAGAAGATACGTTAAAACAGCTTCTGGAAGCAATAGAAGAATAAGGAATAAAGAAATACAATATGAGGTGAGTGGCGTGCTGAAATTAAGAGTCGAAGATAAAAACCAGGAAATCGGAAAAGAACTGGAAATATATATGGAGGAAAATCAGGAAATTTTAGGGAATATTCTCAAAGGGGAATCACAATATCACGATTCCCTGGGGTGGTTTCATACAAAAGAGTGGGCAAATGAAAAACAGGTATCTGCTCTGGAGGAGATGGCTTCTAAAATCCGAAAAGAAGCAGATGTGTTTGTGCTGGTTGGTGTAGGTGGATCTAATAATGCAGCACGTTCTGTTATCAAGGCTTTGCAGAAAGATAAAAAAGTAGAAATCTTGTATGCAGGGAATACCTTATCACCATATGCATTGAATCAGATGCTTCAAAAATTGGAGGGGAAATCTGTTTATGTAAATTGCATTGCTAAAAATTTTGAAACCCTGGAGCCAGGAGCTTCCTTCCGTATCCTGAGAAAATTTCTGTATGAGAAATATGGAGAAGAAGCTGGAAAGAGAATCATTGCCACAGGCAGCAAAGGAAGTTCCTTGGAACAGATATGTGAACGACACGGATATACATTTTTAGAATTTCCAGAAAATGTAGGAGGAAGATTCTCAGCAGTTACAAGTGTTGGATTGCTTCCAATGGCTGTAGCAGGAATTGATATTCAAAGTCTTGTAAAAGGCGCTGCAGATATGGAGAAACAGCTTCTTGGGGATGAAAGTAATGAGAATATTGCCTATCAATATGCATGTCTTAGAAACATGTATTATAAAAAGGGATATCAATTAGAAATGCTGGCTGGATTTGAACCTCAGTTCCGATGGTTTTACAAATGGTGGGTGCAGCTTTTCGGAGAATCCGAAGGAAAAGAGAACAAAGGTATTTTTCCAGTTGCAGCAGAATTTTGTGAAGAACTTCATGCAGTGGGACAATATATTCAGGATGGGGCACCTTTGATGTTTGAAACGTTTCTGGATGTACAGGAGCAGAATGCATCCTTATTTGCAGAAAAAGACCAGGTAGAAGATTTCTTTGATTATCTCAATGGGAAAGATTTTTGGGAGATGAATAAGGCATCCTTCCATGCCACTGTTAAGGCACACAAGGAGAAAAATCCATGTCTGATTTTAGAGGTTGAAAAATTGGATGTTTATCATTTTGGACAGTTGTTTTACTTTTTCATGTTTGCTTGCTATGTATCAGCCAGAGTTCTTGGTGTGAATCCATTTGACCAACCTGGGGTGGAGGCATATAAGAAGTGGATGTTTGAGGCACTGGGGAAATAGAATATTTTATGGTTTTCGTATGAGAAAGCAAAAAGGCTTGTATACCGTATCATGCAGGTATATAAGCCTTTTTTGATTAGATATTGGAGAGATAAAATATATAGTTTTTTCAGTGAAGACATGCTATAATTCTTATATAGAATTCCTCTGTAGAAGTGGAGGAAAAATGAAGAAACGAAAAACGTTACAGGATCTGACGATTAAAGATGATTTTCTTTTTGGCGCAGTTATGCAGGTAGAGGAAAACTGCAAAGGCTTCCTTGAAATGGTGCTTGGATTTCAAATTAACCATGTGATAGTAAGCAAGGAAAGAAGTATGGTTTATCATCCGGAGTATAAAGGAGTCCGTTTGGATATTTATGCGGAAGATGAAAAGCAAACACATTACAATGTAGAAATGCAGGTGAAAAAGAGGAAGGCACTGGGAAAGCGAAGCAGGTATTATCATAGCCAGATGGTGATGGAATCTATAAAAAGTGGAGAAGATTACGAGACATTACCTGATACTTATGTGATTTTCTTGTGCGATTTTGATCCATTTGGATATGGATTATACCGTTATACATTCAGAAATGAATGTGAAGAAAACAAAGAAGCGGAACTGAAAGATGGCTGTTGTACAATTTTTCTCAGCACCAAAGGAAAAAATGAATCATCAGTCCCGCCTGAACTTGTCAGATTTTTGAAGTTTGTGACGGCAAATCTTGAAGAAAGCGGAGAGAATTTTGGAGATGAATTGGTGAACAGATTCCAGAATACGATTCGTGATATTAAGAAAAGTCGGGAAATGGGAGAGCGTTATATGATTTTTGAAGAATTGCTGAGAGAGGAAAAGCAGGAAGGAAGACTTGAAGCCCGACGGGAAACGCTTCTTGATTTTTTAGGAGAATTCGGTGATATTCCGGCAGAATTAC
>CAJKMA010000017.1 GCA_905200905.1 uncultured Bacillota bacterium
ATGTCATACCACCACGAACTGTCAGGATACCCTGAGCAGATTTCATACCTGTGATGTCTTCCGGAGATGTCTCAAGACGTACAAGTACGACTTTCTCTCCTCTTTCAGCCCATTCAACAGCGTCATCAGCTGTGAATACGATCTTACCGCAAGCAGCTCCAGGAGAAGCGCCAAGGCCTTTACCCATTGGTGTAGCAGCTTTCAGAGCAGCAGCATCAAACTGTGGGTGAAGAAGAGTATCAAGGTTACGTGGGTCGATCATAGCTACAGCTTCTTCTTCTGTTCTCATTCCCTCATCAACAAGGTCACAAGCGATCTTTAAAGCAGCCTGAGCTGTTCTCTTACCATTACGTGTCTGAAGCATATACAGTTTACCATGCTCTACAGTAAACTCCATATCCTGCATATCTCTGTAGTGTTTTTCAAGTGTTTCGCAAACCTGTTTGAACTGTACGAATGCTTCCGGGAATTTCTGTTCCATTTCGGAGATGTGCATAGGTGTACGAACACCGGCAACAACGTCTTCACCCTGAGCATTTGTAAGGAATTCACCAAACAGACCGTTAGCTCCTGTAGCAGGGTCACGTGTGAAGGCAACACCTGTACCACAGTCATCACCCATGTTACCAAATGCCATCATCTGTACGTTAACTGCAGTACCCCAGGAATATGGGATATCGTTGTCACGACGATATACATTTGCACGTGGGTTGTCCCATGAACGGAATACGGCTTTAATAGCACCCATTAACTGTTCCTTAGGATCAGTTGGGAAATCAGCACCGATTTTTGCTTTATATTCAGCTTTGAACTGTTCAGCTAATTCATGAAGGTCTTCTGCAGTAAGTTCAACATCCTGCTTAACACCTCTTTTAGCTTTCATCTCATCGATAAGTTCTTCGAAATATTTCTTTCCGACTTCCATAACTACATCAGAGTACATCTGGATGAATCTTCTGTAGCAGTCCCATGCCCAACGAGCATTGCCGGATTTTTCAGCAAGTACGTTAACAACGTCTTCATTTAAACCAAGGTTCAGGATAGTATCCATCATACCTGGCATAGAAGCTCTTGCTCCGGAACGAACGGAAACAAGAAGAGGATTTTCTTTATCTCCGAATTTTTTTCCTGTGATTTCTTCTAATTTTACGATAGCTTCCATGATCTGACCCATAATTTCGTCATTGATCTTTCTGCCATCCTCATAATACTGTGTACATGCCTCTGTTGTAACAGTGAATCCCTGAGGTACCGGGAGTCCCAGGCTTGTCATTTCTGCAAGGTTAGCACCTTTACCACCAAGCAGGTTTCTCATGGTTGCGTTACCTTCGGTAAACATATAAACCCATTTTGCCATTTTGAACATTCCTCCTAAATGTACTTACTAGAAAAATAAACCTTTGTTTATGTTTCTCGGTGCAGGCAAATTGCCCGCACACATTCATTTTAACATAAGAAGGTGGATAGTCAAGCAAGATTTTCTAATTTCTTGCCAAAATGAGGTATTTTTTTTATTTTAAATATCAAAAGCAACCCGGACCCCATTTTCCAGGCTGCTTTTCTCTATAAAAACCTTCTCCTTTTTCTTTTATAATCTGGTTGGTTCCAGACCTACTCTCCTCTTCTTCCTTGTTTTTTTGTTTTTAATACTAAGTGCCTTGGTAAACCATTTACCATAATTGGCTGATAGTCTCCCTGAATCAGAGGTTTAATATAATCAATAAAATCTTTTGTTACATAGTTTGCCTCTCGGTTCATCCATTCTCTTGGAACTAATTTTTCTTCGTTGGCAATTCGATGTACATCATAAATTCCCGTTGCACTCATATAAGGATCATCTGATACACGGTCAATCACAACCATTTTACCCGTATCTCCCTCATCGGCTGCTTTTACCGCAGCACCACCTACCATAAAGGCTTCATCAATATCCACACGTGATGCCATATGAGATGCGCTTCTCTGTAAAGTAGAAAGTTCTACAGCTCTTGTTTTGCAGTTGCACTCTGCTGCAAGGAAGTTAGCAAGGTAAGTAGCTGTTCCCTGAAGCTGCTTATGTCCAAATGCATCCACATAATCACCTACACTTCCAAGTTCACATACATAACGTCCATCTGCCAATTTAATACCTTCTGAAACAACAACAACAATAGAAGATTTTTTCTTCAGTAAATCTTTCACCTTCTGGAGGAATTTATCAACATCAAAAGGAACTTCTGGCAAATAAATCAAATCCGGGCCATCACAGTCTTCTGTCTTTGCCAGAGCAGTAGCACCTGTAAGCCATCCTGCATTTCTTCCCATAATTTCCATAACAGTAATCATACTTTTTTTGTAAGTCAGACCTTGTGCATCACGAATGACTTCTTTGGTGGAAGCACCGATATATTTTGCAGCGCTACCAAAGCCAGGAGTGTGGTCTGTAAGTGCCAAGTCATTATCAATAGTTTTCGGAACACCTAAGAATTTTTGGCTCTGTCCAGTAATAATCGCATAATCTGATAATTTTTTAATGGTATCCATGGAATCATTTCCACCAATATAAATAAAAGCCTCAATTTCCAGTTTATTTAAAATCTGGAAAATTTTCTCATAAATCTTTTTGTCTTCATGAATCTCCGGCAGTTTGAAACGACAGGATCCCAAAAAAGCAGATGGTGTTCTTTTCAAAAGTTCAATATCCAGTTCTGAATGAATCTGAGTGGATAAATCCACATATTGCTCATCTAATAAGCCCTGTACACCATGAAGCATCCCATATACCTTATCAAAACCACGTTCAATTGCATTTTTATATACACCGGCAAGACTTGAGTTAATAACAGCCGTTGGTCCTCCAGACTGCCCCACAATAATATTTCTTTTCTTCGCCATTTTCACGTATCCTCCTTGTTCGCAAATAAATCTGTCATTTATTATAACAAAAAAAATCCACATCTTCAAGTAAGATATGGATTTTTTGTCTATTAATTTTTACTTTTTATTGTTATATTTATATATTTTACACAATTTCTTAAATTTCTCCGTCATTCCCTTTACTTTTTATCTCCTCAAACAAGGTTTCATAGTATTCTTTAGAAAACTTTGTAGGATTTGCTTTATAAACAGAATGCTTCTCAATCAGTTCTTCCGGATAATCTTTTAGCTTATAAATACCTGCCGCTGAATTTTCCCTATCATAATACATGAGCAATGGAATAAATTCATGCTCCGGTATTTCAATTTTTCCTGTATCAATATTTTTCCGAATGGTAATCTTGGCCATAGCTCCTAAAAGACTTGGTAAACTATTCTGTGTAGAAGTAAAGTTTCCAAGGGAATAGTATACCAGCATCTTATGTCCATCCTCGCCTGTGAGAGTTTCCATGGTACGGACTACATGGGGATGGGAACCAATAACAATATCCACACCTTCTTCCAGGAAAAGGTCCACCCACTGTCTTGTTTCATCATCCACATCCTGTTGATATTCCACACCTACATGCATCACTACTAGGACCACATCGGCCATTTTTTTCGCCTGTTTGATATCGCTTCTTGCTTTTTCTGCATCAAATACATCGGTAAGATATTCTTTATCAGAGGGAAGCTTCAATCCGTTCAAGCTATAAGTATAATCCAGCATGGCAATTTTTAATTTTTTGCATTTTACCACTGTAATCTCATCTGCTGCCTCCTGACTGTCATGAATCCCCAAAATTTTCGTATCCGGATGGTTGGTTTTCCACCAGTCTAAGGTATATTCAATGGATTTTGTTCCCTTGTCTAAAATATGGTTGGTTGCATGAGCCACGACATCAAAACCAGTATTTACCAGTGCATCACCAAATTCCGGTGGCGTTCCAAATGTGGGATACCCTGAAACATTGTTGCGGTCTTCTACAAATACCGTTTCCTGTGTTACCAAAGATAAGTCGGCTTCCTCTACATCTTTTTTCACATATTGATATACATGATCATAATTCCATACCCCATCCTCCTGCATTCCTGATTCCCGAATGGTCTTATGTGCAATATTATCGCCTACTGCAAGAAATTCTATGGTATGATTTTCCTGTTCTTTTTCCTTGACAAGTTTTTCCTGCCTTGCTTTTTCCTTGGCTTTCTTCGCCTTAATATTCTTAGATATCTGTACACCAGCAAAAATACTAACAATCAGAAGTATTCCTGCAAGAAGTCCTATGCCTATAGCCATCTTCTTCTGCTTTGTCACCTGTTCTTCTCTTTTCTGCCGAAGTTCTTCTCTCTTGCGTTGCCGTTCTCTATCCCTTTTTAAGGCTTCATCCCTTTCGTCCATATTCCTTTCCTCTTTTCCAAAGTAACAATCCTGTATTTTACATAAATCCTTTACTTCGATTATAAGCCATACAAATGCTATTTGTGTTTTTAATAATAATATTCATGGCTATGAATGGTCCTATACCGCAAAGAAACAGACCAAACAAATCCCATAACAACACGGTAGTTCCATTTTCCTGGAAATTCATACCATAACGGGGCGCATTTGTAGCCAGACGGTTTCCAAGAGAATACTGCCATATCCAACCGTAAATTCCACAAGTAATAATAGAAAGAATCATAAATTTCAATAATCCTCCTGTGGATTTTCCATCTCCCTCACATGCAACATTCACATCCCTGGCAACACTATAAATAAAATAGTAGCTATAAATTCCGCAGGTAATAAACGTCAGAAGAATATATCCCAATAATCCCCTGTCTGTTTTTAAAGGTGTTGCATTGGAATAATTCTGTCCCTGGTAACCACTATTCTGATTATAAGAACTATAAGAAGTATTCTTGCTGCGATATTCCTCTGTCTTTGAATTAACATCAGATGCCACATCCTTTGCGGCTCCCTGTACTGCATCTGCGCAATCTTTGAATACATCTGACATGGAATTCATGTTGTAATAATCCTGTGCTGTAGGAGCCTCTTTTACAATATACAACATCCCATAGGTAGCTCCAAGCGCTGCCACTGTCCCAAACAATGGACTCAACAATGTCCTAACATAAAATACAAAACTGCCTCCCATAATCAGAGTCCATATCATCCGAAGGAAAGAAAGCCCAATCACTGCAACTCCCAAGATTCCCAGAACCGTAAATAAGGCTTTTGCTTTTTCACGCTGTTTTGAAAATCCAATAAGCACTAGAATTGCTGCCATACCACCAAAACATACACTGTTTATCAATGTTAAAACTGCCTGTGGAATGTACATTGCATATCCCCAGGAAAATATGGACAGAAAAGAACGAACACCTCCGACAAAATACCGTATGGCAAAAATCACATAAATAAGAGCCAAAATCCCGGTTCCTATTTTTAAAATTAAGCTGTAATCCAAGCTGACAGTTGCTTTCTGACCAGGTTGTTCCCACGGTTGCTGATATTGCTCTGTAGTCTGCTCATTTCCCGCTGCTTTCTGCTTCGGTTCATTTTGTGTACCACAATAAGGGCAAAATTTAGCCTTATCTGGTATATCATTACCACAATTTACGCATTTCATTTCAAAATCTTCTCCTCTTTTTATTTTTGAATCAAACGAAAAAACAATTTGGCCAAAAGCCCATTCTCAGGCTGAAAAACCACCACCGTGTCAGTCACATCTAGCATACGCCAAACATATACTCCTACAAATAAAATACAAGCAGTTGTAATCAGCACGGTTTTCACCCTTTTCGAAATCCTGTTCCAAAAGAGCAGCAAAACACATCCTACAGCAGGAATCCAAAACAAAGGATGGTAATAGAATGCTCCAGCAAAATCAAAATGCAGCAAACACATCCATGCCCGTGACATGCCACATCCAGCGCAGGAAATACCGGTAAAATATAGAATCGGACACGTAACCCCTAACACCAACTCTATAAACAGATAAAAAACTGCGATGATAAGAATCGCTTTCACACTCTCCCATTTTTCCATATTGATTTCTCCCTTAACCCCCTTTATTTTACAAAATATAACATTTACTGTCAATTCACTTCCCATTCTGACATAAAAAAGGACAAGATTTTAATGATTCACATAGTTATGTATGGTCGCTTTTACTGCCCCAAAACCACCAAGCATTTCACGGAACATCATTTCAATTTTTTCTCCAAGCCCAGCCTCATAGAGATTGATAAAAAACAGACGTTCATTAGAAAGAATTGGCTTTAACTGGTTTTTCAATGTTTCAGGCTGCCCTACCACAATATCTTTTAACTGCTCCTGAAGTTCTTCCTTCATTGGATCTGGTGCAAGCTCATACTCCTTTCCTTCATCATCCACTGCCAGCAAATACCGGAGCCATCCTGCAATGCCAAGGGGAATCGCTGTAAGTCTGGAAGCATCTCCATATTTTTCTACGTAAGCTTTTGTGGTTTCTCCAAAACGGATTCCAACCATTTGAGATACATCGACAGCCAGGCGAAGATTGGTATCTCCCAGATATTCATTTGGAAAACGGTCATGAAAAAGCTCATCCACAAATGCCTGAGGGGAAAGAATCCCTGGATTCGGCACCACTGGAAGGCCCTCGTCATAGGCTACCATACGGGCCATTTTCATCATATCCTCATTGGTATTCAACATATGTGCAAAGAAATCATATCCAAGTACCACCCCAAGAGGCCCAATGGCAGAATGTACAGGATTCAGACACACGGTTACCTTCATACGTTCACTCAGATTAACGGTATTTCTATCTGTCATATAGACGCCAAACCCCTTTTCCAAAGCTGGACGCCCATTTGGAAAACTATCTTCTATGACAAGATACTGAGGTTTTTCTGCATTGACAAAAGGAGCAATATACGTTTTCTTTCCAGTAACCACTGGCTGCATATTTTCTACACCCATGCTTTCCAAATCTGCAGCAATCTGCTCACTTGGACGAGGTGTAATTTTGTCAATCATAGTCCATGGGAAAGCAACCACCTTCTCATCACTTACATAATTCACAAATCCTTCATCCGCAAAACCTGCTTTTCTCCATTCCTTTGCCATAGTAAGCACAGACTGGTAAAGCTTGGAACCATTCTGGGCGCAATTATCCATAGACACTAACGCCAAAGGATATTTCCCTGCCTTGTATCTCTCATAAAGCATTGCTGTCACCACTGCCATAGCCCCCACTGCCCCATCTGGCCCATTTTCTATATCCGTCTGAACATAGGGAAGCCATGTGCCATCTGCTCCATGCAGGGCATAGCCTTTTTCTGTAATTGTAAAAGAAACGAATTGTAAAGATGGACTGGAAAAAATTTCTTTTAGCCTGTTCCACTGTGTCAAATCACAAGACTTAGCTTTTACTGCTTCTGCTAAGGCCCCCAATACTTTGTATTCCCGCCTGCCATCTCCATGCAGGATCACATTTAACCCCAGGTTATCATATGGTTCATAAATTTTATCGACCACATCATAATCAAAAGTCTCCACACAGGTAATACCTCTATCCAATACACCTTCTTCCAAAAGACCATCTGCTATGTCACCAAGAAAAACGCGAAAAATATTTCCAATTCCAAAATGAACCCATCCTGGCTTCTGCCTTGCTTTTTCAGATATCGCCTCCACATCATATCCAGGAAGTGCAATACCTGCTCTTTCCCATACCTCACGTTCTTTGATTCCATCTCTTGTTAATTTCATGCTATGACCTCCTATTTTTACTTTTTATAATTACGTTTAATACTTATGTTTAAGTCTCAATCATAAGTTAAGTATATAACTTTCTTTCTTAAAAATCTATTACCAAAAACAGAAAATTTTTCTTCTTGTTTTTGTATATTTTTCTATGATGCTGTTCTAATTGCATTTGTTTTGGTTTTATACTACAATATCATTAAATCTTAATCTTATGATGCAATTAGAACTTCATTAGGAGAATCTCATGAGTGAAAAAGGATTAACTACCATTCATTTAAAAAAAATCAACAGAGCGAAAGTCTATCACTATATTTATAGAAAAAAAAGAACTTCTAAACTCCAGATTGTTCAAGAACTTCAGATGGGCTTATCTACTGTCAGCCAAAACCTGAATTTACTGGAAGAAGAAGGCTTAATTGAGCGAAATGGATACTTTGCTTCTACTGGGGGAAGAAAAGCCCAGGCAATTCAAATCGTTCCGGACTTCAGACTTTCCATTGGTCTTGGAATATTAAAAAATATGCTTCATATTACTGCTGTAGATTTGTATGGAAATGCTCTCTATACAGATACCATTTCCCTTCCATATTCTCATACAGCAGCTTATTATGAACAGGTGGCTGGAAAAATCAAAGAATTTATTGAAAAAAAGAAATACGAAGAACAGAAAATATTGGGCATTTCCATTGCTACACAAGGAATTATTTCTTCTGATAACACTATGGTAACTTATGGAAAAATTATGAATAACACTGGTATGCAGTTAAAAGATTTTTCCAAGTACTTGCCCTATCTATGTCATTTAGAACATGATTCAAAATCTGCAGCCTGTCTGGAGCTTTGGAATCACCCTGAACTTGACAGTGCAATTATCCTCCTACTAAACCGGAATCTGGGAGGCGCTGTGATTACCAACCGTCAGATTCACCAGGGAAGTGCCATGCATAGCGGCTCCATAGAACATATGTGTATGAATCCAGACGGACCTCTTTGCTATTGTAAAAACCGAGGTTGTCTGGAAACTTATTGTTCTGCAAACGCATTGGAACATGCTTGCGGTCTGTCAATAAAAGAATTTTTTCCACTTTTAAGAGAAAACAAATCTCCCCAGCTTACCCAAATCTGGAAAGATTATTTAAAACATCTGGCCTTTGCTATCAAAAATCTAAACCTCGTGATTGACGCGCCAATTATTTTAAGTGGTTATCTTGCACCATATATCACAGAAGAAGATATCGGTTACCTGTTGACACAAATCAATTCCTCATCCCCCTTCCCATTGGATAAGGAACAGCTTCTCACAGGAATCCACGGTCAATATACGCCTGCCATTGGCGCTGCATTATTTTATATAGAACAGTTTTTAAGATCAATTTAAACGGAAAAAACGGGATGTTGCATGCAACATCCCACTTTTTCCATTTATTCCTTAAAATGTAAATTTCTCTTCAAAATATGCTTTCAAATCTTCAATTTTAATACGTTCCTGTTCCATGGTATCTCTGTCACGTACTGTTACAGCTCCGTCTGTTTCAGAATCGAAATCATAAGTTACACAGAATGGAGTACCAATTTCATCCTGACGACGATAACGTTTTCCGATATTTCCTCTGTCATCAAATTCACAGTTGTATTTCTTGGAAAGTTCTGTAAAGACTTTCAGTGCACCCTCGTTTAATTTCTTAGAAAGAGGAAGCACACCAATCTTCACTGGTGCCAGTGCCGGATGGAAATGCAGAACTGTACGCACATCATTCTTCTCTGCATCCAGAACTTCTTCGTCATATGCGCTACACAGGAATGCCAGTACCATACGGTCTGCTCCAAGAGATGGCTCAATAACATACGGAATATATTTCTGGTTTGTCTCATCATCAAAATAAGTCATATCCTGTCCGGAAACATTCTGATGCTGTGTCAGGTCATAATCTGTTCTGTCGGCAATCCCCCACAATTCGCCCCATCCAAAAGGAAACAGAAATTCTACGTCTGTAGTTGCCTTGCTGTAGAAGCAAAGTTCTTCTGGTGAATGGTCACGATAACGGATTTCTTCATCCTTTAATCCCAGGCTGTGCAGCCAGTCTAAACAAAACTGTTTCCAATACGCGAACCACTCTAAGTCTGTGTCTGGTTTACAGAAGAATTCCAGCTCCATCTGCTCAAACTCACGAGTACGGAAAGTAAAGTTTCCTGGTGTAATTTCATTACGGAAGGATTTACCAATCTGAGCAATACCAAATGGCAGTTTCTTTCTGGAGGTTCTCTGTACATTTTTAAAGTTTACAAAAATACCCTGAGCTGTCTCTGGTCTTAAATAAACGGTATTTTTTGCATCTTCTGTAACACCCTGAAAAGTTTTAAACATCAGGTTAAACTGACGGATATCCGTAAAGTTGTGCTTTCCACAGGTTGGACATGGAATCTGATGTTCCTCAATAAAATCCTTCATCTGTTCCTGTGTCCATGCATCTACGCTTCCCTCTAATTCAATACCTTTTTCTGCACAGTAATCTTCAATCATTTTATCTGCACGGAAACGCTCATGGCATTCTTTACAATCCATCAGAGGATCTGCAAAGCCACCTAAATGTCCGGAAGCTACCCAGGTCTGAGGATTCATAAGAATAGCACAATCCACTCCTACATTGTATGGGCTTTCCATCACAAACTTCTGCCACCATGCTTTTTTTACATTGTTCTTTAATTCTACACCAAGGTTACCATAATCCCATGTGTTGGCAAGACCTCCGTAGATTTCGGAACCAGGATATACAAAACCTCTTGATTTCGCCAGGGCTACGATTTTTTCCATTGTCTTTTCCATGTCTATAATCTCCTCTATGTTTTATTTTCACTTTTGCATCTTTGATCCATAGGCACTATTATAACGGTTCAAATCTATCTTTTCAACCACAAAACGCAGAAAGTACGAAAATCTCTCTATCTTCCGTAATGATACACCTCTTTTTGCCCTCTTAAATAAGCAATAGAAATAAATAATGTCACCAATTCTGCCAAAGGCACGGAAAGCCATACCCCTGTGATTCCCATGATTCTGGGCAGCAACACAATACTTGCTGCAATAAAGACAAAGGTTCTACAAAAAGAAATAATCGCCGATATTTTTCCATTAGAAAGCGCTGTGAAAAATGCAGAAGCAAAAATATTGATTCCGGCAAACAGATAATTAAAGGAGAACAGGAAAAATCCTTCCACTGCCAATTCATAAGTATGGCTTTTCTCTCCTGTAAAAATCCCCACAATAGGTTCTGAAAACAAAAGTGCAATTCCCAGGATAATTACAGAGGAACACAAGATAAAACCAATACATATTTTGTATAATCTCTTTAATTGTGCATGGTTTTGATTTCCATGATTAAAGCTAAAAACAGGAGCAACACCCATAGAAAATCCCAGATACAGAGCCGTGAATAAAAACTGTCCATACAGTACAATGGTAATGGCCGCAACTCCATCTTCTCCTGCCAGCTTCATCATAGTAATGTTAAATAAAAAAGTCACCACTGCTGTGGACAAATTACTAACCATCTCTGAAGAACCATTTCCACAACTTTTCAGCAGTATATTCCCTCTAAATACTGGTTTTACAAAATATAGGTTTTCTTTCACTTTCAGAAAATACACAACTCCTGCAATGGCCATAATTGCCTGTCCAAGCCCTGTTGCCAGAGCTGCCCCCAGCACGCCCATCTCCATAGGTCCCATAAACACATAGTCCAGTACCATATTTACTACACCGCCTGTTATGGTAAGTCCGAGTCCAAGTTCCGGTTTTCCGGCTGTAACAAAAAATGTCTGAAAAAGCATCTGGAGCATTGTCAAAGGACCAAACCCCAGTAAAACGCCAAGGTATATTTTACAATCATCCATGATAACCTGAGTACCACCCAGAATACAACATATTGGCTCTAAAAATAAAATTCCTAATATCAAAATCATAATTCCGGTGGCTGCACTGATCACTGCCAGCATAGAGAAATTCTCTTTGGCTTCCTGTTCTCTTCCCTCTCCCATCTGTCTTGCTACAATAGCGCTTCCTCCTGTAGAGAGCATAATGCCGCAGGCAATCAGAAGGCTTATCACCGGATAAACAATATTCACTGCCGAAAGGGCATTGCTCCCTACAAAGCGAGAAACAAAAATTCCATCTACAATGGTATATAAGGACATAAAAACCATCATAACTATAGTTGGAAATGCAAATTTCAGCAGAGTAAATGCATTAAATTTTTGTGCAATCGAATTCATCATACTTTCCTTCACCTCTTATTGCTTTCTTTCTTATCACATGGTAAACTATAGGGCAACCCGATAGTCAAGTTTTTTTTCAGGAGGAAGCCCCATGGAACAAACCCAAAGCAGAAACTATTATCTTACCACAGGAGAATTTGCCAGACTGGCTGGTACCACCAAACACACACTTTTTCATTATGATGCGATTGGTCTGTTTTGTCCTGAAAAAAAACTATCCAATCAGTATCGCTATTATTCTGCCTCCCAATTGGAAATTTTCGATGTTATCAATATTCTAAAAGAACTCGGAATGCCTTTAGAAGAAATAAAATCCTATCTGGATCGCAGAACCCCAGAATTGTTTTTAGAATTGCTCGAAAAAGAAACCTCTGCTATAGAAAAAAGAATACGGGAATTAAAAAGAATGAAAGACCAGTTAAACAAAGAAAAAAGCTGTCTGAAACACACCTTAAATCAGGATTTCCAGCAGCTTTCTGTGATTCATGAAAAAGAGCACTATCTTCTTACTGTGCCTGCCCCTGAAGATGCAAACTCAGAAAAAGAAAATGCCCGTGTCATAAGCAATCTCATTGCTTTAGAAAAGGAACACCATCTGTTCAGTCCTTATAGAATTGGAAGTATTCAACACCTTCATACACCCGAACAGTTAAATGAACACTATTCCCATTACTATATCCTCCTGGACAAACCTGTAAAAGGAATCCCTCTTCAGGTACGGCCAGAAGGGGACTATCTCTGTGCCTTTCATCTTGGAGGCTATGATACACTGCCCCAAACTTACGAAAGAATCCTAACATATGCCCAGGAAAAAAAACTCTCTTTAAGCAATCGGTTTTACGAAGATATTCTCATTGACAAATTAACTGTAAAAACTGAAGAAGAATATGTACTCCGTATTCTGGGAGAGCTTTTATAAACGTCTATATCTCTGTATAAAGATTTCCCATCAAGTGAAGAATGTCCAGACTTTTAAAATTTTTGTCAATGTAATGTTTTGTATACGCTCTCATCACCCTTCCAAGTTCCTCTAATACCTCTTTTTTTACAGTAAAACTATAGAGCCGTTCCAACTTAGCTGCAATGATGAATTGCATGGTATAAACTGCGGAAGGGCTTATATAAATCATCCCATGCTCCTGCTCTCCACATGATTTGCAGTATACCCCTGATTCTTCTACAGAAAACCATGGAAGATTTTCCGTGGTTCCGCATTTGCGGCAGGCAAACACTGCCGGATATTCACCATTAATGGTCATGGATTTTAATTCAAAAATATACTGAATCAACAGATTGTCCATTTTCTGTTTTACCAAAGCCTTCATAGTCACATACAACAAATTCAGCATTTGTTTTTCATCCGTATTTTCACTGGCATAATAATCTGCTAATTCCAGAAAATAAAATCCATAATACACCCCTGGCTGAATCCCTGCCAGCTCTGCAAAATATTCCATTACAGAAGCAGAACGAAGCTGATAGGAGGTCCGACCCTCATAAAGGAAAAAAGAGCCAAACACAAAAGGATTGGCCACTGCCATAAGAGCACTGTTTTGTCTTCTGGCTCCTTTTGCAAAAGCTGTAATCTTTCCCCTCTCTTTTGTGAGTATCACCAGTCTTTTGTCATAATCCCCCACAGGCATGGCAGATAAAACCATACCTGTGACGGTAATGGAATCACTCATTCAATTTCCTTCTTATCATATCCAAAATTTTTCATGAGATAGTCACTATCTCTCCAGTCTTTCTTCACCTTAACCCATAGCTTTAGATTGACCTTTTGTTCCAGCATATTTTCTATCTCATAGCGAGCAGCGCTGCCAATTTTCTTCAGCATAACACCCTGTTTTCCAATAATAATCCCTTTATGACTGTCCCTCTCACAAATAATGGTTGCATCAATGTCCACCATGCTGCCGTCTGCACGTTCTTTCATCCGTTCAATAGTCACAGCAATGCCGTGAGGTATCTCCTCTTCCAGACAGCGAAGGGCTTTTTCTCGAATCATCTCTGCCACAATCTGTCTCTGCGGCTGGTCAGTGACTGTATCTTCATCATAAAATTGAGGTCCATAAGGCAGATATTTAAAGATACAGTCCAAAAGAGTATCCAGGTTCAAACTTCTAAGCGCAGACACCGGAACAATTTCTGCAAAATCATAAAGTTTTCTGTATGCCTGAATAAAACCAGGCACTTCCTCTTTTTTCACAGTATCTACTTTATTGATTACCAAAATAACCGGAAGCCTGCAACTCTTCAATTGTTCCGCAATATGCCTCTCTCCTGCTCCAATAAAGGTGCTTGGCTCTACCAACCATAAAATCACATCCGCATCCTTCAAGGTTCTTTGGGCTACATTCACCATATAATCTCCCAATTTATTTTTGGCTTTGTGAATACCAGGGGTGTCTAAAAATACAATCTGCCCCTTTTCATCTGTATAAACAGTCTGAATCCGATTTCTGGTGGTCTGTGGTTTCCTGGACGTAATGGCAATTTTCTGTCCAATTAAATGATTCATTAATGTGGATTTTCCCACATTGGGTCTGCCAATAATTGCCGTAAATCCTGATTTAAAATCCGTCTTCATACACACTCCTCTTATAGTAAATGTCTGAGCTGTCCAAACATGTTTTTCTCTTGTTCCAATTTTTCCTCACTGCCCACAACACAGATACGATTTTGTTTCATCATGGCATCCACAATTCCTGCCAAATTACGGATATCTTCCGGCTGAGCCTCCAAAACCTCCTGGCGTTCTCTTGCCATATCTTCTTCTGTCACGTTGGAGAACCATGCATTCAAAGACAGATTTCCTTTGCCAGAAGGCGTCATGGGAACGTCCATTTCGCTGATAGTTCCAATAATATACTTCGTCATTTCTCTTTCATCTGCATCAAAAGAACGAATGAAATCTCCTGTTTTCTGAAAGACCTCCAAAGTCTTCACAAGATTTGGATCTCTGTAAGAAACCAAGAATCCATCTCCATTTCTACGAAATGCACTCATACAGCCATAGGCTCCGCCTTTTACCCTGATATTAGTCCACAAATATTCATAACTGAGCATAACCTTCAAAATCCTAAGCGCCCCAGTATAGGAATATCCTGCTTCTCTAAAATTTCCTGCTGCTGCCACATACTGTACCTGTCCTGAGGTCTGGAAGCCTTCATTTTTCACTTCAAGAGCAGGAGCAAAACTACCTGGCATAATCTCCTTAGTATAGAGAACTTCCTTCAGCTTCCGAACCTCTTCTTCCAACCCTTTGTATCCCTCCTGTTCTGCTGTATAACTTACTACAAGCTTCTCCGGACGGAACACATAAGTCATTAATTCTTTTAATCTTTCCTTTAATTCCTCTTTCTTTTCCTGGAAATGGATTTCTATTTCATCCAGGAATTTATAGAAATCAATTCCTGTGGTCTTTTCCTGAAAATAAGCATTTTCTGAGAAATAAGACAAAGCTCTTGCCACTGCTGTGCTATGTCCGGCAGAAGCCATGCTCATCTGCATTCTGGATTTCATTTTTGCAAGAATTTCATACAATCTCTTATCATCTTCGATTTTAGAAGTACAAATAATTTCTCGAATCATCTCAAATACAAAAGGAATATCCTCATATAAGGCCTTCGCCCTCACACCTACCATATGTTTGTTATCCTGATGCTCCTTTGCATTTCCAAAAACCTGAAGTCCAAATAAAATCCCACCGCTTCTTGCATTGATTTCATTAAATAACTGGCTGTAGGTATAATGCTGGGTATCTACATAGCCTAATACCGATTTCAAAATTCCAAGATAAGGAATCAAGTGTTCTGGTACAGCTTTGGTATCAAAGAATAAATCCAAATATCCGATACCATTGGTATACAAGTCATGATAAAGAACCAAGGTATCTTCCACTTGCTTTGGTGTATTATAAAGTTTTGCCCCTTCTTTGCTAATATCACTTCTCTTTAAAAGAGGAATCGTGCGAAGCGCTTCTTCTGTTTCCGGCTCATCCTGGTATTCTTTTAGATGTTTTGTTTCTGCTACCAGACGCTCTTTTTCCTCCTTAGTAAGGCTTTCCTTATAAGCTGCCAGCTTCTCCTCTAATTCCTTCTCTCTCTTGGCTGCCAGTCCTTTTTTTGGATTAACCACTACAATCGATGCATGAGTATTAGACAGAAGGTATTCCTCAATCAGTTCCTCAAAATATCTGGTTTTTGCTTTTTCTTTCAAGGAGGCAAAAATATCCAGGCGTTTTAAATAATCAAAGGGTTTATTATCATCATAAAGCCAACTGTCAAACACATCAATCCCGTACATTAATCCTTTTGGGAAGGAAGAAAAGTCTGCTTCTCGAAACCGAAACTCCATGTAGTTAATTCCCGCTGCAATGGCTTTTTTATCAATACCCTTTTCTGCAATTTCCCTTAATGTATC
This sequence comes from uncultured Bacillota bacterium, assembly GCA_905200905.1. Taxonomy (GTDB): domain Bacteria; phylum Bacillota; class Clostridia; order Lachnospirales; family Lachnospiraceae; genus Blautia. The sequence goes on from CAJKMA010000017.1 coordinate 16,337, forward strand.
CTGAATGAGCTGCACAAATGTTTCCTTATTGGCAGGGTCTGCATTCTTCGCTACAATAGAGAAAAAGGGTTGGTAAATTCCATCTTCGTAAGAACCCATAATGTCTTTTCCCATCCCCGCATCCAAAAGTGCCTGCTTCAAAGGAGCTCCAGGTGTACTCAGAAGGGTATAATCTAACACCTCAAAGGCTGTACAGCGCTCTACATCCAAGCTATCACCGGTCACTATATTATAAGCCAGATAACTATTCTGTTCTTCCGGCTCACTTTCTGTAATCGGGTATTCCATAACCATCTCTTTCATTTTGGTAAAAGGTTCCTGACGTACAATCCCAGAAGTTACAGGCATGGCATCATACTGAGAAAGATATTCTTTGTCCATCCAATTTAAACGTTCCGCTGCATCCATATTTCCATACAGATAAATATAGCTATTGGATGGATGATAATAGCGGCTGTGGAAAGACAGAAATTCTGAATATTTTAAATCTGGGATGTTTTTCGGGTCGCCTCCTGACTCCACACCATATGGGGTATCTGGAAACAAAGAATTGAATACTTCTCTATCCAATACATCCTCTGGAGAAGAAAAAGCACCTTTCATTTCATTGTAAACCACACCATTTAAGATAAGTGGGCTGTCCACATCCTCCAGTTCATAATGCCATCCCTCCTGCCGAAAAATTTCTTCCTTTTCATAGATATTTGGGAAAAACACAGCGTCCAAGTACACATGCATCAGATTTTTAAAATCCTGGTCATTACAGCTTGCCACTGGATACATAGTTTTATCTGGATAAGTCATGGCATTTAAAAAAGTATTGAGAGACCCTTTCACCAATTCCACAAAAGGATCCTTTAAAGGAAACTTCTTAGACCCACACAGCACACTATGCTCCAGAATATGTGCCACACCAGTACTGTCGGCTGGTGGGGTACGAAATGCAATATTAAAGACTTTATTTGCATCATCATTTTCCAGTACCATTACTCTGGCACCACTCTTTTTATGTTTCAGGAGATACCCCATGGAATGTATATCCGGTATTTCCTGTTTTGTCACTAATTCATAAGCTGGTATCTGTTCCATCTTCATGGCAATTCCTCCAAATCAAAATATGCAATTAGTATACCACAAAAATGGTGCTGTTAATAGGGAATTTTTTTCTACAGCTTTGAATACCCATATCCATTTACAATGGCATCAATTTTCATTTTCTTCTGGCACATAGGACAATCTTTTGCTGAATAGGATTCATATTCCGGAATATCTTGTTTATGATAAACTGCATTAATTTCCATTCCAGCTATTTTGTTGATTGCACTGAAAATAGCGGAAACTCCTGTAATCTTTCCTCCATAATATAGGACACTGTCAATGCAGCGCTGCAGGGTCACACCAGTTGTAATAGATCCCATAAGAACTACCACATTCCGGTTCTGAATCATATGCTGGGTGTTATCACGAAATAGCATCTGTCCATTTGCATTAAATTCCGGTGTTACAATATAAATGGTTTTGTGGGCATTCATGGAAAGTACTCCTGCTTTAGCCAGTTCCTCAGCTAAAAAGGCACCTACCACTTCCAGTCCGTCCAAGCAAACAATTGTATCTACCGGCGTAGTTGTTTCATAGCGGGTAGATAAAAATTTTGCTATTCTGGATGCCTCTGCACATCTTGTTTTCATGGTCGTCATATCCAGATAGTGGGTTATATGAGACTGAGAAGTAACAAAGTGTCCTGGAATAATCTTTAGTTGAATCTTTTCGTCTCCTTTTGCATAAATTTTAAACATTTTTTCTTCCATCTGCATAATTTTTCCTCCTTTATCTAAGAGTTGTCCACAAATTTTCTGATAATTCAATTATAACATGCTTTTCTGTCAAAAGAAAGATTTTTGTATAGCTTCTCAAAACCTGGGTATACTACAAATAGTCCACGAGGGGATGGTACAAATACGTAGCGCCCTTCGCAGACAACAAAAGAAAAAGTAGAAATACTTTATCCTCCCCTTTTTAACGAGACTGCCCCTATCATTTGATAAGGCAGTCTCTATTTTCTATCCTCTCAAAAGCTCATAAGGGTTCCCTCCCACACTCCTCTGTTTTCTATGAAAATCTCTTCAAAACAAGAAGCCGGCAGTGGTGATTCCTGTCTTCCAATCTCTATCGTAAGACTTGGAATTTCCATTTTTAAAAGTGCCCAGTCTTTATAACCTCCAGAACTTTGTTCTCTGGTGTTCTCCTGTGGCACATATCCTGTAATCTCTCCAATTCTTTTGGCAAATTCCCATGTCTGCACACGCAACTGCCCCTGTTGGTAAAAATCCCAATAAATCACTGCACCGGAAGAGTGGTAGCTGATAGTACGCTGAAATTCTTCCCTTCTTGTTAATTCTGCCAATGCCCTGGATTCTATTTCTGACTCTGGTTTTCTACCTTTATAGTTTTGTCTGGAGGGCTCTTGTACTGCATCTTCACAAGTTTCCCACAAAGCATCAAAATTCCGGTTTAAATCCACACCTTTTGCATTTGCCTTCCATCTATGAAAATAACTCCCCTGGGGATGTCTCCCACCTTCTCTTAAAGCAATTTCCTCTACCAGAATTTTCAAATCTAGATTCTTAATTCCCATGGCTCCCCTTTGGCTAATGGTAACTCCATCTGGATTTACCATAGGAACTACATGAATTGCCTTCCCCTCCAGGATTTTTGCATATTCTTTATCTTGCGTTCTACATAGCTTCATCAAAAATTCTGTAGTCTGTTCCATAATGAGTTGGCTAGTCATATACTCACGTCCGTGTATTCCACCAAAAATCAGTATTTTTTTTGGTGCATTGGCACTTCCAATATAGAAATGATAGAGCTCTCTTTGATCCTCTGTCTTTCCCAGGCTGTCAATTTGTATAATTTCTGGAAAAATACGGGCCAAAATCCCCAAATCATTTTGCATATTTTCGTATGTATAACCTAAAAACCTGCCTGGGGATACTTTATACATTGACGGTTCCTCCTAAAATTATTATAATAATAGATATTCTAAACAAGGGAGATTATGATGTGAAAAACTTAAAACGACTTTTGGCAGTCCTTGGAAGCATCTTATTAGCAAGCATGTATATTCTAACTCTTGTTCTTTCTTTGACAGATCATTCCAAGGCTGGCAATATGCTAATGGCTTCTCTTTTGGGCACTGTAATCGTTCCAATTCTGCTGTATGCATTTGAACTGGTAGATAAGTGGACTCATCCAAAGGACGATATCATTGCCAGGATTACGCCTGAGACAGACAAAATCGACACTCTCATTTTTGATCTTGGAAAAGTATTAGTCCGCTATGATTTCAGAAAGCTGCTCGCGGATTTAAAATATGACGAAGAAACTGCCCAGGCAGTGGCAGATGCCATGTTTTTAAGTCCTCAGTGGACAGAGGGAGACCGCGGTGTAAAAACAGAAGAAGAAATCCTTCAATCTTTTATTGACAACAATCCTGCCTATGAACAGGAAATTCGCCAGACCTTTGAAGAAATGGGAAGAACGATTTCTCTTTATTCCTATACCAAGGACTGGATGAAGTATTTAAAAAAACGTGGGTATAAACTCTACATACTTTCTAATTTTTCCAAGCCGCTGTATGACCGGTGCCAAAAAGAACTGAAATTTTTAGAGCTTATGGATGGGGGATATATGTCCTGGCAAATTCACTGCCTAAAACCAGAACCGGAAATCTTTCAGAAGCTGCTTTCAGATTTCCAAATTGACCCTTCCAAAGCTGTTTTTCTGGATGACATGATTGACAATGTAGCGGAAGCCAGGGCTCAAGGGTTAAATGCTATTCACTTCACTGGAAGAAAGCAAGCTTTAAAACAATTATTGGAATTTGGGGTAAAATAATTTCTATTATCCGATTTTAAAACTCTCCGGTGCTATTTAATAACAGCCCCGGAGAGTTTTCTATCTTTCGATATTCACTTTATCTTTGATTTCTCATTTGCTTTAATTGTTCTACGATTTCCAAATCTTCTGGCTTCACTTTTAGATTCGTTCGCATCATTTTGCCTTCTGGTGTTGTTACGGAAATCTCTATAATGGAGCCATCTTGCAGTGCTTTTTCTGACGCTGCTTTCAAAAACGGAAATACTTTTGGATGGTTTTTCTTAAATTTCTGCTGGAGATTTGCAAGCTCCAGCATCCTTCGTGGATTCATAACTTCTACCTTTCTATTACTTCTTTATTTATTTGGAATCTGACAAAGAGCATGCTCAATGGCATCCTCCATCTCTTTTGGCAATCCCATAAAATGAAAAATCTCTTTGAGTATGCGATTGTCTGCAATACGGTAAAAGTTTTCCAAGCTCTGTTGTTCTGCTATCTCTTCCGGAATCAATCGAACATTACTCATGATTTCCTCTGTATGTTCTTCTACCCACTTCAAAAGAGGGGTCATGACAACTGCTGCACCAGGATGTTTTCTCAGATACCCAAAGGTACATTCCACAGAAAGCATAGGCTCATAATCTCCCGTAACATGACCTCTACAAGCTGGTACTGTCATCTCTTCCTTTCCGAAATCACCAAAAATATCTTTTAGCCACCCAATACTGTCTTCTACCCATTGCGGGACTCTGCTGCATAATACTGATTCCCGAAACTGCACAGAAGAATCACCGGTAGAAAAACCGTGAGGACCATAAGCATAAATGTGGCTTTCAAAGGTAACGCTGTGCTCTGCCAGTGCCTGAAGGAATTTCAAAGAGTTTTCAATAGGAACCACCTGGTCATTGCAGGTTGCAAAAACAAAACATGGGCAGGTTGACGCATCTACTGCTTTGTTTACATCCGGTGCCTGGGGTTCACACATCTGAACATCTTCTGCTTTTGTTACCGCATAGCCCAAAAGAGCTGCATTTGGTTTTTCCTTTGCCATGGTTGCCGCACATCCAGCCAGATGACCGCCTGCGGAAAATCCCAGAACTGCCACTTTATCTGGATACAGCTTCCAAACCTCTGCATTCTTGCGAATCAATGCCATAGCCTGTTCATAATCCTCCAGTGGCTTTGGCCATTGGCTGTGCTCTTTTACAGAGTAGCGGAGAATAAAAACCTGATAACCTGCCTTCAGATAGGGCATTGCTACTGGATCTGCTTCTCTGTCTGAACAGTATTGATATCCGCCTCCCGGCAGAATCAGAATAGCCGGTCTTTTGGAAATGTAACCAAACTCTCCTCCTGCTTCTTGAAGGTATGCTGTAAGGGTGACCTTCTGTTCTTCATTTAAGGTAATAAATTCTGTCTTCATAATAATCCTCCTATTCGTAAGCGCCTCCGTATTGTACTTCACAATCTTTTCGGTAAAAATACTCTCCCTCTGAGACTTGTTGCTTTTCCTGCTTTACATCCAGTATAACACAAAAGGCTCTGGCATAAAAATGAATTTTTCATAACCAGACAGTACAAAAAACGCAGCAGGTATTTCGCTTCACCCACTGCGTTTTTTCGCATGTTCTCTTATTTTGCTGCTTCTGCCGCTTTATCCAATTTTACATTTCTGAAATATAAAATCATATCAATGGTAATTTCGATGAGGTTCAAGCAGTAGAAAAACCATGCCAGATAAAACAGCCAGCTCGTTTCCACGCCCATGGATACCTGCATAAATTTGCGGGCAATACCAAAAATATATCCTACCCAGATAAATACTTCAAAGAAAAGGCTCTTTCCTTTTGCGGTTCTGGAAATCCAGGATTTGCAGATTGAGATTGGCCAGGAAAGACCAAAAAATAAGATCATCAGTGCTTCCATTAAATCTGCGGTCGCTTTTAAATCCATAGAAAACTTGCTCCCCCTTCTGTCTTTTTATGCGTTTTCTTTTCCTGCAAGATAGGCTGCTCTGCCGCTTTCGTAAAGATTATTTCCTTTGCTGTCAATAATCACCACCAGAGGCATATCTTCCACATATAATTTCCGAAGTGCTTCTGCTCCTAAATCTTCATAGGCAATCAGTTCTGCCTTTTTGATGCATTTTGCAAGAAGTGCACCGGCACCTCCAATTGCACCGAAATATACACCCTGATACTGCTTCATAGCTTCCACCACTTCCGGCAGACGGGCACCTTTTCCAATCATTCCTCTTGCTCCCACAGACATCATGGTAGGGGCATAGGCGTCCATCCGGCCACTTGTTGTAGGCCCTGCAGAGCCGATCACAGCACCTGGTTTTGCAGGGGTAGGTCCCACATAATAGATGGTGGCATCTTTAGGGTCAAAAGGAATCTCTTCCCCTCTTTCCAGTGCTTCACACATTCTTTTATGTCCGGCATCTCTGGAGGTGTAGATGGTTCCTGTCACTAACACCTGGTCACCTGCATGAAGGGTACCAGCCAGTTCCTCTGTCAGTGGAAGTGTAATACGGCGTTTCTCCATTTTATATCACCTCCGTTTTATGGCGGGTCACATGACAGTTGATATTTATTGCACAAGGCATACCGGCAATATGGGTTGGCATCGTTTCAATGTTTAATCCGATTGCTGTCGTCTTTCCGCCGAATCCCTGGGGTCCGATACCAAGCTGGTTGATTTTTTCCAGCATTTCTTTTTCCAGATCTGCATAGAACGGATCTGGATTTTCAGAATCCAAAGAACGCATCAGTGCTTTTTTTGCCAGCAGTGCACATTTGTCAAAGGTACCGCCGATTCCTACTCCCACCACCATAGGCGGACAAGGGTTGGGTCCTGCTGTTTCCACTGCTTCTAAAATAAAATCTTTGATTCCCTGCAGGCCTGCGGATGGTTTGAACATACGGATCTGGCTCATATTTTCGCTTCCAAAGCCTTTTGGCCCTACAGTAATCTTTACCTTGTCTCCAGGTACGATTTCTGTATAGATCATAGCTGGTGTATTATCTCCCGTATTTCCACGGCGAACCGGGTCTTTTACAACAGATTTTCTCAAATATCCCTTGTCGTATCCACGGCGGACACCTTCATGGATAGCCTCTGTGTAATCTCCTCCTGTAAAATGAACCTCCTGTCCAACTTCCAGGAAAACACAGGCCATACCGGTATCCTGACAAATTGGTACCTGTTCCTGATCTGCAATCTCAAAATTTTCAATAATATTATCCAGAACACCTTTTGCAATTTCCCCGTCTTCACAGGCACGGCAATGTCTGATGGCACATTTCACATCTTCCGGAAGGTGCTCATTGGCTTCTATGCAGAGCCGCTGGATAACATCGGTCAGTCTGCTTACTTCTATTTCCCGCATTGGTCTCCTCCTGAATTACCGTTCATGGCGTGCATAGTTTGGGAAAAGCAGTGGAGAAATATCATGCTCATCTGCATCTGCTTTCTTTAACTCTTCTGCATACTCATAAATATGGTCAAGGTTCATGGTTCCAATCTCTGTCTCTTTTGCTTTTGCTGCTGCAGCCTTACCTGCATTGCGGCCAAATACAATGATATCAAGAAGAGAATTTCCCATAAGTCGGTTTCTGCCATGGATTCCTCCCACAGCTTCTCCTGCTACCAGAAGATTCGGAATGGTCTTGGTAAAACCATCTCCGTTGATCTCCAGTCCTCCATTCTGATAATGCAGGGTTGGGTAGATTAAAATAGGAACTTTTCTCATATCAATGCCGTAATTCATATACATACGGAACATAGCAGGAATACGCTTTTCAATGGTTCCTTCTCCTCCCAGCATCTCGATCATAGGAGTGTCCAGCCATACGCCTTTCAGGCCTCCCGGCACATCCACGCCTCTGCCTTCCCGGCATTCACGGATAACACCGGATGCATTGACATCACGGGTCTCCAGTGGGTGGATATATGCCTCACCTTCTGCATTTACAAGCTGTGCTCCCACGGAGCGGACTTTTTCGGTAACCAGTGCACCCAGAATCTGAGCAGGATATACGGCTCCTGTTGGATGGTACTGGATGGAATCCTGGTACAGAAGAGGTGCTCCTGCACGATATCCAAGAATCAGCCCGTCTGCGGTTGCCCCATAATGATTAGAAGTTGGGAATCCCTGGTAATGCATTCTTCCTGCACCGCCAGTCGCAATAACAACGGTTTTGGCTCTTGCTACCAGATAATCTCCGGTCTCCATGTTCTGAAGCACTGCACCTGCTACCTGTCCTTTTTCATCCTTCAGAAGTTCCACTGCGGAAGTAAATTCCACCACCGGAATTCCAAGGTTGATCACTTCATCACGGACGGTACGCATGATTTCTGCCCCGGAATAATCCTTTGCAGCATGCATTCTCTTTCTGGAGGTACCACCGCCGTGTGTGGTAATCATCTCTCCATCTTCTTCTTTATCAAATTCAACACCCAGCTCATTCAGCCATTTAATGGCATCCGGTGCTTCCATGACCAGACGTTTTACCAGCTCCGGTCTTCCTGCAAAATGTCCGCCGCCGAAACAGTCCAGATAATGCTGTACCGGAGAATCGTTTTCCTTATCAGCTGCCTGAATGCCACCTTCCGCCATCATGGTATTTGCGTCACCGATGCGCAGTTTGGTGACGATCATAACATCTGCACCTGCATTGTGTGCTTCAATGGCACAGGAAGAGCCTGCACCGCCTCCGCCGATTACCAGGACATCCACATCATAGTCAATCTTGGTAAGGTCAATCTCCTCATTCTGGATACGGCTTGTAGAGTGGAGCATATGAGCCAGCTCACGTGGTGCTCTTTCTCCTTTATTTGGACCCACCTTGATTTCTGCAAATGCATCAGGGTTATAATCTGGATGAAATTCTTTTAGGAGTGCATCTTTCTCATCAGCAGTCAGGCGTCTTGGCTCTGTTACCATACGCTCTGCCCTTGTAGATTCCACCTTTTTAATGGATTCCATCATATTTTCCGGATATGGTTTATACATAGTGCCCTCCTTATTTCTCAATGTCTCTGTTATTGTAAAGTTCCTGCATTTCTGTGATTGGTTTCTGCATGATCTGCTCAATCAGTTCGTCATATGCACCACTGTTGATCTCTTCTACACGTTTTTCCAGATGCTCTGCCTTAGGAGCCAGGTATTTTCCGGTCAGGCGTCTTGCAAGAAGTCCTACCATCGGATGGGAAATTCCAGCCGGGCATCTAACAGAACAGCAGCCGCAGCCTACACAGTCAAAGGATTCTTCTGCACATTTTTCCAGTTCTCCACGCTGAGCATATGCGATATACTGCATAACATTCAAATCCTGGGTGCAGGCATTTGTGCAGGCATTACAGCCGATACAGCTGTAGATTTCCGGATAAAGCTCCATCATCACCTGCTGGTTTGGTTTGATTTCATTGATATCATAAGTTCTTTTGTCTGTTGGGAAAAACGGAATGCTTGCCACATACATTCCTTCCTGCACCTGTGTCTGACAGGCAAGACAGGTCTTTAATTCATTCTGTCCCTTGATTCTGTAAATGGTAGCACAGGCACCGCAGAACCCATGGCGGCAGCCACATCCTCTTTTCAGGGTGTATCCTGCATATTCCATGGCTGTCATAATAGTAAGCTCTGCCGGTACGCTGTATTTTTTACCGAAAAAATATACATTAACCATATTTTCCATTTTGGTGTCTTCCTTTCTTAGTACTCGTTAGGCAGCTCGTCGATCTCATCACACCGGAACACCGGCCCGTCTTTGCAGACATACTTGGAACCAATGTTACAGCGGCCACATTTTCCCACACCGCATTTCATACGAAGCTCCAGGGTGGTATAAACCTGTTCTCTGGAAAATCCCATTTCTTCCAGTCCGGCAAGCACAAACTTGATCATGATCGGCGGCCCGCAGACAAGAGCAGTCTTATTGGTATCAAAGCCGATTTCTTTCAGATAAGACGGAACAAATCCCACATGGCCGTCCCATCCTTCCTGCTCACGGTCAATGGTCAGATACACATTGACGCCTTCTGTTTTCATCCACACATCCTGAATTTCCTTCAACTGGACAAGGTCATCTGCGGAACGTGAGCCATAGAGAATATCCACAGTTCCATAGTCTTCCCGGTTATCCAGCACGTAATTGATCACGGATCTTAAAGGTGCCAGGCCGATACCACCGGCAATAAACAGAAGATTTTTGCCTTTCAGCTTATCTTCCACTGGAAAATGATTTCCATAAGGTCCACGGACTGTAATCTCATCTCCTACTTCCAGGCTGTGAAGATAATCCGTAAGAGCACCACATTTCTTGATGCTGAATTCCTGATATTCTTTATTTGTTGGAGAAGATGTAATAGAAAACATTCCTTCACTGACACCAGGAGCACACAGCATAGCACATTGTCCCGGCATATGTTCAAACAATTTTCCTCCCTCCGGTGCATTGACACGGAAGGTTTTTACATCTGGTGTTTCTTCACGGATATCTGTGATAACCCCTACCTTTGGAATCAGGGTATCCAGGGTATAATTTTTATGACAGGTACATTCATGCATTATGCTTCACCTCCCTGTTTCTCAAATGCTTTGATCACTTTTACAATATTTAAAGAAGACGGGCATTTTTCCACACATCTGCCGCATCCCACACAGGAAAATAGGCCATCATTATTCAGTGGATAATACACCAGTTTATGCATAAATCTCTGACGGAACCGCTGCATCTGGCTGGTACGGTTATTTCCGTGAGCCATCATGGTAAAATCTGAGTACATGCAGGAATCCCAGCAGCGGTAGCGCTGTACTCCATGTCCTGTGTCGTAATCTTTAATGTCATAGCACTGGCAGGTCGGGCACACAAAGGTGCAGGTTCCGCATGCCAGACATGGCTTATACAGTTCTTCCCACACAGGAGAATTGAAACGCTTCATATAGTCCTTTTCTCCCCATCCTTTCAGGGAAAGGTTAGAATACGGAAGTTTTTCCACAATTGCGCGAATCGCTTTCTTTTCTTCTTCTACCTGCTGTTCCTCCGCATCTGTAAGAACTTCTTTTATTTGTTCTGTAAGTGTTTCTCCTTTTTCCGTCAATGGCTTCCAATATAACTCTCCTTGGATCATCCAGGCAGCCACATCTGCTGTCGGCTCTGCACAGTCAATGCCAAATACCTTACAAAAACAGCTTTCCTCCGGCTCATGGCAGGCAAGGGCTACAATGGTTCCATGCTCCCTTCTGGCCGCATAAAAACTGTCCACAGGGTCACTTAAAAATACCCTGTCAAGGACTTTGACCCCCTGCACATCGCAGGCTTTCATTCCGAATACAACAAAATTCTGCTCTTTTAAGGCTTCCGGCTCGATGGTGATTTTTTTGCCATCTCTTACACAGGTATAAAGGTTTTCACTTTGGGGAAAGAAGGCATCTTTCGGTGATTTCACTGTTTTTAAGGTTTCAAGAGAAACCTCTGCCTCTTCACTCCAGGCTGCAAAATTTACCTGTCCCCCGGCTTTTACCGGCAAATATAATTCTTGTTCTGCGGCAATGGTACGGAATAATGCCGGCAGATTTTCTGCTTTTATTTTAAACATACATTATCCCCTTTCTGCCGCTGCACCTGGCTCAATATCATCAAAGGTGAAATCCGTAAGAGGTCCTTTTGACTCGCAGTCTTCCCCTGCCTGATACTCACCATAAAATTCGTTAATATCTTTGATAAACTTGCGGTTGAACAGATGAAGCGGAATCCCCTGAGGACAGACTCTGCTGCATTCCCCACAGTCTGTACATCTTCCTGCCACATGGAAAGCACGGATAATATGAAACATTTTTTCTTCAAAGGAATCCACATTTACTTTCTGGGCACTGTCGAATTTGTTGCTGTCAAACACACATTTCCGGCAGCTGCATGCAGGGCACACGTTCCGGCAGGCATTGCAGCGGATACATTTGCTTAATTCTTTCTGGAAAAAAGCAAATTTTTCTTCCGGACTCATGGCTTCAATCTTTTCTACCTCTGCGAAACGTTCCGCATCTTTCGTATCTTTTGACTCACCAATCAGCTCGTCATAGATTTTATGTTCTTTTCCTTTGCAGACATGACATCTTTCCAGCATAGCATCCTGATAAGCACAGCTCTTCTCTCCGTAAAGAGTCTGTATTGTAAGCATGCTTGCGTCATCTTCCATTTCTGCTCCGGAGATCTGCTCAATTCCTTTGATTCCCTGCTGGCGGATTTTTTCGATATCAAGTTTTCCTTTGCATCCTACACCGATGATATAGGCTTTTTCCCGGTCTATGCGGTGCTCTTTCAATAATTGATTAAAGCTGTATGTATCGCAAGGCTTCAGGCATACCAGAGTTTTTCCTTCCATTTTGGAAGCCTCGATCATGTATTTGCTCAAATTTGCCCCACAGAATCCGTTGTAAACGAAATCCTTCAGAGACTCTTCTGTTTCAAAGTAAGCCGGTTCCGGATTATAAGGCAAGTCTCCTGCTTTCCATCCAAGAACACGGGCTACAGTCTTATCAGCCAGCAATTCTTTTGCACGGTTCACTAATTCCTGCATCTTAAATCCTCCAATCTTACATTTCTTCCCAGAGAGTGAATTTTTTCCACAAATTCATTCATGGTCTGGGAGAATTTTACACCTTCTGCAGCAGAAACCCATTCTACTCTGGTTCTGCCATTCTCCACACCGATATAGTCCAGCATGGAAAACAGAAGTGCCATTCGTCTTCTGGCATAATAATTTCCTGTGCTGTAATGACAATCTCCCGGGTGACAGCCGCACATGATCACACCGTCTGCTCCTTTTTCAAAGGCTCTCAAAATAAACATGGGATTTACACGGCAGGAGCAGGGAACACGGATGATCTTTACATCAGCCGGATAGGAAAGACGGCTGCTTCCTGCAAGATCCGCTCCTGCATAGCTGCACCAGTTACAGCAGAACGCTACAATTTTCGGTTTGAATTCTTCCTTATTTTCTATCGGCATATTGCATCTACCTCCGCTAAAATCTGTCTGTTTGAGAAGCCCTGCAGATCCATTGCACCGGATGGACAGGTAACCGTACATGCACCACATCCCTGACAAAGTGCTGTATTGACCACTGCAATTCTTCTGGTTTCACGGATACCGTGATCGTTTACTTCTTTTTCCTCATAAGAAATCGCACCATACGGACAGACATTCGCACATGCAGAACAGCCATTGCAGAGAAGTTCATCTGATTTTGCTGTACATGGATTGGTCATCAGCTTATCCTTTGCAAGAAGCCCGATGGCCTTCACGGCTGCCGCACCTGCCTGTGCTACGGTCTCCGGGATATCCTTTGGTCCCTGGCATACGCCTGAGAGGAAAATACCGGCTGTTGGTGATTCCACTGGGCGGAGTTTTGCATGAGCTTCCGTAAGGAAGTTATTGGTATCAATGCTCGCTGTGAGCATGGTTGCAATCTTACGCACATCTGGATTTGGTTCAATGGCAGTTGCCAGCACCACCATATCTGCTTCTTTCAGAATCTGCTTATTATCCAGAAGGTCAGAGCCCTGTACCAGCAGCTTTCCGTTTGGCTGCGGGATTACCTTACCCACCTGGCCTTTAATATAATTGACTCCGTACTGCTCCACTGCCCGCCTGTAAAATTCATCAAAATTTTTACCAGGTGTACGCACATCAATGTAGAATACCGTTACATTCACATCCGGGTATTTATCACGAATCAGCATGGCATGTTTTGCAGTGTACATACAGCAGATTTTGGAACAATATGGCTTTCCTCTGTCGTCTGCACAACGGCTTCCCACGCATTGGATAAAGACCATTTCCTTCGGTGCTTTTCCGTCAGAGAGACGCTCCAGATGGCCTTTTGTTGGACCTGCCGCATTCATGATACGCTCCAGTTCCAGAGATGTGATCACGTCTTTGCTCTGGTTATATGCGTATTCATCATACTGATCCAGCTTGATGGTATCAAAACCGGTTGCAACCACAATGGCTCCGTAATTTCTGGTGATGATTTCATCCTTCTGGGTATAATCAATGGCTCCTGCCTGACATACTTTAGAACAGATGCCGCATTTTCCGGTTTTGAATTTCATACAATTCTCACGGTCAATCACCGGCACATTTGGGATTGCCTGGGCAAATGGTGTATAGATAGCAGTTCTGTTGCTGAGTCCTCTGTTAAATTCACTTGGAATCTTCTTGGAAGGACATTTTTCCTGGCAAAGACCGCAGCCTGTACATTTATCAATGTCTACACTTCTTGCTTTTTTCTTAATATCTACTGAGAAATTCCCCACAAAACCGCTGACTTTTTCCACTTCGCTGTATGTATAAATAGTGATTTTTTCGTGGGAAGCGGCTTCCACCATCTTAGGAGTGAGAATACATGCAGAACAGTCTAAGGTAGGAAAGGTCTTGTCAAGCTGTGACATTCTTCCGCCAATGCTTGGTGTCTTTTCCACAATATCTACTTCGTATCCTGCATCTGCAATATCAAGAGCTGTCTGGATTCCTGCGATACCTCCGCCAATGATCAGTGCCCTCTTGGTCACACGGCTCTCTCCCGGTTTCAGCGGGCTGTTCAGATGTACCTTGGCAATGGCTGCTCTTGCAAGGATAACTGCTTTTTCTGTAGCCTCTTCCATATCCTTATGAATCCAGGAGCAGTGCTCACGGATGTTGGCGATTTCCACCATATAAGGGTTCAGCCCTGCACGTTCCGCTGCTTTTCTAAAGGTAGCCTCATGCATACGGGGAGAACAGGAACACACTACGATTCCTGTTAAATTTTTTTCTTTGATGGCTTCCTGGATTTTCGCCTGCCCTGCCTCAGAACACATATACTGGTAATCTTCTGCATGGACAACTCCAGGTTCTTTTGCAGCCATTTCTACTACTTTTTTCACATCTACCGTAGCGGCAATATTACTTCCGCAGTGGCAGACAAACACACCGATTCTCTGCACTTTGCTTACCTCCTGTATCTTCTGAATGCACTTACCAGTAACTGCTGAGGAAGCTCCGGATCAAGAAGTTCCGGGATTTCATCAGGTGAGAGATAATCCCCGCCTTTTTTACGAACCACAAGCTGTCTGGCAGCATCAATGATTTTTCCTGGTTTTACATCTCTTGGACACCGCTCCACACATGCAAAACAAGAGAGGCATTTCCAGAGAGATTTGGAATTTACAAGTGCTTCTATATCTTCGTTGACAACATAAGATACAAACTGATGGGGTTTGATATCCATTTCAGCAAAAGAAGGACAGGTTGCAGAACATTTTCCACATTTCATGCATTTTAAAGGATTGGTTCCGGAAATTTCTTTGATGCGTTCTGCCGCATCTTTTCCGCTCATATATCGCTCCATGTTCAGTCCTCCTCCTTTTTCTCTTTCACACCAAGGGCTTCTGCCAGAAGCTCTGTAAAATAATAGACCGGAACGCTGTCTGTTCCATTTTTACACAAGTTATATTTACACAATGGACAGGCTGTGATTAGCATATCTGCACCAAATCCTGATGCACTGTCCATGATCTTTTCACACATATTCTGTGCCATCTCTTTTTCTTTCAGAGAAATATAGCCGCCGCAGCATTCATTCCGGTACGGATAGATTACAGGTTCTGCACCTAATGCACGGATAAAGTCTTCCATAATGGCTGGGTTTTCCGGATTATCAAAAGCCATAATCTTTCCAGGTCTTAACAGCAGGCAGCCATAATAAGCACCTATTTTCTTCCCGGTAAGAGGATGAACCACTTTTTCTTTTACTTTGTCAAATCCAACTCTGTCTCTTAATACCTCTAAGTAATGAAGAACTGTGGTTTCTCCTTCATAGGGTTCTTCCAGCTTCATATAGTTATTGGCTTTTGTACGGATATCCTCTACATTCTTCATATCATCGTTGACACGTTTAATCACATGATGACAGGCAGAACAGATGGTCACAAGATCCTGTTTTTTTTCTTTGGCAGCATTTAAGGTACGGATGGAGGAAAGCTTTGTTGCAATCTCATCGGTTCCCAGAGGATATACTCCTCCGCAGCACTGCCAGTCTTCTACTTCTTCCAGTTCAAACCCCAGTACCTTGGCACTCTCCCTTGCATACTTGTCCAGTTCCCTGGCTTTTGTCCTGAGGGTACAGCCCGGATAATAACTGTATTTCATTTTTCCGTTATCCTTTCTAATTCAAATCAATCTGTGCTATGACTGCCTTCAATGCATCTGCACTCTTTTTCAGAAGTTCGATTTCTGCTTTATTCATCCGCATAGGCACTTTTCCCTGTACCCCGTTTGGACCTACCAAAGTAAGTGTACTAAAGCATACATCTTCGATTCCGTATTCCCCATGCATCATGGAAGATACTGTTGTAATGGAATCGGAAGCAGACAGAAGGATGTTACAGAGTTTACATACTGCCCTGGACACTGCATAGAAGGTTGCACCTTTTTTTGCAATGATTTTTCCGCCGGATTTCTGAACATATTCCAGCATCTTATCTTTGTCAAGCTCTTCCACATCTTTTCCCAGTGATTTTGCTAACTGATAATATTCATCCACACTGACACCGGAAATATAAGCACCTGTCCACGGAATAAAGGAGCTGTCTCCATGCTCACCAAATACATAAGCATGAATGTTTTTCTGAGCAACCTTAAAATGTTCTGAAAGTCCGCAGCGAAGACGGGCAGAGTCAAGAATCGTACCGGAACCAATGATCTGATTTTCAGGAAGTCCTGAAATCTTTGTAAATACATAGGTCATAACATCTACCGGATTACTTACAATAATATAAAGTGCATCCGGAGCTGCTTTTACAATCTGAGGAGTAATGGATTTTAAGATATTAACATTGGTCTGTGCCAGTTCGATACGGGTCTGTCCCGGCTTACGGGCAATTCCAGAAGTAATGATGACAATATCTGAATCCTTTGCATCTTCATAAGTCCCTGCAACAATGGAGATTGGATCACGGAAACAAGTTCCCTGGGCAATATCCAAAACTTCTCCCTCTACTTTTTCTTCGTTGATATCAATTAAAACAATCTCCGAAGCAATCTCTTCATTGGATAAGTTATATGCAATAGTCGCCCCAACACTTCCTGCACCGATAATCGTAATTTTACTGCTCATATGGTACTCCTTTCTGTTTTTCCAAATTCAGCATGGAATTGTTTAATTTTTAACAATATAATCTAAAAAATATAATCGGTTTTGTCACAAAAATATTTGAAATTTGTGATATCATATTGACTACTAAGAAATCACTTATAATTCTGTATCTTGTGACTTTTCCGATTTACTTTGTAACTATACCATATTGATAATATTTTAACAACACTATTTTGTATTTCTTATATTATTTTGTTAAGAATCACTGCTAACACTTGAAATTTGTAAATAATTTTGTATATTTTTTGATACATGAGAGCATATCAGACTTTCCCTACATATTTGTGTACGGTTGCTTTGATTGCTCCAGATCCTTCCAGCATTTCCCGGAACATGTTTTCAATCTTCTCTCCCAGTCCTGTTGTGTAGATATCCACAAAGAAAATACGCTCATTGGAGAGGATTGGCTTCAAATGCTCTTTGAAGGTTTCTGGTTTTCCTACCACAATATCTTTTAACTGCTCTGTGATTTCTTCATTCATTGGATCCGGAGCCAGTTCATATTTGTTTCCCGCATCATCTACTGCAAGCATATATCTAAGCCATCCGGCAATTCCCAGAGGGATGGCTGTCAGTCTGGATGCATCCCCATACTTTGCCACATAGGCTTTGATGGTTTCCCCAAAACGGATTCCAACCATTTGGGAAACATCCACGGCCAGGCGGAGATTGGTATCTCCCAGGTATTCATTTGGGAACCGGTCATTGAAAAGCTCATCCACAAATTCCTGAGGGGAAAGAATGCCCGGATTTGGTACAACTGGAAGCCCTTCATCATAAGCAACCATACGTGCCATTTTCATCATATCTTCGTCTGTGTTAAGCATGTGTGCGAACAAATCGTATCCCAGTGCAACTCCAAGTGGTCCTGTTGCAGAGTGTACGGGATTTAAGCAAACGGTTACCTTCATCCGCTCTGACAGATTCACAGTCTCACGGTCAGCCATGTAGACGCCAAATCCTTTTTCCAATGCCGGACGTCCATTCGGAAAGCTAGTTTCAAAAAGAAAATATTTTGATAGGCATTCACGGACAGTACACACCAGCCATTGGTGCCGCACTGTTTTATATCCAGGAATTTATCGGCTCTATCTAAATAAAAAGAACAAAAGCATTGTCCTCTTTATTATTTCATAAAGCTGTCAATGCTTTTGTTCAGTTTTTCCAGGCCTTTTCCATCCTGCTTCTCTAATTCCTCCTCCAGACAGGTTTCTATATAATGCTTCAGCATCTCTTTTCCTGCTCCGTTAATGGCAGATTTCACTGCTGCCAGCTGAACCAGAACCTCACTGCAATCCCGGCCTTCTTCTACCATGTTCCGCACAGTCTTCAAATGCCCTGTTGCCCGTGCAATCCGGTTCACCATTGCCTTGTCATACTGCTTATCCTCTTTAGCTGTAGACGTCTTCATCCGCATCTTCACTCCATTCATATCCAATGGCCTGTGCCGCTTTTTCAGCTTCTGTGATATCTAAAATATCAGAAATTGCCCAAAGTGTAGTATCCAGGCCTGTCATGGTGCTGCCACAGGAATACAGCTTTCCGTCAATCACAGTTTTTACCCCTTGGATTCTCTCGATTCCTGCTGTAAACATTCTGTTCCAGTTTGCATCCATAGGAAAGTCTGCAATCCTTCTGTGATAAAGCATTCCGGTCTGTGCCAAAAGTGCAGAACCGTTCCCGATCATCACACAGTAGTCTGCATTCTCAGCCGCCTTCTTAATGATGTTGAGGCTTCTTTCATCCTTCCACAAAAGCCGTCTGGCACCCTTTCCTCCTGGAATCAGCAGGATTCCGTCGATTTCTTCCGGCACCAGAAAGTCAGTCCATATCTTTAGTCCATGTACGCTGTTGATTAAATCACCGGAAACAGAAAGATACCGCACATGAAAATGCTGGGGAAGCTTTCCAAAAAGTTCCACGGGACCAAAAGCATCCATGGTTTCAAAATCATCAAACAAGATTACATTCACATTCATATCTGTTCATCCTTTCGGTTCAACTCTGCCAAATTAATGGTTCTGGTACAAATCCTTTTCGCCAATTCCTGATTGTGCGTTACCATGAGAAGTCCCAGTTTTCTCTGCTCTACTTCCTTTAGCATCAGATTCCATATCTGAGCCTGGGTAATCACGTCCAGCATGGTACTCATTTCATCTGCAAATAAAAAATGTGTGCCTTGGAACAGGGAACGTGCCACACAAAATCTCTGCAGCTCACCTCCTGACAGTTCTCTTGGATACCGTTCCAGCCAATCCTTTTCTATGCCCAAGGCTTCCATCACTTCATCTCGAAACATGCCGGACTCCTGAAGCACTTTCTTCATTTTCCATCTAGGATTAATTGCCTTCTCTGGATGCTGATAAATCAACTGCACTGGAGATACACCTTTTGCTGGCAATGGTTTTCCATCCAGAAGGACTTCTCCTGATACTGGCTTCAAGTACCCTGCCAAAATCTTTACCAGAGTACTTTTTCCATATCCGCTTGGTCCTACCAGACCTACCCGTTCCCCTTCTTCGATACGGATGCTCACATCTCTTAAAATCCAGGGGCGGTTTTCACCATATCGAAAACTAATATGTTTCCCTTCAATCTGCATGGACACACCTCACCAATCCCCCACGCACTTCTCGCATGGGTATATTTTTTTCACATTCTTCTGTTTTATATGGACATCTGGGAGAAAACAGACACCCCTTTGGCAGATACTTCGCATAAGGCTGAAAGCCTGAAATAGGCTGAAATCCATTTTGGGGAAGAGCTTCCCACAATGCTTTTGAATAAGGATGACGAAGAGCCTTGGGACCTTTTCCAAAGTCTGCTGCATCTGCCAGTTCTACCGTGGTTCCTGCATAAAAGACGGCAATACGGTCCGCAATATGAAAAGCTAAATCAATGTCATGGGTAATGAGAACCACTGCCTTCCCTTCATCTGCCAGTTCTCGGAAAATCTTCAAGGCTTCCATTGCCATCTCTAAGTCTAGTCCTGGAGTAGGTTCATCCGCAATAATGAGCTCTGCCCCACTTATCACGGCAGTTGATACTAAAATCCGTCTGGCCATTCCTCCTGACAACTGAAATGGATAGAGTTTTTCTGTTTTTTCATTTAGATGAAAACGCTGGAAAATTTCCTTTTGCAGTTTTATAATTTCTTTACCTGGTTTGTTTCCTCTTACCTGTTCTCCCACTTTCATAAGTGGATCCAAGTACGAAACAGACTGTGGAACCAGGGCGATTTCTTTTCCTCTTAATTCTTCTTTTTCCTTTTGTCCCAATACCTTTCCTTTATAGAAAATCTCTCCTGATATGGCAGCATTTTGTGGGAGCAGTCCCATTACTGCGTGAGCCAGAAGACTCTTTCCTGAACCACTGGAACCTGCTATCGCTACTATTTCCCCCGGGTGCACATCAAGGCTGAGATTGGAAATCACCTTTAAATCATACTGCTCTAATCCTGTATCATACATACGGAAGGACACGGATAAATCCTTCACTGCTAAAATTGCTTCTTTTTCCATCTCTGCCTCCTATTCGTGACTACTGTATGGGTCGATAATTTTCTTCATATTTTCTCCCAGTTTATCAAACAACAAAACAATGATAACCAGCATAAGACCTGGGAAAAAAGCTAACCACCACATACCTGTAGATAAATATTTCATAGATTCTGATAGAATAATACCAATGGCTGGCTGCTCCGGAGAAAGTCCGAATCCCAGAAAAGTCAGACCGGATTCGTGCATAATGGCATGGGGAAACATAAGAATCAGTCCAATAAGAAACTGGGGAACCATATGGGGTAAAATGTGATGTACGGTAATCCACCAATTAGAATGTCCCAGTTTTCTGGACACTTCTATGTACTGCTGAGAGCGAAGCTGCAGCACCTCACTGCGGATAATTCTTGCAAGTCCAGTCCAATGGGTAATAGCCACACCAATGAGAACACCTTTCAGCCCTTTTCCACAGGCAAAAGAAATCAAAATCAGAAGCACTGTATGTGGAATTCCCATCACCAGGTCAATCAACCAGTTCATAAAATGATCCAGCCAGGATTTTCCAGTGGCAGCTACCACTCCTACAATCAGGGCAATCACCGCACTGACACTGGATGCCACCACACCTACCACAATGCTCACAGAAAGTCCCTTTATGGTTCTTACCAGCATATCTCTGCCAAGCATGTCTGTTCCAAAAGGATGTTCCAGGGAAGGAGGCAATGCCTTTTTTGAAAAATCTGCAGCTATCTGGCCATCTCCTAAAAAAGCACCCGACACATAAATCCCCAGAAGGACCAGAAAAATGACTGCTGCATAAATAATGATTTTCGTACGCCTATTCAGTCCCCGCTTAGCTGTCACACTACTCATTTCTGTATCCCTCCCTTATCTGCGGATCTACAATTCCATATATCATATTTGCCAGCATATTTCCCAAAAAGACAAACAAGGTGCTAAACAAAGTAATTCCCAAAAGTAAAGGAATATCAGAGCCCATTCCTGCTGCTGAAGCCGCTGCCCCAAGTCCAGGATAAGAAAAAACATTTTCTGCCAGCACAGAACCTCCGAACAATTCGCTAAAAGAACCAAACTGCATGGTCACTGCTGGAAGCAAAATATTCCGAAATCCATGACGTTTTAAAATACTCCAGGATGATTCTCCTCTTGCCTTAGCAAACAGTACATAATCACTTTCCAGCACATCTACCAATTTTTCTCTGGTATGCAAGGCTACATTCGCAAAAGACAAAAAGCTGAGAGTAAGAGCCGGCAGGATCAAATGGTGAATTCTCTGCAAAAGAGTGACTTCTTCTGCCGGAACTCCGGCTGGAACACTCATTCCCATGGGAAACCATCCAAGCTGCACAGAAAAAATCATAAGGAACACAATTCCAATCCAAAATGTAGGTATGGAACACATGATCAGGCACAATTTTTTCAGGATTTTATCTGGCCATCTGCCATGAAACACTCCCATAACACAGCCCATGGCAAAACCAAAAACTCCGGAAAAAAACCAGGCCGTCAGCATTAGTGCCAGAGATGCCACAAACTTTTCTTTAATAATATCTAAAACTGGGCGGCGATAAAGACGGGAAACTCCAAAATCTCCATGAAGCAAAGAATTTCCCCATGCCAAAAACCGTTCTACCGGAGGGTCATTTAATCCCCAATATTCTGCTATTTTTTCTCTCTGCTCCACACTTACATTGGGTACAGAACCAACATACTGCTGTACTGGATCTACTGGCGAAAGACTCACCAGCACAAAACTGATAACACTCACTGCAAAGAGAAGTGTTATCATCCTCAGCAGATATTTACCAATAAACTTCAGATAATATTTACTCCTCATATGTATTCTCCTGCTTTTATTTGGCTTTCCTTTATTCCCATGTCCATTCTTCCAGGTTGGCAATCAGCGGCCATGCCTGTCCATGTGCATGGATTCTCTGGTTTCCAATCTTTAATCCATCTTTCACATAATACAGATGAGTCATATTCACATAGAACGCCCAGGGTGCTTCGCCTCTCATAGAAGTACCTGTGGTGCCGTCCCACTGAGCTTTCTGCCACCATTCATAAGAATCTTCAATGGTAAGAGAATTCATTGCCTTGTTCAGATATTCATCCGTTTTTTCACTGGTATAGAACTCTGGATTATACCAGTCTGTCTTACCTGCATTGTTGCTGTGATACAGCATATAGGAAGTCATGGGACTATCCGAACCCCATCCCATAATCATGGGTTCTGAGAACATCCTCTTAATGGTATCATCTTCACTTACACCCTCTACCGTGATATCAAAGCCCATATTTTCTTTTGCCTGATTTGCTACCGACATAGCCACTGCCTGTCTCATAGAGTCTCCTGCAAAGTACATAAGGTTAAACGCAAGCTTCGCGCCATCTTTTTCCCTAATTCCATCTCCATCTTGATCCACCCATCCGGCTTTTTCTAAAAGTCCTACGGCATAATCTACATCTGTCTCAATGACATCTTCCTCATTCCACCATGGAAGTCCGTCACATTCTGAATAAGCGGGATTTGCCAAACCATTCAAAGCTTCCTCAATAATCTGCTGGCGGTCAATGCCATAACACAGGGCCTTTCTTACATTTACATCACAGGTAATGTTATTACCAATCTTGTAACCATCCTCTGTTGTTTTTCCTTCATCAGGAACCGTAGGAAGAGTGATTCCTCTGTTATCTACTGATTTTACTTGTTCTACATGCATTCCCGGAATTTCTGTTGTGGCAAGTGTGGCAGAGGTCAGAGCAATATCCACTTCTCCTGCTTTCGCTGCTACAAATCTGGCATCTTCTTCCTGAATCAGGAACACTGCTCTTTGAATCTGAGGTTTTGTTCCATAATAATCCTCATTTGCCTCCAGGATAAACTGCTGCCCTTTGTCCCACTGAACCATTTTATAAGGGCCAGAGCCAATAATCTGCTCCACAGAAAGTCCAAACTTGTCTGTATAGGCCTTTTCCGGTACAATTCCCATCTGAGCTACGGTATAGATAAAAGTCACACAAGGTTTATTTAATTGAAATTCCACTGTAGTATCATCCACTGCAGTACAGCTTTCCATCATGGTCAAATCCATGTAAGTTGCCTTTTCCTTGGCTGTCAGGAAGGTAAATGCTACATCTGAGGCTTTTAACGCTTCTCCATTCGTAAACTTTACATCATCCCGAATTTTAAAGGTCCAAGTCAAAGCATCATCACTTACCTCGTACTCTGTAGCTAAATCATTTACCAGTTTATCATCACCATTTACTTTTACTAAAGTGGAATACAGCGGGGAACCTGTATAACCAAATCCTGTACAGGGGTCAAAAGAATCACCTTCACTGGAAAATCCAATCACGACTTCCGATTTCTCTGTTTCCGTACTTGCTTCCTTTTTACTCTCTTCTTTCTGACTTTCCTGTTTTACTGATGTGGTGCCGGAATCTCCATTACTTCCGCAGCTTGTGGCGAGCATGGACGCACATAATAACATGGTAAGCATAACGCTTTTCTTTTTCATGAATTTTATCCTCCTGGTATTTGTCATTGAAACCAATTATAGACAAGAAAAACCCAGAGCGGAAGCCGCCCTGGGGGATATATTTTCAACTTTCTTTTTCTATACAAATCACCTGTATTTCCTGTGTCCTGCCTGCTTCTTCCCTAATTTCTTTTTTGCACAGCATCCCTATCCGGGGGTTTTGTGAATCCTAAAACACAGATTCTACCAGCATTTTTGTATATTCGTTTTCCGGCCTCAGGATCACTTCATCCGGTGTTCCTTCTTCCACGATTCTTCCATCTTTCATCACCAGCACTCGGTCACAAAACATCTGCACCAATGCCAGGTTATGGCAGATAAAAAGGTACGAAAGATTTCTCTCTTCTTTCAAGTTTTTCAGTAACTCCATAACCTGCTGCTGCACGGTTACATCCAAAGCACTGGTAGCTTCATCGCAAATGACCATCTTCGGTTTCACAGCCAAAGCTCTGGCAATGGCTGCTCTCTGACACTGTCCTCCGCTGACTTCATGGGGATAACGCTCATAAAACTCTTTTGGCAGTCCACACTGCTCTAAAAGTTCCAGAACCCTCTCCCTTGTCTCTATTTTTGAGACGCCATGATTTCTAAGGCTCTCCCCGATTCCGTTTCCCAAGGTCTTTCTTGGGTCAAAAGAAGATGCCGGATTTTGAAAAACCATCTGGATTTCTCCATAAGCCTCTCTTAGTTTTTTTCCTTTTGCTCTGGTGATATCCCGATTTTCCAGAAGAATCCTTCCTTCTGTGGCATCTGTCAATCTAGCAATGATTTTGGCAAGTGTACTCTTTCCGCTTCCGGATTCTCCTACAATTCCAAGGACTTCTCCCTGATAAAGCTGAAAACTGACATGACTGACCGCCGTAAAATCAGGTTTTCCTTCTGTAACGAATACCTTTGTGATATCTTCTACTTCTAAAACTGGTCTCATTTATGCCCTCCGTAATTTTGGCACTGCGGACAACAATTTCCTAGTATAATTATTTTCCGGTGCTTCCAGCACTTGTTTTGCTGCCCCGTATTCCATGACCTGTCCTTCTTTTAATACCAGAAGGGTATCTGCCATAGCAGATACCACGCTAATATCATGTGTCACTAAAATAATAGCAGTGCCAAACAGTTCTCTAAGGGACATCATCTGCTGTACTACTTGTCGCTGGACTGCCACATCCAAAGCACTTGTAGGCTCATCTGCCAGAAGAACTGGGGGCTCCATAATCATAGCAATGGCAATCCCCACTCTCTGATTCATTCCACCAGATAACTCAAAGGGATAACTGTTCCAAATCCTTTCTCCATCCTGAAACTTCAATTTTTCAAATAAACTCAATGCCTTTTTTTTCGCGTCTTCCTTGGACATCTTTTTATGAGCAGTAATACTTTCATAAATCTGTTCTCCTATGGTACGAATGGGACACAAAGCTGCCCCCGCATCTTGGAAAATCATACCAAGTTTTTCCCCACAGATTTTCTGCATTTCCTTCTTGGACAAATCGGGGATATCCTTCCCTTGAAACCAGATATCTCCCCGTGTCACCCTTCCGCTTTCCCCTAGAAGTCCCATGGCAGCCTTTAAAAGAGTGCTTTTCCCACTTCCAGATTCCCCTACAATTCCTAGAATTTCTCCCGCATGTAAAGAAAAATTCACATCATGAACTACTGCCTGCCCGTTAAAAGAAATTTCCACGGACTGATAGTTTAATATTTCTTTCATCTCATTTCTCCTTATGCCCAGGAATCCTCTTATTCTACAGGAGCTAAATCAACTGTAATTTCATAGAAATCACATGGGTGTGCTACTAAGCCCTTCACCGTTGCTTTGCTAATCATGCTCATTTTCAGATGGGAACAGAAAACAAAGGCATTATCATCTAAGATGGTCTGCTGCATTTTTACAGCCAGTTCCCCTCTTCTTTCTGTATCAAAGGTTTTCGCCATTTCTTTTTCTAATTCTTCCAGTTTATCACTATGGTAATGCCCATTATTTACAGAAGAGCTATCCAGACAATGTGTGGTAAAGAAATATTCTGGATCTCCTGTTGGAGCTGTTACCATAGCACTGGCATAAACATCCCAGGCTGTAGAATCTGCCCGAATGCTGTTGTGGTCAGCTGTACTATTAATTTGTACCTCCATACCAACTTCCTTCAAAGTAGCCTGTGCAGATTCAGCCAAAAGTGGAAGCTCCTGACGACTTGGATAAGTAAGCCATCGGATGGTTAAATCTTTTCCGTCCTTTTCCCGAATTCCATCGCCATCTTTATCTACCCATCCAGCTTCTTCTAACACCTTTTTTGCATCTTCCAAATCATAGGTTTCTGTGGTAACCGCATCTCCTCCAAACTCAAAGCTATCTGGATATACGCCCACTGCTGAATAACCATTTCCATCTAACAAAGTATTTACAAACCCTTCTTTGTCAATCCCCATAGCAATGGCTTTTCTCACTGCCCTGTCCTGAATCACAGGACTTTCAAAATTCATATGTGCAAAAAAAGTCCGACTGGTAGCACAACTAGAAAAGGTATAATCTTCATTTTCAAACAAGGGATAGCTTGCATAAGGCATACCATAAGCTGCATCAATCTCTCCTGACTGCAGCGCCATGGTAAGGGTATCTCCATCGGAAATCGTACGCACTGTAATTTCATCAAAACCAGGCTCCCCACCCCAATATTCCTCGTTTTTCACCAACTTTAACTGTTCTCCTGAAACTAAAGCTTCTGCAATATACGGTCCTGTACCAGCCACAATACCGTCCTCAGTAACCCCTGCTTCCATGTCAATGATACATCCGTAAGGGTCACTTAAATAATTCAAAAGAGTTGGCTTTGGCTCTGTTGTTTTTATGGTTACTGTCTGCCCTTCTGTGGTAATAGTGTCAATCATTAAGTCTCCTTTTGCACGCTCATGGACCTCTACCAGATGCTCCAGACATTCTTTAACTGCCTCACCGGTCATTTCTCTGCCACTGGAAAATTTTACCCCATCCTGCAAAGTGATTTGCCAGGTAAGTTCATCTATATTTTCATAATCTTTTGCCAGCCATGGCTGAATTTCCATGGAATCTGAATACTTAAACAGAGTCTCTCCCACTCCGTAACGAATGCAGGCCCATCCTGCATAAGCATTATGTGGATTCACATCTGGCTCCTCATTTTCTGGATTAAAGGTGGTATCGCCAAATACAAAAGTTTTTTTCTCTGTTGTTCCTTTTGCACTTCCGGTATGGGTATTTTTTTCTCCCGTACCACATCCGGCTAAAAGCCCTGTCCCAAGGCAGACAGCCATACAAAGCACCATAAACCTTTTCCGATTTCTCATTATTTTTTCCTTTCTACTCATTTGTTCTTTTTCTACTTTATCTTCTGCGGCTATTTCTTGGGTCCAGATAATCTCGAACCGTATCACCCAGAAGATTAAAAATAACCACAACAATAAAAATTGCAATTCCAGGGCCAATAATCACCCATGGATAAGTCTGGAGCATACTTCTGCCACCACTCATCATATTCCCAAGCTCTGCAGTAGGTGGCTGTGCTCCTAACCCTAAAAAGGACAAACCTGCCAGCTCCATTAACATGGTTCCAATATCCAGCATAGCAGTTACCAAAATTGGGCCCGCACAATTAGGTAAAATATGTCTTACCATGATTTGCCAAGATGTATTTCCTGCCAGCTTTGCCGCTGAAATATAACTGGTACTCTTTTGTGCCAATGTCTGGCTTCTGGCAATTCTGGCATATTTAGGCCAACTAATCACCGCCAGCGCCAACACTGCATTTTGTAGTCCTCCATTTAACAAAGCTGCGATAGCCAAAGCAAAAACCAAACCTGGAAAAGCTAGACAGACATCGGAAATTCGCATAACAATAGAGTCTAAAATTCCTCCGTAATACCCACATAAAACACCAACGACAGTTCCAATGACAGTAATCATCAACACCAAACAAAGAGTTGCCAGTACACTAGTCTGAAGTCCCACTAAAATCCTGGAAAACATGTCACGCCCAAAACGATCTGTTCCTGCAAGATGCTGACCTCCAGGTGGCTGCAAAGATGCTGACATATCCTGTGCATTGGGGTCATAAGGACATAAATATTCTGCAAAAATGGCAACGAATAGCAACCCCACTGCCAAAGCAAGGAACACAAACAGTCTCACTTTTATATAACTTTTCTGAACCTTCTGCTTCCGCACTGTTGGTGTATGTGTCCTCGCACTCATGCTTCCTCACCTCCTAGCCGGATTCTCGGATCCAGGAACCGGTAAGAAAGGTCTGTAATCAGGTTGACACACACGTAAATCATTGCCATCCACATCACATAAGCCTGAATCATAGGATAATCCCTCATATTAATGGCATCTATTGCCAGTTTTCCCACACCATCCCATAAAAAGATGGACTCTACAATAGCAGTTCCGCCAAGAAGGCTTCCTATGGATAGGGTAAGCAGGGTAAGAATGGTCACTAGACAGGCACGAAGCACGCTCTTCCAAAGAGTAATCGAAAAGGGGATTCCTCTTGCCTGTGCCCCCATGACATAATCTTTGCTAAGCTCATCCAATACAGCCGCCCTTACCTGCCTCAGATACTTGGCAGACATGGCAATAGCCAGAGTAAAACTAGGAAGCGCTACACTTTGGATGCTAAGTTCATTGGCAATCACCGGAAACAGCTTCATGCGTATAGCCAGAAAATACATTAATAAAAGTGCCACAAAAAAATTGGGCATACTATTTCCCAGAAAGCTACACATCCGAATCAAATAATCCATGAAACGGTTCTGCTTCACAGCTGCCAGAATGCCCAAAGGCAGGGAAATTACAATCGTTAATAAAATAGAGGTCACTGTAAGCAATAGGGTTGCCGGCAATTTAGAAAGAAAAGTGGGAAGTACTTCCTTTCCGGAAATATAACTGGTTCCCATATCGCCCCTTAGCAAATTTCCCAGCCATACAAAGTACTGGGTCAGAAAGGGCTTATCAAGCCCCAGCTCTGTCCTGGCCTTTTCCAGAACCTCCTCTGAGACTACCATTCCTGTGTTCTCCATTTTTTGCATAACCGCATCACTGCCGGCAAGTCGCATCATCCCAAAAGACAGAAAGGTAATCACCAGAAGTATTGGAAATAAATGTAATAGGCGTTTTATCACATATTTTTTCATTCCTTAACCTTCCTTTTTTCCACACAAAGTGAAAATAGGCACTGGATTATAAAACGCATCCTTTTCCACATAAATTCTTCTTCCCACTGCCAAATCCAAGGAAAATTCCTGAATGCCCAACTTCCCAAGTGTTTCCACATCCCAGGCTGGTCTTATATAATTGCTAATAGGCAGCTGTTTCTTAATACTTTCATTTTCCAAAAGCATCTCCATGCCCAGGGTATTATGGGTATGCTTTTCAGGAAGATTTTTTGTATCTGTAGCATCATAGGCTCCGTAATTCGCATCAAAATTTAAGAGAATACCGCCTTTTTTCAATACTCTATACCATTCCTCATAAGCTCTTGCCGCATCCGGCAAGGTCCAAGTCAAATTTCTGGAAATTACCACATCAAAGATCTGGTCTTGAAATTTCAAATTTTCTGCATCCATAATCTCAAACTTGCATTCCACCTGCTCTTCTTTTGCCAATTCCCTGGATTTTTCAATCATATCTGGTGTCAAATCAGTACCAATAACATCATGTCCTTGTTTACTAAGAAGAATGGTAAAGAATCCTGAGCCACACCCCACATCTAAAATTTTCAAATTTCTTTTTGGAAGGTACTTTTGAATCTCTGTAAGCCAGCGCTCTGCCATAACACTGTGCAATTCTGCTTTTCTCTGGGATTTAAAGCTGGTGCTTCGTTTACTCCAATAACCGGCAATCCGCTCTTTTCTGCTATCAGATTCCCTGGAAATCCTTCCATAGGCAATGACTGAACCAGACTCTTGTACCACAAGACTGCCTGTCTGATATAAAATCACACCACCGTATTCTGCCTGGCACACCTCCAGAATCTCTCCTTCATAGTTTTTAATCACGCCCAATCGTTCACCCTGTTGTATCATATCTCCTGGTTTCTTACAAGGATACCATAGCCCCTGTTCATTGGCTGCCTGATAGCACACATCTTTTACTTCCAGGGGATAATAATTCCGGTAATCCTTCTCTCCCTGGTAAACTCCCAAATGGCAAAGAATATTCCGTACATCTCGCCTGGTTGAATGGCTCTCTTCCTCTGTCCATCCCCCCATTTGCCCTCGTTCAATCAGAATACTTGGAATCCCCATAGAAGCAGCATAATTATAGCAGCCGCCCATAGCTACATTAGATTCCACCATGTACGGTACATCCGCCTGTTGCGCCATCTCTCTGGAAGCTGTCACTACCCGCCCATCAGCAATTCCTGCATAATAGACATACGGGGTAAGCTGCTCATAGCTGTCTCCGCTGTGAAGGTCAATATAATAGTCTGCAATGCTCAAAAGTTCTTTCTCTATGGCATAAGCCAACCGTTCAGACCAAGAGCCTTCTTTTTTTCCTGGAAATACCCGATTGAGATTTTTTCCATCTGCATAGCATAAACTTCCACTTCGCAATTCAAAGGCCTCACGATTTACCACCTTTACAATAATCACAGTTCCCGCAATTTTTCTAATATTCAGCCGTTGTGCCAGTTCCATAGCAGATTGGATTCCCACATATTCCACTGCATGAATACCAGCTGTAATCAATACGGTTTTCCCTGGCTTCTCTCCATGCAAAACAGCCGCTGGAAGCTGAAACTCACCATCTCCTATTACGAAAACTCCATCCTTTTTCTGTCCTGGTTCTACTATAAAACTTCCAAGACAAAATGCTTTTCTTTCTTCCATATATTTAAAACATTCCTTTTCTACCGCTAAAATGTGATAGGTATTCCATAATACCGCAGTAAGTTTATCAAAAATTCTTCCTCCTCACAAGCCCTGTAGGGGGATAAGAATTTACAAAATTCCTTGTTTTTTTGCAGAAAATCCTTATTTTATCTTGCATACCGGCCCATTTCAACGTATTATATAAGAGGCGGAATCTGTTCCGTTTAGAAATCTGATTGAAATCAATGGAGGGCACATAAAATGGAATCTGTAAATCGTATGGTTGGAACCGTATCCAGAGGTGTGCGGGCACCGATTATCCGTGAAGGAGATAATCTGGCTGAAATCGTAGTAGACTGTGTATTAAAGGCAGCAGAAAGTGAAAAATTTGAAATTCGTGATAAAGATGTTATTGCTGTAACAGAAGCAGTAGTAGCAAGAGCACAGGGCAACTATGCCAAGGTAGATGATATTGCAGCAGATGTAAAAGAAAAATTTGGAGATGACACCGTTGGTATTCTGTTCCCAATTTTAAGCCGTAACCGTTTTTCTATTTGTCTTAAGGGAATTGCAAAGGGATGTAAAAAAATCGTCCTGATGTTAAGCTATCCTTCTGATGAAGTGGGAAATCATCTCATTGACTTAGATGTTATGGATGAAAAAGGTGTAAACCCATGGTCTGATGTTCTCACAGAAGAAAAATACAGAGAACTTTTTGGTTATGAAAAACACGTATTCACTGGTGTAGACTATGTAGAATATTACAAACAGCTAATTCAGGAAGCCGGCGCTGAAGTAGAAATTATCTTTGCAAACAATCCAAAGGCTATCCTGTCCTACACCAAGAGCGTTCTCACCTGTGATATTCACACACGTCAGAGAACAAAACGTATCTTAACTGCAAACGGCGCTGAAAAAGTCTATGCTTTAGATGATATTATGACACGCAGCATCAATGGCAGTGGTTATAATGACGCTTATGGTCTTCTTGGCTCTAACAAAGCTACAGAAGATACGGTAAAACTTTTCCCAATCAAATGCGATGAAGTGGTTTCTGCTATCCACACTGCTATGGTTGAGAAAACCGGAAAAAATGTAGAAGTCATGGTTTACGGTGACGGCGCCTTCAAAGACCCTGTAGGAAAAATCTGGGAATTAGCTGACCCTGTAGTATCTCCTGCTTACACCAAAGGTCTTGAAGGAACTCCAAACGAAGTAAAATTAAAATATTTAGCTGACAATGACTTTGCAAATCTCTCTGGTGAGGAATTAAAAGAAGCAATTAAAGAATACATCACAGAAAAAGATGAAAAAGCTGCCAGCTTAAAAGGTACTATGGTAACACAGGGAACCACACCGAGACGTCTCACAGACCTTTTAGGTTCCCTTGCAGACTTAACTTCTGGTTCTGGAGACAAAGGTACACCAATTATCTACATTCAGGGATATTTTGACAATTACGCAAAATAAATGTTTGCATAGCAACAAACTTCGAGGTACAATATAAGTACTAAAATAACAGGAGGTACAAGCTATGGCATTTATGGATGGTTGTGAAAGCAAATACAGAACACCTGTATCAGAAGACAGGATTTGTCCTGTATGCGGAAAAGAAGTGGAAGTATTTACCAACAGAGGACGTATTGTAGAAGATGCTGTTTGCCCCTGCGGATATGTATTCAAGGCAGAAGAGCAGGAACCTCTGAAAGTAGAACGGGCAGAAGAATAAAAAAAGCGCCTCTCGCCTCATGGAAATCATTCCTTGGGCGGGAGGTGCTTTTTTATTTCACACATCCAATTAATTCCTGAATGTCTTCGATATGATTTTTCTCCAT
>CAJKMA010000018.1 GCA_905200905.1 uncultured Bacillota bacterium
CCTCCTCGTATAATAAGTTTGTAAGCAAGAAAAACGCTTACAGACTTATTCTTTTTTTGATAAGACAGAAGGATATTTCTAAACATCTTTTCCGAAGATTCTTCTTCAGCAATGCTGCTTCATCCTTTCTCTGTCTTTAGGTTAATAAGTTACTTTATAGTCATGCTCCCAGATGCTATACTTAGGTTCGTAAGAACTGTAGCTGTGGTTACTGCTTTACGCCTCCTGCAAAACATGTTGTTATTGCCAAAAAAAGCTTGCAGCCCTAACGCTACGCTAAGACTTATTACACAAATGCTGCATCCCGGTTTCTAGCCACCAGCAGGGTATTTTTTACCGGTGAATGCTCATAATGCGAGGTTTAGGGTGGCGTAGTGATCTGGGATAAGCCATGATTACATTCTTTTTATTCTACGATGAAAGGTGGTGACGATCCGTGAAAGAAAAATTCGATTACCTCTCAACGCTTTTTGTTGGGATTGATATTGCATCCCGTATCCATGTGCTTTCTGCTCTTGATTTTAATCAGGACTTTTTCATAAAGATGAAGCCTGTTCAAAATACTCAAGATGGTGCTACTCTTCTTGAGAGCATGATTGTTGATGTTTTGAAAGAAAACCACCAGTTTAAATACGTTGTCATTGCAATGGAATCCACCGGATTCTATGGTGTCCATCTGGCTAATTACCTTTCTGCCAGCGATTTACTGGCTCCATTTTCAGTCCGTGTTTATTGCCTCAATCCAAAAGAAGTGAAAAATTATAAAAAATCCTTCAACGACATCGGAAAGAACGATGGCATTGATTCTTTTGTCATTGCCGATTTTGCCCGTGTTGGGCGTATCAGCATCAAACCTTGGCGCGGTCCCCAATACCTTGCTTTGCAAAGGCTTACCAGACACCGTATGCACATCACTGAATGTATTGCCAGAGAAAAAACATATATGTTAAATAACATCTTTCTGAAATTCAGTGAGTATGCTTTACTGCGTGATGGAGAACATCCCTTTTCAAATAAATACAGTGCTACTGCCGAAGCAATCCTGACCGAATTTACCACCAATGAGGATATTGTGAACTCCTCTGTGGAAGATCTCGTTGCTTTCATTAATGCTAAAAGCCGAGGCCGGATTGCTGATCCGGAAGAAACTGCCAAGATGGTACAAGCTGCCGCCCGTAATTCATACAGACTTGATAAATGTCTTTATGAACCGCTTACGATTTCAATTGCATCCTCTTTTAACTGTATCAGTTCTTTTGAAAAGGAATTAAAAGCAATTGACAAAGCAATCCTGCAAACTGTACAGGGGATAAATCCCGACGAATATACCGTGCTAAATTCCATCCCTGGCATCGGTAAGGTTTACTCTGCCGGGATTCTTGCTGAAATCGGTTCAGTCAAGGCTTTTCAAAATGCCAATGCTCTCGCAAAGTATTGCGGCATTATCTGGAATGATAATGATTCCGGAGATTTTGAAGCCGAAGACAAACGTATGAGCAAAGCTGGCAACAGTTATCTGCGCTATTACATTATAGAAGCTACTGGAAGTGTCATAAGACACTGCCCTGAATATGAACGCTTCTATCAAAAGAAATATGCTGAAACAAGAAATCATCAGCATAAACGAGCACTCGCGTTGACTTCCCGTAAATTTATACGTCTGCTCTATGGTCTGCTGGACAAGAGCCAACTCTACTCTCCGGAAAAGAGTAGGTAATCCATATCGCATTTTCTGCTTGTGAAACTCGTTGTAATTCACAGGTTTATTAAAGTTACTCTTTTGTATAAAAATCTTTTCAAAATAACTCTTGACTATTTACCAAATTGCTCTTTCCTGCCCCCAGTTTTACATATTTCTTCGCAAATAAACCATATCCACCAACTGAACACCACCTTCGTATATGGGATGGTCATAATAATCCGTAAAGAAATTTTTTATGCTATGTGAACGGATAAATCCGCATTTTTCATAAAAAGGTACGGTTAATGGGCTATCTCCTGTACCAACTTGTAAAATAGAATATGTTTCTCTATAATTCATAATAAGAAAGTCGATTAGTTTCTTTCCATAGCCCTTTCCTTGATACTCTGGTTTTGTAGCAATATTCTTTATCTCAAGAATGCCATTCCCCTCATCTGTGACAACACATTGGCACTTCACCCCGTCATCGTCTAAAACATACACTGTGCCTTTCTCAATATATCTGTCTATCATATCTTCCTGTTCATCTGCTAATAACAGCAAGGAAAGAAACTGCTTTTTATCTTCTTTAAGTTCTCTTATTTCCATTTTTTTCTCCGTAACTTCCGGTTGATTGCTTTATTATAGCATAGAAAAAGCAGGCAACACAATGAAAATACTTTGTATTGCCCGCTTACAGCTATTGCTCTTCCATATATCTGATTATCTCTTTGTCATACTCTGATTTCTTATACCAGCTAATTCCTACCAGGATTAATCCAACAAAAACTGCTATTGTTCTTCTTATGGAATCTGGCGAAATTAGGCAAGATACAATGATTCCAGTACCGGCACCTGAAAAAATATCGATGATAGATTTTGCATGTTTTATCTTACTGTGCATTCTTTCTTTATCGATGGTCTTTACCATTTTAGAATCCTCCTTCAATAATACATCAAGAGAAATTCCAAATTGGTCGCTCATGTCTACAAGCATTTGCAAATCCGGATAACTTTTTTCATTTTCCCAATTTGAAACGGTTTGCCGCGTCACATGAAATAATCTGCCAAACTCCTCTTGTGTTAATTGCTTTTCTTTTCGGATACTTAATATTTGCTTTCCTATGTTCACACTACCCTCACCCTTTCCTGTGTGATTTTTCATCCTCTGTGGTTTTTTCTTTAAACATATTATGTAAGAAAACATGTTCAAAGTAAAGCAATTAACCTTTAACATTGAATATATTGCCATGCAAAGATTCTTTGACAGGTATTTTCCGTGTATGCCAAGCTGGAAACCATGTTACTTGTGCTCCATAAATCCTATGATTGAAACTATCAATCCTAAAACACCAATCCCCAAAGTAAATATCTCCATTCCTGCTGAACATATAGAAAATAAAATGGCAAAAAGTAATATCGCAATACCTAATCCTATTTTTTTCATTGAAACTCCTCCTGTTCCACGATACGCTGTAATACTTGTTTTACTTCTTCTCCCCTATCTCCTGATAAATCAATGCTTGAGAAAGGGAGAATCAAACCTTTACCGTTATAATATGTAATCCATATGTTATTCGTATTCCCCATAAACATATATTTGAAATCTGTCATATACTTTTTAGCATAAAGTATCCCGTTTATAATTAACCAGTTTTTACTGTTAAATATACGAACTGCTTTTTGTAATGTAGAATTTTTAAATTGAATGCATTCAAATTTTTCACCTCTAAGCTCATGTTCCAGCTCTTCTTTTGAATAAAACTTCTTTAAAATAATTGCACAATGATAAGGCGTTTTGATATATTTCCATATTTTATATGCACTTAGTAAAGTAAAGCCAAGAAAGAATAGTTCAATCCAAATTAGCTCTTGATATTTTTCAATCCAAAATACCTTTAATCCCTTTATAGATACATATGCACAGAATAACCATAGCAAAGCCAATAATAACTTTTTAAGTGGGTAAAGTTTAAACCATTCAATCATTTTTAATTGGCCGTTTTCTGTTTTATAATCTCCATTTACTAATTTATCCGTAAGAATCTTTTGTACAATGTCTGGCAGATTAACCACCAAGATGAGCACCAAAAAGATAAGACAAAGAATCATTCTTTTCACTTCCTTTGTAACTTTAATTTATATAGGAATCTCTGCCTTGAAATATTGCTCCTGAAAAGCCTACCAGTCAAAGCATTCGACAGTATCGGTTACTCACAATAAATCTCGATTGCCTTTGCTATAAATACAGCGGTTCCGCTTCCGGCAGCTTTGTCAATATTTTCCGTAAACTCACCACCAGAGGCATATAGTTTCCCAAGACCATTTAATATCTCCCTGGAACATTCGTAAAAATGTTCTGAAATATAATCCTGTATTTTTTTTACCTGTAACTGTACCTCCTCACTCTCTGGTTTCTTATGTGTCATTTTCCCAAACTCGGCAAACAGAAGCATGAAATTCTGCCAAACCTTTTTTTGTGCATCCATGGACTGACCTGTTGATTTTTCTTCATATTCCTTGTATTCCTTCGTCTGTCCCCATTCTTCTTTTGCCCTTCTTGCATATTCATCCATTTTTGTTGTGTCAAATACATGTAAATCCATTCTATCCACTCCTGTTGTTTTTATTTTTTGAGCGAAACTAATCAGATTTTCAAGATGCTCTTTTTTCATCACAAGCAGCTCTATTTGCTGTTCTAATGCCTTATTTCTATCGAAATCTGGAGCATCTATAATCTTCTTAATTTCCTTTAATGGAAATTCCAGCTCTCGAAACAGTAAAATTTGTTGAAGCCGTTCCAATGTGGTATCGTCATACAGCCGATAACCTGCTTCTGTATATACCGTCGGCGGCAAAAGTCCTATGGTATCATAATATTGCAGAGCACGTATGGTCACTCCAGTCAGCTTGCTCACTTCATTTACTGTCATCATCAGCTTTCTCTCCTCTCCATAAGCATACTCTAAACTATTACGCAACGTAGGAGTCAATCGTTATTTTCATCTTAATATTTTTTCCATTGCTTTTCCTTTTGCCAGTTCATCCACTAATTTGTCCAGCCACCGGATTTTCTGCATCAATGGATCCTCAATCTGTTCCACTTTAATTCCGCAAACGGATCCTTTTATTATGTTGCAAATACCTTTTCTTTTTCCATCCTTGTTTCCTCCTGTAAATCCAAATCTTCTATCCATTCAAACGCTCTTGAAGAAATTGCTATTCTACTTTTTGGATTCTATAAACCACACCCAATTGTGCTGGTGCTGTTTCCTTAATCATTCCATTAAACCATATTGTGACTACATCCCCAGCCTGGACATCATCTAATAAATTATCTGTTGGCACAGAAAAATCACCACCGTTCATCGTAAATCCTTCTGCTGTACTAATATGCGATACAAGCAACATTCCACTTTCCGTAACTTCTTTTACTTTTGCATTGAAATGAATCACTTCCTTTGGGATTGATGCATCATCCACTTCTATATTTCTGAAAATTATTCGTTCATTTTCAATCATTACTATCATATGGTCTTCAGAACTTCGCTGATATTGATATCCACTTCCAAAATTAGATTGATTGTTTTCTGATGGTAACTTTGTTCCATCTACTGTTGAAGTAATTTCTCCATCCATAGTTCCACAGCCTGGCATAGAAGACACATAACCTGTATCTTTATATACAATGTTATCAACCATAACGCATGGCGGATATGCAGTATTGTCATGTTCTTCTGATTGTGCTGGTGCTTCCTGTTCAATCTGTGTTGTGACACTATGATCTATGTTTGGCATCTGCGAAGTAACATTATCTTCTACTGGTTTTTCATTTCTTTGTGTTTTTCCACATCCTGTTAATGCAAGAACAGTTATCAGCATCACAACATAACTTTTTCTTTTCATACCGCATACCTCCAAACTTTTATATTTTTCTGCAATCTAAAAAGCATCCAATACTTCCAGATTAAGCAAATGGAATATTCTTATTTAATAGCCACAAGTTTTGCATCCTCTTCCTTGAAATAGTCAGAAGTATCTTCGAGATTTCATAATATTTCCTTTATTATAGCATAGTAAAAGCAGGCAACACAATGAAAATACCTTGTATTGCCTGCTTGCAGATTTTTCGATGAACAATATTTGGTATAAATTTGTTTATACTATAGGCTTGTTATGTAAATTCCTAGATTACAACCTACTTTTTCACTGCCCAAATAGGCTGCAAATCCTAGAAAAGCATCCCCCTTAACCTTTTTTCAAAAACTTTTTATAGGACAAATCCATAGCGAATGCTCCGGCTGGTGCAGTTAGCACAATCGCAAGTACAGCCACTGTAAGAACAATTTCACCACATGCAAGACCAAGGGAAAGCGGTATTCCACCAATTGCAGCCTGAACCGTTGCTTTTGGTGTGTATGCCATCATCGCAAATAATCTCTCTTTTTTATCTAAACTTGTTCCCAGAAGACAAAGAAATACACCAAACATTCTGAAAATCAACGCCACTGCAATAACAACAAGTGCTTTCACCCCAACCTTGCCAAGATATCCTATGTTTACGGTAGCTCCTACCAGCACAAATAAAAATACTTCTGCTGCCACCCACAATTTCCCATATTTTACAGACAAACGCCTTGCAACGACTTCCCGTTTCTTCTGCAATCCTATCCCAATAAACATGATTGCAATTAATGCGGAAAAGGTAATCGGTATGGTAAGATGATCTTCCAGAACTACAAGCAAAAGGGAAATACTTAATATAATGAGCACTTTTGATGTATCCCGTATGTGTACTTTTTTAAAATAATAAGCCAGGATAACTCCAATCAGGAATCCAATACCAATACCCAGAAATATGGAAATTGGAATGTTAATAAAACGAATTACAGATGCACTTTCACCCTGCATCATTCCAAGAAATGTTGAGAATAAAACAATCACATACACATCATCCACAGATGCACCTGCCAGAATCAGTTGTGGAATCCCTTCCCTGACACCATAGCCTTCTTCCATCAATTTTACCATTCTTGGAACCACTACAGCAGGAGAAACAGCAGCAAGCACTGCCCC
The DNA here is from genome assembly GCA_905200905.1 of uncultured Bacillota bacterium. Taxonomy (GTDB): domain Bacteria; phylum Bacillota; class Clostridia; order Lachnospirales; family Lachnospiraceae; genus Blautia. The sequence continues at coordinate 6,758 of CAJKMA010000018.1, forward strand.
CAGGATTGCTGCTTCTAACATGGAAATACCCAGAAGTTTCGGAGCAATCAATAAGATACCCAGAAGTTCAAGGCTTGCAGGAACAAAACACATGAGTACAGCAGGTCTTCCAATCTTTTTTAGCCCTGACATATCCAATCCCAGTCCGGCTCTTGTAAGAATAATGATTAATGCTATTTTCCTAAGTTCCGCTGAAATTCCAAGGATACTGTCATCCAATAAATTAAGCATATATGGACCAAGAACCATACCGGTAACTAACATTCCCAGCAAACTTGGCAGTTTCATCTTCTGACATATCCAGCCTACGGACATCCCAACAAGTAGAATTAACGAGATACTAAGTAACATAATTTTCCTCCTTCACGCACACAAAAGCTGATGTCTCCTGCGCTAATTTTATCGCAGAAGTCATCAGCCTAAAAAGCGGTTCAAGTATATACTTAGGGAGAACTTCATTCCCTTTCTTACTTTTTTAAGTGTAACACATTACAGTTATTTCTGCAATAATATTTTCTGTGTTTCCCGTTTGCAGCAATAACAATTATAAAATGAATCCAAACACCACATACATTACAGTTGCACATGCTGCTGTAACCAATGCATATGGCAACTGAGTTTTCACATGGGAGAACAAATCCGTACCAACTGACATAGATGACAAAATAGTAGTATCAGAAATCGGTGAACAGTGATCTCCAAAAACACCACCAGATACAACAGCTCCAATTGTAAGAAGAATATTGGCATCCATAGCTACTGCCATAGGAATAGCAATTGGCATCATAATAGAAAATGTACCCCAACTTGTACCAGTACTAAATGCCATAACTGCTCCTAACAAGAAAATAATAGCAGGACCAAAAGCTCCACTTACATGATCACCAATCAAACTTGCCATAAAAGTTCCTGTGCCGAGTGATTTAATAACAGAACCAATTGCAAATGCCAGAACCAGCAAAACAACCAAAGTAATCATATTGCCGATACCTTTTATTACATATTCTCCAAACTGTTTGGTTGTCATAATTTTCTGTTTTGCATAGTAAACACACATTACTAATAATGTAATCGTTACAGAGTACAAAATAGAAGTAGTTCCATTACCTTTGGTAATGTTTCCTCCGCCAGTTACAAACAACCCTACAAATGTACCACCAATCAATACAATCAAAGGAAACATCATGTTCCACTTATTTTCTTTTCCTTCTGGAACAAGTTCTTCAAACCCATCTGAGTCATTCAACAGAGGAGTTACGCCATCATCAAATAACTTTCCGGTTGTTCTTACACGTTCCTCTGCTTTTTTCATAGGCCCCCAATCTTTTCCACTGAGAATATAAAACAAAACAAAAATTAGAGACAAAATACAGTAAAACTGGAATGGTAAACTACTTACCAGAAGATTCATTGGATCCCCAGAAATATATCCACTGGCAATTTCTGCTCCAATTAATCCCATCAACATTGCTCCCCAGGAGTTTAATGGAATAATCGCATTTACCGGTGCTGAAGTCGCATCACAAATATATGCAAGTTTTTCTCTCGAAACCTTAAATTTGTCAATCAAAGGTCTTGTAACAACACCTGTAAACATAATACTTAAAAGTCCATCAATAAAAATGATAATTCCAATAATGTAAGCAATCAGCATTGCCATTCTAGGACTTTTTACTTTTTGACTCTGTTCTGTAAGATAATTTACAAATCCTTTTACACCACCTGATACACGTACTAAAATTACAAATGCCCCCATAAGTGATGTAAATAAAAATGTTTTTAAATTTCCTGTATCAGCACATACATTTAAAATAGAATTTACACTCTCGCTAATTGAAGTGAATGGGTTCCATCCACATAAAATCATCTGACCAGAAAATATACCTATTAATAATGCTAACGCAACTTTACGAAACGCAACTGCAAACACAATTGCCAAAATAGGTGGTAATAACGTTAAAAACCCATATTCCATAAATCTTTCCCTCCCTAATACTGAGCAAACAAAGAACCGAAACCTCCTGTATGGAGATAACATACAGCTCCTTTTACCATCTTCTTTCTTATCCAATCCTTCATCCCAACAACTACTTTACTGTTGTAGACATTTTCAATAAAAATACCTTCTTGCCTTGCAAATCGCAATATTTCCTCTGTACTTTCTTCGGTGTTTTCTCCCCAGCCATTTCCTCTGTAAACATCTGAAATTTCTGCAGCTTCTTCTACTTTTGCATTCATAATAAGACCTGTAATTTCTTCTGTTTCATGAATTGTTTTTTCAATATGATGAATTAATGTTTCCCGCTCATCTTCCACACTTATAATTACAATATGAAACGGCCTTCCTAACATTTCATTACCATAAATTAAACCTGCTGCTACACCGCCATTTCCACCGGGTGCAAAAATAGTCATGTCTTTTATACCCATTTCTTCACATTGCTTTTTCATTTCACGTACTGCTGAAGTATATCCCAATGCTCCACGACCTGTTGTTGCACCATTGCGAACCACATAAGAAGAAATCCCTTCTTTTTCATACTTCTCTGATAATTCCTCTGTATAAGAATTTCGTTTTTCTGAATCACAATCTCCTAAGAAATGTGAAACAGTTCCCAAAATTTGATTAAGAAGTAAATTTCCTTCTTTTTTCTCAGGTTCTACACCATTATGTACAAGTTCGCAGTCCAGTCCTAATCTGGCACATGCTGCTGCAGTTAATGTACATAAATTAGATTGTGCGGGACCTGCCGTCAATATCTTTTTGCAACCTTTTTCTATTGCTTCTCCCAAGATATATTCCAGACTTCTAATTTTATTTCCTCCTGGCCCGATTCCTGTCATATCATCTCTTTTAATATATACCTGCACCTCTTCATACTTAGAAAAACCTGTAAGCAGATGAAGAGGTGTAGGTGTAAAAAGTAAGGGTGCCCGTTCTGTTTTATCCAAAAATTCTTCGATTGGATACATAAAATTCCTCCTGCTAAACCTCTGCAATGACTTCAACTTCACATAATAGATTTTTGGGTAGCGTTTTCACAGCTACACAGGAACGTGCAGGTTTTCCGGTAAAATATTTTTCATATATCTGATTAAACACAGCAAAATCATCCATGTTTGCCAGAAAACAAGTAGTCTTTACCGTCTTTTCATAGCTACTTCCTGCCGCGTCAAGAACTGCTCCCACATTTTTCATGACCTGCTCTGCCTGTTCCAAAATCCCTGTACCTGCAATATCACCTGTCTCTGGAATAACTGGAATCTGACCGGATGTAAATACAAGATTTCCAATTATTTTTGCCTGAGAATAAGGGCCGATTGCTGCCGGAGCTTTTTCTGTAAATACTGTTTTCATACAATTCCTCCTCTTTATTGTTTTATCATATAAAAGAGTATATCACTAAACTTTTGTTTAGTCAATAGTATTTTATTCACTTTATCTCTCTAAAAAGCAAAATTTTATTTTCAACTTTTTCATGGAATCCTTGCTTTCTTATTTATTGGTGACTATAATATTTATATAAAAATATTGCAAAATAATAGAACAGAAAGGAAGTGCAAATTTGTCAAAATATTTAGTTCTTACAAAAACAGACCGTATTATTCTAGAATCCTATAAGGTTGTCCTTGATGGATTATCTAAATATTTAGGAGATGGCTACGAATTAATTCTTCATAGCTTAGAAGATTTAGAACATTCTGTGATAAAAATTATTAATGGACACTATACCGGAAGAGTGGAAGGTGCTCCTATTACTGATTTGGCCTTATCTATGTTAAACAAAATAAAAGAAAAAAAGGAGCCACAGCCCCTTTCTTATTTTAATAAAAAAAATGGAAAAACTTTAAAATCTGCTACGATCCCTATACTAGGTGAAAACAAACGGATTATAGGACTTTTATGCATCAACTTTCATATGGAAATCTCTTTGAATAGTTTTATTTCCTCTTATATTCCTGAGATTTCTTATGATACAAGCACCACGGAAACCTTTAATGACAACGTGGAAGATTTAATTTCTTCTGCTTTGGAAGATGCAAAACTAAAAATATACGCTAATGAAAATATTTCATCTTCAAATAAAAACAAAGAAATCATACATCTCTTATACCAAAAAGGCATTTTTAATATGAAAGATGCTGTTTATCAGGTCGCCTCTCAGCTTGGCATATCAAAAAATACCGTTTATCTGCATTTAAGAAATTTAGAAAAACTCTGACAACCTTTTTAGCACACAAAAGCTGATACCTCCTGCGTAAATTTCATCGCAGAAGTCATCAGCTTTTTCTTCTACACCTGCTATTAGTTTTTAGAAAACTCTGCCAGCTTTAATCCTTCATTTCTGTCCAGGGTCATACCGATACTCCAGCTATTGATAAACAGCAGAAGCGGATTGCCTTTCATGTCCATAACCTTCTTCATATCAGAGGTTCCGGTGAGTTTCTTCACATCCACCTCTGTCTTATTCTCAATCCAGCGGATATGCTCATAAGGCAGGGCTTCCAGACGAATATCCACGTTGTATTCGCTTTCCAGACGGAATTTCAATACATCAAACTGCAGTACACCTACTACACCCACGATAATTTCTTCCATTCCGCCCATGATTTCCTGGAAAATCTGGATAGCACCCTCCTGGGCAATCTGGTTAATACCTTTTACAAACTGTTTTCTCTTCATGCTGTCCAAAAGCCGCACTCTTGCAAAGTGTTCCGGTGCAAAGGTTGGGATTCCTTCATACTGGAATTTCTTTCCAGGAGCACATACGGTATCTCCGATAGAGAAAATACCAGGGTCAAACACACCGATAATATCTCCGGCATAGGCTTCCTCCACCACATGACGGTCCTGAGCCATCATCTGCTGTGGCTGGGACAGACGCATCTTCTTATTTCCCTGTACGTGATATACCTCTTTGGCTGCCTCAAATTTACCAGAACAGATACGCATAAATGCAATACGGTCTCTGTGGTTCTTGTTCATATTTGCCTGAATCTTAAAGACAAAGGCGGAAAAATCTTCCTTCATTGGGTCTACTACCCCAATATCTGCTTTTCTTGGCAGTGGGGAAGAGGTCATTTTCAGGAAGTGTTTTAAGAAAGTCTCCACTCCGAAATTGGTCAGGGCAGAACCAAAGCATACCGGTGACAGCATTCCATTATCTACCAGCTCCTGGTCAAACTCTGCACTTGCTCCATCCAGAAGTTCGATTTCATCTAACAGCTGTTCTTTCTGTTCCGGATCAAGAACCTCATCCAGGCGAGCATCTTCCAAATCTATGGTTTCTTCAATACCCTCTTTTGTACCTTTCATAGTATCTGAAAACGTAAGGACTTTCCCGGTTTTTCTATCATATACACCACGGAATTTTTTACCGGATCCAATAGGCCAGTTAATCGGACAGGTAGGAATTCCAAGCTCCTTCTCAATATCATCCAACAATTCAAAGGTATCATTGGCATCTCTGTCCAGTTTGTTGATGAAGGTAAAAATCGGAATATGCCGCATTGCACAGACTTTAAACAGTTTTCTGGTCTGAGCTTCCACACCTTTGGATGCGTCGATGACCATAACAGCAGAATCTGCTGCCATCAGGGTACGGTAAGTATCTTCTGAGAAATCCTGATGTCCGGGAGTATCCAATATGTTGATGCAATATCCATCATAATTAAACTGCAATACAGAAGAGGTTACTGAAATACCTCTTTCTTTTTCTATTTCCATCCAGTCAGAAACTGCGTGACGGGCAGTTGCCTTCCCCTTAACACTTCCTGCCAAGTTAATGGCACCGCCATAAAGCAGAAATTTTTCTGTAAGGGTGGTTTTACCCGCATCCGGGTGGGAAATAATTGCAAATGTACGTCTTTTTGTAATTTCTTTCGTATAATCAGCCACGTCAGGCCCTCCTTCTCTCATATAGCACACTGGTGCTATTTTAGTATACCGGAAATAGCATGTCAAGGGGATTTCTTCAGAACCTATTGTTTTTCTTCACCTGTCTCTTCACTTTTATCCTCGCTTTTATCCTCACTCTCTCCTTCTAGTGGTGTAATCACAATATTCTCTGCCGGAACACTGGTTTTTCGTTTTACAATATCTTCAATCTGTGCCCGTCTGGCGTCTTCCATATATTCTTTCGGTACAATGACATCCGCACTATCACCTGTAAGATTCACCACAATATTACTAAAACCCTGTGCTTCCAGTAAAAGTTCTGCTGCTTCCTCTTGTTCCGCCAGATTGGTCATATTTACCATAGAATTCACTGCATCCTGCTTCTGTTCTTCTCCCAGATTTTCATTGTTAATGATTTCCAATAAGGTTTCCTTATTTGCAGAACGAACCTGTTCTCGATTCACCTTTGCCTGTGCCACAAAGTTGGAGGAACCTGTTAGTACTGCTTCTCCTGGAGTTTCCGTTTCTCCTTGGGGTTCTTGTGCCTTTTGATTTTCTTCCAACATGGCAGTTTCATCTGTAATATCATAATCCATACTTTCAATCTCTTCTACAATTTTCTGGGTTTCCGATGCTGTTTCTTTTGTATCTTCTTTCTTTTGTTTACTGGTGCCAAACTTACTGTCCGAATAGTTGATATATCCGGCTACTGCAATCATAATTGCCAATGCTGTAATGATAACTTGATTCTTCTTGAAGATTTTTTTCATGTGCTCTCTCCTTTAATTCATTTTCATTACTTTAATTTTATGGGGTTCCACCTGAAATAATGCCTCAACTGCTTCTTGAATATTCTGAATTACAACTGGATCATCTCCGCCTTTTGCCACAACCAATACTCCCGTCACTTGTGGATATTGCTCCTGACTCACATAAGGGGACTGATTCCCTCTGGCATCCTTTTCATACACTGTTTCTGCTTCATCCTTTTCCACCACCTTTCTTTCTGTTCCAGCACAAGTAAGAAAAACCTGGGTTTCCCCAATTCCTTCTACCTGCTCCAACACCTTCTTGAGCCTTTCCTCCATTTTATTCTGCCATAATTCCCCCTCTCCTTTTATTTTCTCCTCTTCCAAAACCAGACCATTTTCTTCTTGTTTTTTTTCCTCCTCTTGTTTTACCGGAAGCGCCACAATAAGCAAAAGCAGTCCCACAAAAAGAAGCGCCACCAGCTTCTCCTTTTTCATTAGTTCCTGAATTAGCTTCATTGCTCCACCTCCTCTCCCTGTATTACAGTCTGCCAGTTTTCTTCAAAACTCTTGGCTTTTTGTTCCCATACTTCCCGTTCCTTTAAAGGCTTCTCCAATTCTTCCACATACCGGTCTATCTCTTTCTGAATCCCAGTCACTTGAAACACAGGTGCCAGCATAACCAAAATCAAAAGCAAGCCCAAATAGTATTGAATGTATTTTTTAAAACTGTTATCTGGTAAAAGTTTTGTCACTGCTGAAAGCAAAATATAATAACATACCAAGCTTTCCACCCAGGAATACAATGCTTCTGTCATACCGTCTCCTTTTCCCTCTTAATTTCCTATAAAAGAAACCGCCAAAATAGCAATGGTAATCAATAACAGCAGCTCCACCATGAGAAGCACCTTCAGCAAAAGTCTGCATCCCTCTCCTACCGCTGACAAACATCCAGTCATACGCTTGTCAGAAACTGGCTGCACAAATGCTGCCAAGAATTTATAGAGAAGTGTCATAACGCCGAGCCGAATAATAGGAGGCAGACCAAGTGCCAGTAAAATGAGAATCCCTAATACACCAAGACTATTGCGAATCAGCACTGCCGTTGCCAGAGCTACCTCTGTAACCCCATTAATAGCATTTCCAACTCCTGGAATCGCTGCTGCTGTTTTTCCAATTACGTCCCGTTTCAGGGAATCCACAGCAGGAGTAATCATATTTTGTACTAACTGCATTCCAATCATAGCCGCTGTACAGGTTTTTAAAGTCCACTCCACAATCGTCTGTAAAAGCTCTGCCATACGAGAAAGCAATTCCTCTTTGTGAAGAAAATTCACAATCTGAATCAATACATATGCATGGATCCCAGGTATGACTGCTTTTAAAAGAATCACCTGCACCAAATATACGGCTCCCATAACCATCTCATAAAATACCATAGCTGTAGCAGAGCCGGAAGCTGCTGTTACTGCCAAAAAATAGGATGGCATCAAAGCTTTCATAAACAGCAGTAACTCTTGTAATTTCTGGGAAACCTCCTGACTGGCTGTGCCAAAAGAATGAATCAAAATCGCTGCAAGAAGCATGTACACCAGATAAAAACTAATTTCCCCTGTCTGTCCATTTCCAAATACTTCCGTAAAATTAGAAAACAGGGCCGCTACAATTACTAACAAAATAATCTGCACATAAGTTTCCCTGTCCCAAACAAACTGGGACAACAAAAATTCTTTCAAAAACCTGACTATCTGCCCTTTTGAAAAACTTTTTTCTCCACTTAAAATTTCTCCAAGCGCTTTTTCCAAAGAAAAAGTCTCTTCCCCCAGAAGCTCATTCACTGCTTCCTGCATTTGCTGCAATTCTAGATCCTCTAAAAGTACTTCCTCCTGTTCAGCAGCCTTTACAGAAATGGGAAAGACGAAAAACAAAAATAAAAACCAGACAACCGCTTTTTTCCTCTTTTGCAGATTTTGTCCCTTCATGCCAGAAAGCTGTGAATGGCTTCCATCAGTGCCAGCAGCACAGGAATGGACAATACCATAATATACAGCTTGGCAAAGATTTCAATCTGTCCTGCAATAGAAGAATACCCTGCATCTTTACAGATGCCAGAAGAAAACTGAGCAAGATAGGTAACTCCAATCATTTTAAGCAGCACGGTAAGATATTTCTCTTCTAAGGGTAAATAGTCCCGCAGCTTCAAAATAGAGGAAAACAAATAAGCAATTTTCTCTGTCATGTATGAAAAAATAAAAACGCCTACTGCTAAACTAATATAAACCGCATATTCTGGCTTGCTCTCTTTTAGGAGAAGCCCCAAAAACACCCCTGACATTCCCAGCATGACAATTTTTACTACTTCCATCTTTTCCTCCCCTACAGCGCAAACAAATCCTGAATGGTGGTAAACAAATCATAAATATAGGGCAGAACCCAAAACAGCACCAGAAGCAATCCGGTAAGGCTTGTTAAAAAAGCCAGTTCTTCTCTTTGGCTATGCTTCAGAATCTGGCACAGGACAGATACCAAAATACCTACAGCCCCGATTTTAAATAACAGACTAACTTCCATCCTGTTTCCTCCCCTATTTTTACAACGATGTTAAAGACATAAAATGGTCAAAAAGATCCCTGCCATCACACCAAGGCTCTGGCACATTTTTTTCCTGCCTGGCAATTCTTTTTCCAACGACTGAATTTCTTGCTTCAACTGTTCCAAATATAACGCTATGGTATTTTTTTGCAGCGTGATATCCATCCATCCCAAATACTCCCCCAGCTGTACAAAAACTTCCAAATCCTTTCTTTTCAAGGCGCTGTTTTCCAAACAACGCTGTGCTGTTTCCCTGAAAATCTTAGAGAAGCATTCTCCCTGAAACAAACTTGCCTGCCTAGAAACTTCTTGCAGAAATTCATCAAAGGGGGGTACTGCTTTTTGTGATGTCCGAAGCAAGGCTTCCGGCAGGGCTTCTTTTCGATAGGTAATCTCTCCTAATATGAGATGTACCAATTTTTCAATTTCCCTAAGCTGTTCAAGACGTCTCTGTAAAGACATACTTTTCCCCCATCCAAGAGCTGTACAGGAAAAAAGTACCAAAACAGCGCCCAAAAGCTTCAGCATAAGATTCCCTGCCTTCCTTTATAATCATAAAGGCTGGTTCCCCTCTCATCAAAAATTGCACGAACTCTTCCTGCCCGTTCCTCCTTGTGCAGCACAATATAGCGTTCAAAAATTTTTTCCCGAACCAGACGCTGCATCAAAGGCTTCTTTTTGATATCCTCCACAGAACTTCCATGAACCGTAGCAAAAAGCTTACATCCGCAGTGAATCACAGATTCAATGGCATGAATATCCTCATAATCTCCAAGCTCGTCTACTGCTATGACCTCTGGCGACATAGAACGGATGAGCATCATCATACCTTCTGCCTTTGGACAGCAATCCAAAATATCTGTGCGTATTCCCAAATCATTCTGAGGAATCCCTTGAAAAGAACCGGCAATTTCTGAACGTTCATCTACAACACCCACCGTAATACCTCTCAAATACGAGGTCCCATTGCTCACCTGACGGATTAAATCCCGAAGCAGAGTTGTTTTTCCACATCTTGGCGGTGAAATAATCAGCGTGTGACATATATGATCGTTTTTTATAATATAGGGAAGTATGGGTGCAGCGCACCCTTTTATCTGATGTGATAATCGAAGATTTAGATAAGATATGTATTTTACACTTTTAATTTTATTTCCTTCCAAAACGGTTTTTCCGGCAATTCCTACCCTATGTCCGCCTTGAATTGTGATAAAACCCTGACGTAATTCTTCCTCAAAGGCATACATGGAATATCGACTAATATATTCCATGGTTTCTTTTACATCCTCCGCTTTTACAACATAAGCCCCTGATTCATTCCTGGAAAAGCTTCCTTGCTCTGCAAGAAAATATTCTTTTCCCTGATAGATAAGAATCAAGGGCCCATTCACACGGAGTCGAATTTCATAGAGCTGTTCCATATCCAAAGCTGCCTTTAAAAGCGCCTTTCTAATATGCATGGGAAACAGCCTTGTAACTTCTTCCTGTTTCATAATCCCTCACCTCTTTACTCCTAAGTATATGAGGACAATCCCTAATTATGAACAGGTTTTTCAAGATTTCCAAAAACCATCTTCTCAAGCAAACTGCGAAGAGGTTTAAATAGTGCAAGACATAAAGCAACATTGCCGATACAATGGGGAATGTCATAAGCCACACCTGATACCCAGTAAGCAAAAGCCCCTGCTGGTCCGCTGATAAAAAAATAGGGAATGGTACACAATGCCCCAAAAGAAATCCCGTAAAATCCGGAGAGAATACTCCAGAACACTACAGATTTCTGCTTTCTGCACAACCAGGTAATCACTGCCTGAACACTCCACACATAAAGATAATTTAGCCACCAAAGTCCAAAACCATAAAAAATTCCTTCCAGAAAAACAAAGACGTAAATCATAAGAAATACTTTTTTTCCAAAAACCAGGGTATAAAGCATGAACAGCAACGTCACAATTTCTACGTTAGGCAGAAATCCCATAAAAACCTGCCCGAGAAAAACAACCCCTGTCAGAACTCCCATGATGACTAATTCTCTGGTCTTTTGTGTTTTCAATTAATATCCTTCTTTCAGCGTAAGCTCGAACTGTTCTCCATCTGCAACTGGAGTCTGGTCTGCCGATGTATTTACCTGCTCACCACCCTTGGTAATACACCACCACTGTTGTTTTGCTTCATCAGCGGTCTCACCATCTACAGACTTGATAAACAGCCCATAATCCCCTTCTTCTCCATCTACCAGCTTATTTTCCTTTAATACTTCTACCAAATATTCTGCATCTGTGCTATACTGAAATTCTTTCTCTGTCTGGTCACCATGTATTACCAAAATGGTAATTTCTTTCTCTCCCTTTTGGGTCTGTGGCTTAAATTTCAGATACAATCCACCTGCTAGAATACACACCAGTACCAAGGCAACTGCTGCAATAATCGTTCCTTTGTGCTTCATCGTTTTTCCTCTTTCTTTCCTTTTTTATTCTTCCTAACTATAGCATTTTGGCCATTTTCTTGTCAATTTTCTCCCAAATATTTCTTCAAAATTTTATAGGATTTCATCACCTCATCTAAGGTGCTGCATTCAATGGTATAGGTACATCCTGGTATTTCTCTCAATTCTCTCATAACAGCACCTACATCCATACTGCCCTCTCCTAATGCCAGATGGCTGTCCTTCTTTCCCATATTATCATGTATATGAACATGGCGGATATGTTCCTTCAAGCCTTTTACCCACTGTTCACAAGGCTCTTTACCATAACAATGTGCATGACCAATATCCAGACACAGACCAAAAGCCGGATGCTTCACCCTCTGGGCAGTTTCCTTTAAAGATTCCCACTGTCTATCCAGTACATTTTCCATCAGCACTTCTATGGAATCATCTTTATCTGCCAGAAATTCTTCAAAAAATTCTGCCATACGTTCTGCCCAGCCAATAAGCAAATAAAAATCCGGCACATAACAAGTATGATACACAATTTTTTTTGCTCCCAGTGACTTTGCCGCTGCATAGGCTTCCTCATATCTCTGCCTGGTCACAGCCTGAATTCTGTCATCAAAGGTCATGGGATTCAAATCCAGAAAAGGACCGTGAAGAACCAGCTTTTTGCAATCCATATCTTTTAGCCTCTTCTGGTAAGAAAAGATCTTTTCCTTCAGTTGATTCAGGTTTTCTGAAATAGCAAACTCAATGGATTCTACCCCCATTCCCGTAGCGTTTATCACTGCTTTTGTATCTTCGTCCTCCAACAAGTGACTAAAATACAACATGCTCTTCCTCCTTACTCATGGTAAAAACCTTTGAAAAAATTTTTCCGCTGATACCTGTTGAATACGCACATAACACTCTTCTCCTGAACATATACATCCTAAGATTTGTCTATCTACTTGAAACTCCTCATACCACCCTGGAGTCTCTAAATCTCTCATGGATTTTGTAATTCCATCCCCAGATAATTTCAAAAAGCTTTCTTTTCTGGTCCAAAACCTACAAAATTCCTTTTCTGGATTCTTTGCTTCCTGAACCTGTTTCTGCTCTCTTTGTGTAAGAACCCGTTCCAACATTTTCTGACTGCGGACTTTTCTTACCTCCTGAATATCCAAGCCGCACGGTATCAAAGAAAGGGCACATGCCCCATATGCCCCTGAATGGCTGATATTGAAATGAATCCCCACATTTTCCCTAAAATGAGGTTTTCCATGGCTGCCCCTTTCTATCATTCCTTCCAGATAAGCATACAGTTCATCTGCCCTGTGAATATTCCCAAACAAATCTTCTCGGCCCCAATCCAAAAGTCCATAGGCTAAAAGCCTTCGTCCACACAGGGATTCCCTGCTTTTACATGACAAAACATCACGCGTCCATGCCTGTATCTTCCCTGTGTAAATTCTGATTTCCGGTTGGTTCATTTTTTTCTCCTTTTAAAAGGCCGCCCTCTATAAGAAACCTAGATGGTTCTAGCTGTTTCTCATGACGTTCTTTTACATAAAATAAATTGAGTTCTTTTCTGGCTCTGGTCATGCCCACATAAAACAAGCGGCGCTCTTCCTCAATATCACTGTCTTTTAATGCTTTTCTATAAGGAATCGTACCCTCATTCACATCCATGAGAAAGACCTTATCAAATTCCAACCCTTTGACGCTGTGAAGAGTAGATATTACCACGCCTTTTTTCTCCGAAATCTTGGTCCTTGCCTGCTCTTTTAGCTTATTGGTATATTCTGCAATATGGATGAACCACTCTCCAAAAGTCTGATATCCCTTTGCACTGTCTGCCAGTTCTTCCAAAACTTCATACAAATCTTCTATTTTTAATTTTCGGAATAAAGCATAGGTTTTCAAATATTCTTCGTATCCGATTCCATGACGAATATAGTTTATCGCACCATAAGGTGTCATATTTTTCAGCAGATTCAAATCCTCTTCAAACTTATCAATACGGTCCAGCATCCACTCTTTTTCCTCGTAATGCCAGCGTAAGGCTTCAAAAGATACCTGAGGTTCTTCCAATGCATCTCTGGAAATATATCGATTTGGTCGATTCATAACTTGTAGAAACTCTTTGCGGCTTCTGTCTCCCATAGCCAGCTTTATGTAAGAAATAAAGTTTCTGGCAATCCAATGGTCATAAAGATTTGGCAATACATCCCTCATCTGAAAAGGAATCTGGTATTCCATCAAAGTTTCTACCAAGAATCTGGCGCCGGAATTTGTCCGATATAAAACCGCCATTTCTTCATAAGAACATCCTTGTTCATGAGACTTTACAATGCAGTCTTTTAAGTACAACTCCTCTTCTTTTCCATTTTGAAAAGCCTTTACCACCAGGGGCTTTCCCTGCTCATTTTCTGTATGGATTTTCTTCTGAAACCGTCTTTTATTCCATACAATCACTCTTCCTGCCGCATCCACAATTTCCTTTGTAGAACGGTAATTCATGGAAAGTAGTTCTGTTTGTACGGAAGGAAAATCCTTGGGAAAATTCATCATAATCTCTGGCTTTGCTCCACGGAATGCATAGATGGACTGGTCATCATCCCCTACAATAAACAAATTATTTTCTGGAGCTGCCAGCATTTTTACAATATCATATTGAAGCTTATTAATATCCTGGAACTCATCCACCAGAATATATTGGAACTTTTTCTGCCAACCAGCCAGAATATCCTCCCGCTGGGTAAGTAAATCATAGCAATACAGAAGCATATCATCAAAATCCAGAAGTCTGGACTGTCTGCATACCGTGACATAGGAGGTATAAAGGCTGCGAAACACCTCATCTGGACAATTTTTAGAATAATAATGTTCCAAAGGAATTCGGCTATTTTTTACCTCGCTAATTTCCTGCACCAAGCCTTCAAAAAACTCTTTTTCATCCTCTACTTCTATTTTCTGACGATAAACCAGTTCCCGAAGCATATCATATCTACGTTCTTCACTAATGATATTTTTTCCTGTAAGGCCATAAGCATGTCTCAAAATCCCATAAAACACTCCATGAAAGGTTCCAAAAGTCACTTGCTTGTAATTCTGGGTAAGCCCTGAATCTCTACAGAGTTTTTCAAAACGTTCCTTCATTTCTCTTGCAGCTGCCTTGGTAAAAGTTACCACCAGAATACGGGCAGGATTCACTTGATAAGTTTCCAGAAGTGCTTTTACTCGCTTTGTCATAGTGGTGGTTTTTCCTGAACCAGGACCTGCCAGAAGCATCATGGGACCTTGATTATGCAATATGGCCTTTTCTTGTGCTGAATTTTTCTTCATGTTTTATTTCAGCTTCTCCACAGCAGCCCGGATACGTTTCAGACTTTCTTCTTTTCCAAGTACTTCCAGAATCTCTGTTGCACCTGCAGGTGTCATCTGTTTTCCAGAAAGTGCTGTACGGATTGGCCACAGAACCTGACCATTTTTGTAACCATTCTCTTTCGCAAAACCGCAAAGCAGTTCATACAAAGCATCATTAGAATAATCCTCCTGAGTTTCCAACACCGGAAGAACCTTCTCCAGAACTTCCAGAGAAATTTCTGGATTTGTTTTCATTTTTTTATGCGTGTACATGGACACATCATATTCTGGTACTGCCTCAAAAAAATCAATGAGAGCCGGAATATCTGGCAGCACTTCAATTCTTGTTTTTGCCATATGTGCAATCTTCTTCAAATCTAGGTCTTTTGTAATCACCTGCTTGATATATGGAAGAGCCATTTCATAAAACTTATCTTCATCCATAGCTTTCATATATTCTCCGTTCATCCATTTCAGTTTCTGAATATCAAAAACAGCCGGAGATTTACTCATATGATGGTAATCAAACACCTTCACCAATTCTTCCAGTGAAAAAATTTCCTGGTTATCCTGAGGACACCATCCTAAAAGCGCTACATAATTTACAATAGCTTCTGTCAAAAATCCCTGATCCAATAAATCTTCATAAGAAGAATGTCCAGAACGCTTGCTCAGCTTCTGATGTTCTTCATTGGTAATCAACGGACAATGTACATAAGTAGGAACTTCCCACCCAAAAGCCTCATAAATACGATTGTATTTTGGAGAAGAAGAAAGATACTCATTTCCTCTCACTACATGGGTAATTCCCATTAAATGGTCATCCACTACATTGGCAAAATTATAGGTTGGAAAGCCATCAGACTTAATCAAAATCAAATCATCCAGCTCATTATTTGGCACCGTAATATCTCCATAAATATCATCATGGAAAGTAGTGGTACCCTCTGTAGGCATATTAAAACGAATCACATAAGGTTCTCCTGCTTCTAACTTTGCTTGAACCTCTTCTTTGCTTAAATGCAGACAATGCTTGTCATAAACTGCTATTTCCTTCTCTCCCACACTAGCTTTTAAGGATTCCAGACGTTCTTTTGTACAGAAACAGTAATAGGCATCACCCTGCTCAATGAGCTGCTTTGCATATTTCAAATAAATTCCCTGGGCATTTCTCTCACTCTGTACATAAGGTCCATAGCCACCATCTTTATCTGGTCCTTCATCATGGATTAATCCTGTTTTTTCCATTGTTCTGTAAATAATACCAAGAGCCTCATCCACAAACCGCTCCTGATCCGTATCTTCTATACGAAGCATAAAACTTCCATTTTCATGTTTTGCAATTAAATATGCATATAATGCCGTTCTTAAATTTCCAACATGCATTCTTCCTGTTGGGCTTGGTGCAAATCTTGTTCTTACCTGACTCATGAACAATCTCCTTCTTTCTGTTTTATCTTCATTCAAATTTCTTACACAAAAACATGAGGTATGTGGCTTTCACCCTATACCCCATCTCCATAAAAATTATACAGGAAGCCCTTTTTATTTTCAAGTAGGTTTCCCGTATTCTTTTAATTTTTCATAACTATTTCTGCACCAGATGTACTGCAAATCCACCAATTTCTTCCTTCAGATATACAGCTATCATCTTCTCATTTTTATATTTTGCAGTTTCCATATCGAATTCTATACCCTGGCTCTTCAGATATTCTACAGCCTTCTCTATATCTGTTGTTCCCACTGCAATATGACCGTTTTTCCCAAGATACGGGGTCTTCATAGCTTCCACTGCTGTTCCGGCAAACACAGAACTGTTTCCCACTTTTTTCGTAAATCCAAAGATAGTATCAAATCGCTCAGCTACCTCATAGGCTTCATCCTCTGTCTGACAGTTAATCCCCACATGGCGCAGTTCAAATCCTAATTCTTCTAACAATGTCATAAAATTTCCTCCTTACCTGCCCAGAAAAGGCATTTTTTTATTGCTTATAGAATACAAAAAAATGCCAGAAATAGCAATCCTATTTCTGGCAACTTTTTTTATTCTTCTACACCGATTTTTTTCAGGTAATCCATAACAGCACCTACCGTAGTAAGCTCCTGCAGCTCCTCAGCTGGAATTTCTACAGAATATTCATCTTCTAAAGCCATAACCAATTCAAATAAATCCAAGGAATCTGCTCCTAAATCTTCTTTAAAAGAAGTCTCTGGCTGAATGCTATCAGCATCACAATTTAACTGTTCAGCAATAATTTCTCTCATTTTTTCTAACATAATTCCTATCTCCTTTAATCAACTAACATCTTTTCATTTTAATATTTTGATTCTCAAAGTATATCTTCTTTTCCTATATTTGTCAACCCTTTTATTCCGTAAATTTAATTTGCCTTGACACACTAAGAGCAATTCCCATTTCTGCCATAAGGAACACAACCGAAGTACCTCCATAACTAACAAAAGGAAGGGTAATTCCTGTGGTTGGAATCCAGTTTAGCACTACACAAATATTCAAAATAACCTGAAGGGCAATGTGAATCATAATGCCGCTTACCATTAGTGAACCATAAAAATCCGGTGCATTCTGTGCTATAAAAAACAGACGATACAACAAATATCCAAACAAAGTAATAATAATCAAACCACCAAAAACTCCCAATTCTTCACATACTATGGAAAAAATCATATCATTTTGGGCCTCTGGTACAGGTCCTAGTTTCTGCACACTATTTCCCAGACCTTTTCCAAAAAATCCACCACTTCCAATAGCATACAAAGCCTGCATAATCTGATATCCTCCTTCCGAAGAATATTGCTGGGGATTCAGCCATACCAGTACACGCTCCATACGGAAACTATCCACATTGTCCATGTTCAAAATCATTTCTCCCAAAGTAACTTGAAGGATAATTCGAATCAAAATAATTCCAATTGCACTGACTATGGCAATCCGGATAAACAATTTTTGATTAGGATGTGCTACAAAAATCATAAGTGCTGTAATACCAGCAATAATAATAGCTGTACTTAAATTTTCTGTGAGATAAAAAGCAGCAAAAGCCAATCCGCCTCCATATGCCACTAATTTCCAAAATCCAGCTCTTGTAGCTACTTCTCTCCCCATTTTCATAATCAGACAGGGAATAAATGTAATGGCCGCAATTTTCGCCACCTCCGCCGGCTGAAATCGCAGTGCCTCCACTCCAAGGCTTAGCCACCTTTTCGCACCATTTACTTCTACGCCAAGCGGTGTATATTTTACCAATGCCATTAAGAAAATAGAGAACCAGTAAACAAATCTGCTTATATAATACAACAGATGATAGTCAAACAGAGACATACCCAGCGCTATGATAATACTTGCCACACTGATAATAGCCTGTTTTCCGAAAAAGTTCATATCATTATCAAATTTTATCTGTGCAGTGTAAGCACTGGTACTGTACAGCATAACCAGTCCAAAGCAAATAAGCAGAATAACTGCTGCAATTAGGTTATAATCAAAATACTCTGATTTTACCCTTGCCTTTTTTTTCTTCTTTGCCATTTTTATCCTCCCGCTAAATTCCCAGGGCATAGCTTAAAAGCTCCAGATAACCACCCGGACTTCCGCTTTCCTGGTTCTGCACCTTGCGGACTATTACCGGATCATCTGTAATAATATTATCTACACCCATATCCATCATACGCTTTACATCTCCCCTGTAATTTACGGTCCAGGCATGCACTTCTTTTCCAAGAGCATGTGCTTCCTGAACAAATCCTTCATCCACATACGTATATTTAGCACTGAAAAAATCCGCTTCTGACACTTTGGAAATACTTCCATAGGTCATAGTCATAATATAACCTGTCCGAATCTCCGGTGCAATTTTTTTAATCTGTTTCAGAAACTGATAGTTCATAGACGTAACCACGCAATGTTCTTGAAATCCAGCTTCCCGAATAGTACGAACCACCTTATTGACAATTCCTTTATTTTTACCATTATACTTAATCTCTATATTTAAGTCCAGCCTTCCTTCACAAAAATTCAGAACTTCTTCCAGTGTTGGAATTTTTTCTCCTCTATACCGCTCATGAAAACTGGTTCCTGCATCTAACTTTTTTATTTCTGCCAGATTCATCTCCCATACATTCTTTTTCACACCTGCTGTTCGCTTTAAAGAATCATCATGAAGCAAAATTAAGGCTCCATCTTTTGTTTCCTGAACATCAATTTCTGCCATATCTGCCCCACATTCTATGCTGGATTTTAAAGCGCTGATGGTGTTTTCCGGTGCCATAAGAGCTCCACCTCGATGTGCAGTAATGCCCATATCTCCCATAAGTGTTCCCAAGGAAGTATCGTGAGAAAGTGCCAGTACCCAAAGGTAACTTCCTTCAAACAAAAGAAACAACACAGACAGAAATGCTGCCATTCTCCTCCTTCCGACTTTCACATACCAGCTATACTGCTTTATCAGCTCATAAATAGAAATTTCTTCCTTTTGAGGTACTCGAAATCTGGCAAAAATCACAGAAACAAAAGCCAGGCTTCCAATCATCTGCACACCACCTGCAAAAATTCCAAGTGCCATATTAATGTAACCACTGAAAATTAAGACTTGACTCACTTCACCTGCTTTCGCTGTTGTCATAGAAACTACGCCTGTCATAAGCGCCATAGAAAACAAATACGTCACAAAAATAAAAGCTAACATGATAAAATGTAAAAGCACAAATCCGGTCAATACTTTTTTCCATTGCCTTTTTAACAGTCGGATTCCTGCCAGCATTCCTCGAAAACTCTTCTGTTTTGCCAGGATACAATATGGTAGTGCAAATACCAGTAAAAAAGACAGCATTAGTATGAGACCAATAACTCCATACAAAACAATATGTGGTGTAATAGATTTATAAATCTGTCTTGCTGTAAATTCCAGTACACGAATATAAGAAATTTCCCGAATGATAAAATAAGCGGTCAAAAATGGCGCCGCTAATGCCACACAAAAAAACCAGGAGAACCTACTATGACGCAAAAAAGCAATACTACGCTTTATCCCAAGAATCAACATATCGCTAGCATAAAGCTTTCTCCTCTGATAGGAATACTGAAATCCCAAAAGCAATGCAGAAACCTCAATCAAGAAAAAGAAAAGAAGTAAAATTAAAATCCCAAAAAGCAAAAAAATACACAGTGGGCTGGCTAGAAATTGGCCATAATTTTCAGCAGTCAGATAGCTAAAATTCTGCTGTTTCAAAGAAAAATTCACTGCTCCATGTACCAACTGCATCATTAGAAAAAACACTGCAATCCGATACCCAATTTCAAACAGAACCAGACTTCCCATATTATATTTTATGACTGCCCATGTTTTCTTTAAAATATCTTTCATGGATGAACCGCCCATCTTTCCATACTATTTTTAACCAGTTTTATTTTACAGAAAGATTTTCCCCTATGCAAGGGCAGTTGTAAAATCTTTTCTATTTTTTCACCCTTTGTATTTTTTTCCATAAAATAGTACTGTAATTAGGCAGTCATTTGAAAACTGCTATCTTTTTTAGAAAGGAATTTTCTATGGACTATTATGGAATGAATCCAATGATATCACGTTCTTGCCGTATACAGCCACGGGATTTTCGTCCCCAGGGTTCCTGTCCTATTCCAGTAATGGAAAAAAAGCAGGCAAACCCATGCGGCTGTTCTGATAAAATCGAAGATATGGACATTTATAAACATGCAGACCATCTTCCTCTTACCATGGCCTATGTGCCTATGCAGCACTTTTCCAATATCTTTACCCCATGCAAAGGCTTCCAAATGGGCACCATTTTCCCCGAACTTTGCAAGCCATTCTGCGGAAAGCGAGGTGGCTGTAAATGTTAAATTCCAATAACCACTCCTGTTCCAAAGAAGAATTACTACAGCTTATTAACGAAATAAGCTTTGTTGTAGTTGAACTTTCTCTTTTCCTTGATACACATCCCGATGATGAAGATGCTCTTGCGTGTTTGAAAGAACATTCTCAAGCACGTAATCGGGCTTTGGAAGAATATGCTGCACATTATGGTCCACTTACTCTGGATACGGCGTCTGAAAATTGCAACCGCAGATGGGACTGGATTATGCAGCCATGGCCATGGGAAGGGGGATGTTAAGTTATGTGGAATTATGAAAAAAGACTCCAGTTTCCAGTAAATATTAAAAAACCTGATGCAAGGGCCGCACAGGTAATTATCAGTCAATACGGGGGTCCTGACGGGGAAATGGGCGCCTCTATGCGTTATCTATCCCAGCGTTTTGCCATGACAAATAGAATTGCCATGGGAACGCTCACTGATATCGGTACATCTGTACCGATATTGCACACGTTACTTTTCAATAAAAGATGTTTCTAAAATTTCTGTTTTGAAATATTCCCCTTTTCCCGTTGCCTTTACTTTCAGCCGGATTCCTATCGGTATTGACTTCAACCATACATCAACAATATTTCCCTTATGAATCTCCATATGGTCTAGGACTTCTTTATAAACATCTTCACTATTACCATCTAGTTTCATAATCTCATCTAAGGCTTTTACATACTGCTCCATATGATTTACCTGACGAGAATCCGACTTGTCTTTTTGTAAAGCATCTGACAGTTGTATATTCAGTTTTTCAAGTTCTTCGTTATACCACTCTGTTTGATTCTGTAAATCTTCCTTTGAAATCAGTCCATCAAGCATTAAATCAATTGCTTTTCGTTTCTTCATTTCAAGATTATCTATTTTCTTCTTGATTTTCTTTGAATCTACTTTTTTTGCTGTTGCTTTTTGAAGCTGTGAGATTTCTTTTAAAATTTCTTTTTTCAAGGAATCACGCTCTCCTTGAACAAGAGTGATACAGTAATTCATGCAAGTTTTTAAAGAACGGTCATTGATAGAAGAATTATTACAGCCGATTTCGTTTCCGTCAGCATCTTGTTTCTTTGTGCCATGATTTGCAGCGGCATAACAACGCCAAGCCTTATAGACATCTCCACTCATTAATTTTTTCGTGCGGCTGACATAACGGCATCCACATTCCGCACAATGAATTTTCCCACTGCACCAATAGCGGTTACTATGCTTTGATTTCTGTTCTTCTGAAGGAGAACGTCTTTTCAATTCCTCCTGTGTCCTGTTCCACAAATCTCTGTCAATAATAGGTTCATGATGTTCTTTCAAGTAAACCATTTCCTCCTCTCCCCTGTTGTATTTCTTTGAATGAGTTAGATAATCTGGTGTGTATGTTTTCTTCTGACATAAATCCCCTACATATTTTTCATTTCTTAACACCCTAAGAATAACTACATTAGACCATAAAGCAATTCTTTTAGGTCGCATCCCTTCTACTAAAAGTTCATTTGCAATAGTCCATGTTCCTTTTCCTTCATTTGTATATTTATGAAAAATTGCTTGCACTATCGGAACTTCTTCTTCGTTAATATGTAGTTGTCCATTCTGAACAGTATAACCTAATAAGTCTCTGCCAAATACAACACCTTTTTCCATCTGACGCTTTTGCCCCCATTTCACACGTTCCGAAGTCTTTCTGGATTCTTCCTGTGCGATACTTGCCATAATAGTTAAGCGAAGTTCTCCATCAGCGTCTCTTGTGTCGATATTATCAATAGTAAAAATAACGCCGACACCTGCTGATTTAAGTTTGCGTGTATAAGACAGCGTATCTACTGTATTTCTGGCGAACCTTGCAACCTCTTTTGTTATAATCAAGTCAACCTCTCCGTTTAGAGCATCCTGTATCATTTTCTTAAAGCCGGAACGTTTCTTTATCTGTGTTCCGCTGATTCCCTCATCATAATACACTTCACTAAGTTTCCAACCTTCATGATGTGTAATATAATCAGCAAAATAACTTCTTTGGCTTAAAAGTGAATTCGTTTGGTCTTCTTTATCTGTAGATACTCTGGCATATGCCGCAACCCTTAAAATATTTTCTTTCATTGTGCTACCTCCATAAATGAAAATAGCACACCACAAGACAACTATATTGTATCAAAATCTCTTGTGATGTGCAATTTGATTTGCGTTATTTTTCATTTATCAGAGAATTTAGTTGCTCATCTGACAAAAGGGAGCGTCTACGTAATTCTTTATATATTCCGCACTTTAAGATTTTACGAAAGGATTTTTGTATCTCTATTGAAAGCATTTTACTATCCGGCTCTTTTTCAGATTCGCCAGCAGATTCTTGCATACAATTCCCCCTTTCCATGACTTATAATTACATTATGCGAAAGCCGCAAAAATGTTCCTAATCTTTCTTTTCCGCAAAAGGTAGCTTTTGCTGTTCCCCTGCTGTCAAAGTACGAAAGTCTGTATCTCTTTCAAAATAAGCCTGCACAGACGGATAGATAATTTTCTTCCCCTTATCATCATAGGTTATTACTTTATGTATTCGTCTTAAAAAAGCCTCCCATGATTCTCTGTCTTCTCTTTGTGCTTCTGGATATTGTCTTTCTAAAGACCAATTTGATATTATATATATCGAATTGTAGCACGCAAATTTATTTGCATAACGACTAGGCAACTGAATCGGATAAATATCGCAATATAAGAGCATTTCTTTTAATTTTAGCGATGAGCGAAACTCATCAAACGCAATAACTGGCTGACAATTATAATTGTCAAATGGATGTAAGTAATCTGTTACTCGATATACATTTGAATACCCATGCTTCTCTAACACTCCTCTTGTCTTTCCCGTACCCGTATATCCACTAATATATACAACTTCTAACTCAAGCCGAACAGTATCTTTATAACGTTCAGTTAAAATGGTAGTTCTGACCTTGTCTATTTTATCTATCTGTAAAATATAGTCTTGATTGACCGATAAAATTTCAGCATTTGTCATATCTTCTAAAACCATTTGATAAAGTTCAGACATATCCTGCCTACGTCCTCTTGAATCCGGTGGTGGCGTTCCATATTCTTCAAAAGAGCCATCTATTTTTGTTCCATGCTTTTCATCATGCTCCCATCTTCCCTCTTTTTTCACATACAAAATATTGTCAGAAATATTTCCTTTGCACACTTCGATATGAAATTCCAAATATTTTTTGATGGGTATATCCCTTTTCTAAAGGATTATTACTTGTCAGTTGATATTTATACGCTTGTGTATCTATAATCATTCACTCCTTTTGTGCTTTTTGTGCAACAATAGGAACATGGCTCAAAGCCTTGAACTTCCTAGTGTTTTCCGTGTTTGTGCAAGGTTGGGTAATACTAAAGCCAACCTTTTTCCAAAGGCTTGTGGCTACGCCACCGCCTTTGGAATTTTAGATATTACGAAAGTGCCTTAACACAGTATTCTAATCCCTTGCCAACAAAAGTGCCACTAAATTTTGCCTGAATATCTTTCTTCTTTTCCTCCCAAATATGCAACGGCTGATTTGTATAAAATTCCCTTATAATGATTTCTTTTTTTCTATCTTTCTTTTTACTTATTAAAATAGGGGGCTGATTCAGCATAGTAACATTTGTAAACGCAAGTAAGATATTTGTTTCATCTTTTATCGCAGTTCGTTCTCCTATGATTTGAATAGTATAAATCAATAAAATAATCGGAAAAATTATTGCGATAATATGTAAAGATATTTTAAAAACTGGAAATAAAAACTCTACAACTTCTATCTGTACAAGCATTACATTGATTAACTTCCTTATAATAGGGAAACTTCCTAAAATCAATAAGACAAAAATATTCAAATATGGTCTTTGTATCAGTTGTTGAATCCCAAGCTTTAATCTTGACCACATTCTTACTCTGTTATACTTTTCTTTTAAATATCTGTTTTCCATTTTTTTATCCTTTCGTTTGTCTTGAAACAGAGGATGTCCCGGAAACATCCTCTGAATAGCAATATTAAATTTTGTCAATGTACTCAATTTTGCCTTTGTAATCAAATGTGATTTCTACTTTATCACCGCTTTCTAAATCTGTCGGCAATTCAACATCTACATTTGCAAAGAACTTCTCACATTTCCTTCCAATCACTCCACCTTTCTCATCTTCAAAGGCTGTGTATAGTGTTGTTCCTTCAATCAATTTGCCTTCCTTATTCTGAAATTTGACTGGTCTTAAACCCATAAGTGTCATCTCCATAATGACGTCCTCCTTTAATCATTGATTTTTGCTTATTAAGTATGATATAAGCTGCACAACTTATGATCTATATTCTACTCAAAAATTAAAATTTGCCTATTACATGTCATGTAGAGCCGAAAAAGCTTGTAAATAACGCATTTTTTTCATAAAGTACCAAAAGATATCTTTTTTAAACACACTAAAATCGTATCTTTTTGTACTTCATAAGTAAAAAGAATATCAAAAAAAATACACGCTACCGAAATAGCATGTATTTTTCATCTTATTTACTTATTTTCTTCTTTGCATAAGAACCGAGCTAATATCTTTCCTCTACAACGAGTTAATAGAAATGTATACGCATAATCACGTTTGCTAAAACGATTAAATCCTAACCCCAAACTATATAATAATGCTTGTGTCATCATCAAATCCAAGTTATATCCTACGCAAACAGACACCAATGTATTTCTCTGTGGTGAATCTTTCTCGTCTACTTGTTTTTTCAAACGATAAAGCATATTTTCACTTAAATGCGTTTTTTCCGCAAAGGTCATATATGTTTCTCCCTCAAGAATCTCAGAAATCAATTCACTGAAAGGCTTATTGTAAGTTGTCGAGGTTTCATAATCATTCAGAAATTCTTTTTCTAATTTGACCCATTCATCATAAGTATATCCGGCAATATAATCTTTATCCTTTCTGCTTACTCCTTTATTCTTTATTTTGAGGACTCTCCATATCTTGCAGAGCATATTCACAAGCCTGAATAACAAAACTTGAAAATGTCACATCTTGATTCCGTATCGCTTCCTCTATTTGTTCTATCAAATGTACTGGAAATCGGATTGTTTTATTTTCTGATTCTTTTTTATTCGGTTTTAATTGAAATGCCATTTTAATTCCTCCTACATTATAGTTTATTGCATTTCATAATATAAATATGCACTGTATTTCGCATCGCATTATGCATTGCATTGTAGTATACTTATCGTAACAACTACAAATACAAAGGAGGAGAGTTTCAAAATCATGCAAAAGGAGGAATGCATTGAATTAGTCAAATCTTTTATTGCCGAGAAACTAAATGGTAATATATGGAATTTCCTAAATTATGACTTAGACTTATTAGAGAATGATGAAAAATACGGGGGATATGACCCTGACAATTCCAAAATCGCTAATGCCATCTATTTTTTATTATGGGGCGATGAAGTTCCGAATTTAACTTTCGATGAACTGGGAAAATCTTATAGAGGAGATACCCTAAATTCTTTTCACACTTTAATGGGACACCCGACAGAAGACTTCACCAACTTTTTAGGAATCCAAAAATATACAGACAATGAGAAAATCATAGCTATGGCAAAAGAGTTTCATAAAAAATATCATACCATTGGAAATATGATGGTACTTCCTAATAATTCCTTAGAAGTTAATGGTAAAAATTATACTTTGAATACAGCTAGAAGCCTTAGTCCATGGTATGACTACTTTGACAAATTCTTATTGGAGGTAAAGCAAGCCTTAACAAACCCAAATCTTATATTTGATGAAAAATCAACTAAGTTTCTCATAGAAAGGCTAGTAGGGGAAAACAGTGACTTTTTTGAAAAATATTTTCAGTTGGGAACTATGGAAAAGTTTGAGGATTTTATCCGTACTTTTTATTTAGAAAAATATGCAGACACAACAACTTTGGAAATTCCGCAAATATTTTCTCCCCATGCGTATCATTGGAATAATACATATAGCAAAGAAGAATATGAACAGTATGTAATATCCTATATACGCAAAGCAACAGAAATTATAGAATACCGTTGTTCTCGTATGATTGAAGATTTGAATACAATTTTAAAAGAAGATAGTTCTTCTAGCGAAACATTCAATTTTAAAAAAAATCTAAAAAAATGCGATAAAAAAAACAGTATTAAAAATTTTTTCTGTAAAAGTATTTCTTTTCTAAGTACATTTACTAATGAAAAGTTTTCATATGTTTTACTATTTATTGCTTCAGCAATGATAGGACTAAATGCAGTAAGCATTTATATTCGTTTTTTACTAAATGATGGCTATAATACACTTCCAAGGGAAAGTTTAAATTGGCACTATGACAACGGTATAACTTACATTCTTTTTCTATCAGTCTTTTTTATTAGTGTGTCCTATAGAAAAACACATATGGGAATAAAAAAAAAATTGATGACTTTCTTTGTAACATTCCAATTAGTTTTGCTAGCGTTTCCCTGTGTCTTTTATGTCGTTATGGAAATTGTCGGAAATTCTAAATGGTTGATAACAGCAATTCCAAATACTATAG
Organism: uncultured Bacillota bacterium; assembly: GCA_905200905.1. GTDB lineage: Bacteria > Bacillota > Clostridia > Lachnospirales > Lachnospiraceae > Blautia. The sequence goes on from CAJKMA010000018.1 coordinate 34,226, forward strand.
ATATTGTAGAATCTACAAAAGATATATTATATTCCATTTATGGACTCATTCTTAGTATAGGGGTTATTATTCCGTGTTTTATGTTTCTGCTCGAAGAAAAATACAGAAAGTTTGTTAAATACTGGGGAATTATTTTTCTTACGTTTTTATTTGGAATTCCTGCAATTTTTAGTATCCTTTCTTACAAAATTCCTGTAATTTTGTGTGGAATTCTTATTATTGGATTTTTATTAGCAATGGTTCTAGATGATTTACATTATGCCATAAAAACTCGTTGTCCTGCCTGTAAAAAATATTCTGGATTAAAGTATATTAATACACAACTACTTAATGAAGAAAGAATTTCTATAAAGGTAGAAAACGCAGAAAAGGATAGAAATGGAAACATTATAGGTACATATGAGCAGTATATCCCCGGAAAACGTAAAATTTTTCTAGAAACTTATAAGTGCAAATATTGCGGACATGTACAAACAAAAACTGTAACAAAAGAATTAACTTCTCTTTAGTTATTCTTTAAAACATATTTTAATAGAAAGAGGTGCAACAAAATGTCTTTGTTAATCAAATTATACGACAAAATGTCTATAGTAAATATTTTTAAATGGTTTGGTATATTATTACCTGTTTTTAATATATTAGCATTATTTTCCTCTGATTACAGGGCAGAAATTCAAGGAATATCTGGTGTACTATCTTGGATTATGGCAGAAATTGTCTTTCTGTTTATTTCTTTCTGTCTTATTTATTTTGTAGTTGGCAAAAAATCTAAATGTCCTTCTTGCAAAAAGCCATTTTCATTAAAACAGACAGGTCAAGAGATTGTATCAAAAGAAAATGTTTCTGTTCTAGTTGAGAATAAAACACGCAATAGAAATGGTGAAGTTACTGGAACATCAGAACAGTATGTCCCAGGTATTAGAACTACTTACAAAGTATACTACACATGTAAGCATTGCGGAAAAGTAACTTATCAAACAGTTTCCGAAAGCCAACCAACATTATAATACAGATATTGCAGATAAGAGGTATACAATGAAAAACAAAGCAAAAATTATAAGTATTATATCCGTTGTTCTGATTTTAATTATTGGGATTGCCGGATATTTTATGTATCAAAAGGCAGAGGAAGAAAAAGCTATAAAGAAAAGCCTTAACAAAATCACGAAAACCGAAACTTCTTTTTCTAAGGTAGAAACACATGAAGAAAAATTGAATATTTTAAAATCATGTATAACCGAAATGACAGATTATAATAAATCAAAAGAACATTTTAAGCAAGTAACTGATAAATATAAATCCGCCATTTCCTCTATGCAAGAAGTTTTTACAAAAGAATATGATTCTATCATTGAAGAAAATACTTTAAGCAACCTTGATTCTTTAGATGATATTTCTGCTATCACTAATAATAAAGACAATCTTTCTTCTTTACTTTCTACTATAGAAGCAGAAAAAGATTATGTTCTTTCTTCTAATGATGACTTTGAAAGCTATCAGCAAAAAATTACTGAATTAACAGAATCATACACAAATAGGATAACCGCCTTAGAAGAAGCTAAGAAAAAGGCTGAGGAAGAGGCTAAACGCAAGGCAGAAGAAGAAGCCAAACGTAAAGCAGAGGAAGAAGCAAGAAAAAAAGCCGAAGAAGAAAAAGCAAAAACTCATTATGAGAATGAATATTTTTCTATTGATGTTCCAAAAGAATGGATTGGAAATTGGTCTGTTAGCGAAACAGAAAATACTATACAGCCCGACAATCCACGAGTGATAGCTGCATATAGTACAAGTTATCATCCTGATGGAGACGGCTATGGAGGCGGTGCTATAATTCATGTATTGAAACTAGAAGAAGGGGACAGATTAGGATACGGTTACTTTTCTATGTCACAAGATGTAGACTGTATTACTCCAAACGCTAGCACCGAGAACTTTGTGTTTATAATGACACAAGCCGGGGCAGGTTTTTTCAATGATGGTGGTGCTACAATTACTGCTAAATAAATTACACAATCAAGGGATATTCCAAAAAACTGAATTGGAATATCCCTTTTCTCATTTTTCTGTGCTTCCTTTTGTCAATCCCCACTTTTCAAGTGCTTACAGTAAAGGGATGACAAAAATGTACGTTGTGGTGTGCCATTAAAATTCTAACAATTTGAAATGTGCAATTTCGATAACAATATCGGCACTGAAGAATTGGCTCACCTTGAGATGGTAGCCACCATTGTACACCAGCTTACCCGCAATTTAACCATGGAAGAAATTGAAAAATCTGGGTTTGCGCCTTATTATGTGGATCACACGGTGGGCATCTGGCCACAGGCCGCTGGCGGTATTCCTTTTAATGCCTGTGAGTTCCAGTCAAAAGGCGATCCCATTACCGATTTGTTTGAAGATATGGCAGCAGAGCAAAAAGCCCGTACCACCTATGACAACATTCTGCGTCTCATTGATGACCCAGATATTATCGAACCTATCCGTTTTCTCCGTATGAGGGAAATCGTACACTTCCAGCGCTTCGGTGAAGTTTTAAGAGCAGTCCAGGAAGATTTGAATTCCAAGAACTTCTATGCATTTAATCCTGGATTCGACATGCCATGTATGGCAACCTGTAAAGACGGTAACCATAAATAACCCTTTTATAGGATAAAAATAAGGGGCGACATGAAACAATGTTCAGAACTCTTAGTACTTTTCATGCCGCCCCATTTTTTACTTTTCCAAATTAATACTGTAAATCTTTCCATAAAAATGCTAAAATAGGATAAAAAGAATTATAAAAGTTATATTAGGAGGATGAATTTATGGAATACCGTAACCTTGAACGCTTAGGGGTTTCCACTTCCCTGCTGGGATTTGGTTGTATGCGCTTTCCTTTAAATGAGGATGGCTCTATCTGCGAACCAGAAGCTGAAAAAATGTTAGATACTGCTATTGAGGCAGGGGTTACTTATATTGATACAGCCTATCCTTACCACAATGGAGACAGTGAACCTTTCCTTGGTCATGTATTAAAAAAATATAACCGGAAGGATTTCTTCCTGGCAACCAAGCTGCCTATCTGGAATGTAAAAACCCTGGAAGATGCAAAATGTCTATTCCAGGAACAACTTGACCGTCTCCAGGTAGATTATATAGATTTTTATCTTCTCCACTGTCTGGACAAAGAAAAGTGGCAAACCGTACTGGATTTAGGATTGATTCCTTATTTTGAAGAAATGAAACGTCAGGGAAAAATCCGCTTTTTCGGATTTTCTTTCCATGATGATTATGAAGTGTTTGAAACCATTGCTACCTATCGCTCATGGGACTTCTGCCAGATTCAGTATAATTACATTGATACAGATATCCAGGCCGGAGATAATGGCTATGCCCTTACAGAAAAACTAGGGATTCCTCTGGTGATTATGGAACCTGTAAAAGGTGGCTCTTTAGCACAACTTCCTGAGGATGTAACCGAACCATTTAAAAAAGCAAGGCCAGACAGCAGCATTTCTTCCTGGGCACTTAGGTGGGTAGCAAGCAAACCCAATGTAAAAGTGGTTTTAAGTGGTATGTCTACCATGGAACAGGTAGAAGATAATTTACATACCTTTGGAAACTTTGAACCCCTTACCCAAAAAGAATCTGAACTTGTTTCTCAGGTTGCTTATGCTATTAAAAAACGTACCAAAAATGGATGTACTGGCTGCGCTTATTGTATGCCCTGTCCTTTTGGTGTGGATATTCCCAAAAACTTCCGTATTTGGAATGACTTATCTATGTATGGAAATAAAGAAAAAGCAAAGCAAGCCTTTTTCCAGGAATTAGATGTTTCCGCCAGAGCAGACCAATGTAAAAAATGTGGCAAATGTGAAACTGTCTGTCCTCAGTCCATTGCTATTCGCGAAAATCTAAAAGCAGCGGCAAAAGAATTAAATGCGTTAAAAGAGGTGTAGTTTTTGTGAATAATCAATCTTCTGCAACCCTTATGACAACGGGATCTATCTGGAAAAAAATCATTGCTTTTGCGATTCCTTTATTTTTAGGAAATCTATTTCAGCAATTTTACAATACAGCGGACTCTTTAATCGTAGGAAATTTTTTAGGCAGCAGCGCTCTCGCTGCTGTCAGTTCCTCAGGAAATCTGATTTTTCTTATGGTTGGTTTCTTCAATGGACTTGCTGTAGGTGCCGGAGTCGTTGTAGCACGCTATTTTGGTGCAAAAAAATTTGATATTGTACAAAGAGCCATCCATACTATTGTTACTCTAGGTTTTTTCTGTGGAATTGCCTTAACCGTGGCAGGTGTTGTGGCAGCACCGCAGATTTTGGTTCTTATGGGAACCCCAGCTGAAGTTCTACCAAATTCTGTCACTTATTTCCGCATTTACTTTTGCGGTTCCTTAGCCTTTGTCATGTATAACTTCCTAGTAGGGATTCTTCAGGCTGTAGGGGATAGCAGGCATCCTCTGATGTACCTGATTTTCTCCTCTATCACAAACATTGTTTTGGACCTGATTTTCGTGGCAGTTTTCCATTTCGGTGTGGGTGCTGCTGCACTGGCAACCATTATTTCTCAGTTTTTAAGCGCTCTACTCTGCTTCCTACACTTATTAAAAGGTCCAAAGGAATATCGTATTTATCTGTCCAAACTGCGTATCGATCCTTTGATGCTGAGGCAAATCATTTCCAATGGTCTGCCAGCAGGTCTACAGAATTCGATTATTTCTCTGGCTAATGTTGTGGTGCAGTCTAATATAAATAAATTCGGTCAAATGGCTGTAGCTGGCTGTGGCTCATATAGCAAAATTGAAGGCTTTGCTTTCCTTCCCATTACCTGCTTTGCTTTAGCACTTACTACCTTTATCAGTCAGAATCTAGGCGCAAAAGAATATAAACGGGCAAAAAAAGGCGCTGTTTTTGGCGTTGTCTGTTCTGTGGTAACAGCAGAACTAGTAGGAGTGGTCATTTATACCTTTGCTCCTTACTTTATCGCCGCTTTCAACAGCACCCCTGAGGTTTTATCCTATGGTGTTGCACAGGCTCACACTGCTTCTTTATTTTATTTTCTCCTGGCCTTTTCCCACTGTATGGCAGGTATTTTAAGAGGTGCAGGAAAATCTACAGTGCCTATGTTTGTCATGTTGGTATGCTGGTGTATCATACGTGTCAGCTATATTTCCATAGCTGTGCATTTTATCCCTGATATTCGGGTGATTTTTTGGGCCTACCCTCTTACTTGGTGTTTAAGCTCCATTGTATTCCTCCTTTATTTTCTGCGCTCGGACTGGATACACGGACTGGAAAAACAGAAAAATTAAGCTTCTTTTGAAAAAATCTCTCTGCCGCTGATATATTTCGCTATAATATGTCTGTCCTCAGCCAGATATAAAAGACGTTCGATCCGTTCCTTCACGGTAAGTTTCCGTGGGGAACGGATTTCTTCGTCATTTATTACCAGAGCATCAAATTCATACCCTTGTTCAAAGCTTCCCACTTTTCCAAAAAAGGCTCCCCCTCCTTTTGTAGCCAGATAAAATGCTTCGGAAACCGTAAGAGGTGCCAATCTTTGGTCTGTAAGACGCCATCTCAATTTGGAACACTGGATTGCCATTGCCATTACCCGAAACATAGACAAACTAGTTCCTGCAGCAACATCACTTCCAAGCCCAACACATATTCCATTCTCCAGATATCTGCGTATTGGTGCAATTCCAGAAGATAGGTTGGTATTGGATTCTGGACAATGCGCTACAAAAACCCCCTGTTCCTTCATCATTTTCTGCTCCTCCTCTGTACTATGAACACAATGTGCCATAATGGTAGGACATTCTCCTCCAAACATCTGATATTTATCATAGGCTTCCCCATAGCAGGATGTATCTGGACATAATTCTCTGACCCACTGAATTTCCCCCAAATTTTCTGATAAGTGAGACTGCACAGGCAAATGAAAACGCTTCTGTAGCTTAGAAAGTGCTTCCATCAATTCATCTGAACAACTGGGAATAAATCTTGGAGTCAAAATAGGCTTTACCTGTTTCAAGTTTTTGCACTGTAAAATCCACTTCTCTGTGTCTTCTGCTGCCTGTCTCCATCCAGCTTCACATAAATTGTCAGGGCTATTCCGATCCATGTTTACTTTTCCTACATAGGCAGACATCCCTGCCTTTTCTAAAAACTCCATTAACCATAACGTAGCTTCTGTATGAATGGTTCCAAAAATACAAGCTCTCGTAGTAGCACTTTGTATGAAATCCTCACCAAAAATCCTGTACGCCCTTTTTGCATAATCTAATTCCTTGTATTTTTGCTCCTCTGGAAACGTATGGGTATTCAACCAGTCAATCAACTCTAAATCCATTCCAATTCCGCGAAAAGCATACTGAGGTGCATGCACATGCAAGTCCACCAAACCTGGCAAAATGAGTCTATCTCCATAATCCATACAGGGAAAATTTTTATATTTCTCTGGTAATGTCTCATATACTCCGGCGCATCTTCCATCTTTACATACCACATAGCCATTCTCTATGATACAAAACTCATCCTTATTAGGCGTGTAGCAAAGATTCCCTTTTAAACTGTAACAGCTTAATCCTTTTTTCTCCATCATATCTTCCCTTCTATCTAAATTTTTGCGCAAAAAAAACGCAATAGCCCTTACTATAACTTATAGAGGACTATTACGGTAGTTCGTAGACACTTCCAACCAATTTTGGAATTATATAAGTCTACCTGATTATAGCGTAAAGATAAGGTTTATGCAAGAAAAAACTATTCTGTTCCTTTTTTTCCTTTTTTTCTGCATTTTCTACCTTTTGTCCTTTCTGAAACAGTCATTCCACCAGACCAAATGATTTTAAATATTCATATATTTCTCCAAAATCAATCTGGCATTCTCCCTCAAAAATCCCAACGGGCACTACATCATGAATGCCATAAATGACCGGATAATTTTCGTGTAAAAAATCATAGACAATCACTTTCATTTTCTCGAAATCCACCATCCAGTATTCCTTCACGCCTGCATTCATATATTTGTTCAGTTTCACAAACATATCCTTTTTTCTGGTGACTTTTGATAATACCTCCACAACCAAATCCGGTGCTCCCAAAATCGTATTTCCAGACAATCTGCCAGCGTCGCACAATACCAGGACATCTGGCTGTACAATGGTTTTGTCATCGCCGTCTAGCTGTACATCAATAGGAGAATACATGGGAAGGCAGTGCCCCTTCCTGCTTCTAATATATCCTCGTAATACAGCATAAATTTCTCCTCCTACCACCTGATGAATCCCTGTGGGAGCTGCCATATCATAGAGTACACCGTCAATCAGTTCCATCCTCTGATCCTCCGGCAAAGCACGGTAATCCTCTACCGTATATTCTCCCTGCTTTTTTACTCCATAATCCGCAGCAACCTCTTTGACAAAAAGTGTTTCCTTTTTCTGAAAAACCTGTTCCAATGCACACAGCGTATCATATCTGGGGGATGCTGTTGCACCACTGAATACCTTTTGCACGGTTCCAAGGGGCACACCGGAAAGCTCCGCAATCTGTTCATAAGTATATCCAAGCTCCCGTTTCCGTTCCTTCATCTGTTCCAGATTCATATGCCTATCCCCTTTCAACATTTACCCGTCTGTTTTGATATGGATATTATAGCATATTATTTTTTCCATTTTATTTCCATATTCTATCCATTTAAATCATTCCAAAACACATGAAAATTCTATCACAATCTCAAACCACTCGTCTTTTTGTTCTGCTCTTATATCTCCATTCATTTTCAGCACAAACCCCTTTGCAATGGAAAGTCCCAGTCCTGTAGAACTTTTACTCCTGGCCTGGTCTGCTTTATAGAAGCGGTCAAACACCCTGGACACTTCTATTTCTTCCCCTTCTTCCATCTGATTGCGAAACATCAATTTCATTCTCTCTCCTTGTTTTGTAAGGCATACCTCAATTTCTTTATTTCCATGATCCAGGACATTTTTTATAATATTCTGGATTACTCTTCGCAATGCCTGGGCATTCCCCTGTATAACCACCGGTATATCTGTAAGATGAAATTGGGGTGTAATTCCCAGGCTCACCCAATTGTCATAATAAGAAAACATGGTTTCTTTTAAAACCTGTCCAACATTTACCGGCTCTAACTTTAATTCATAGGTTTCATTTTGTAATTTGGTATACGTAAATAATTCTTCCAGCATTTCTTTCAGGCTTACAATGCGTTCCTGTATAATTCTAAGATAACGCTGCCTCTCCTCTTCTTTCTCGGCGTGTTCAAGAAGCTGGAAATATCCATCCAGGGAAGTCAGAGGTGTCCTGATATCATGAGAGAGATTGGTATAAGTGTCTGCAATCATCTGTTCCTTGCGAAGATACTCTGCCTGCTCCTTTTTTCGTTTCTGAAGCAGTTCATTTAAAAGCCTCACAAGTTCTCCTGTATGCCCCCAGTTTATTTCTTTTGTAATGAGCATATTGGTTTCCTGCTCCTGTAAAAAACGAAGTTGGCGGCAGATATGATGTACCTGCCGCTCGTAACTTACCAATATGCCTGTTAAAATGAAAATTAATACAATTAAAATTCCAATGATAACATACATGTTTTAAATATCCCTTTTTTGAAATACCGTCATGCTGATCGCCAGCATAACCACAATAAATACAATGCCTACAAGTGCTGCCATACTTATGGTTTTCGGTGCAGCATTCATACCAAGATTCACAATTTTCCCGCTTACGGTGTAATCCATCACGTGAAAATCCTTGATTCCCATTTTTGTCACTGCTTTATCCACAACTCCATACAACATAACCAGCACATTCATACAAAGACAGACACTAACCATCATGCTGATCACATTATTGCGAAGCACCACTGCAATACACATAATCACCATAATAAGCGCAAAATGTAATAGGGTTTGTAATACCGCATACTGAAAAAATTCTTTTCCAGATCCCATAACAAATTCATTATATAACACTGCATTACTCAGCATCTGTACTCCCGTAAAAAGCAACATGGTGAGAATAGTATATAACAGTAGAGCAACTGATTTCGCCAGAATAAGATTGCCTCTATTTTTTACCTGTCCAGCAATATTTTTCACATAACCGTTGGTAATATCCGCAGTAGCATACAACACAGTAAAAATCACCATAAACAGAGCTACAAACTTCCCATGTACATTAGCATAAAATCCATCAAATACAGAAACCGCTTCTCCTGGTTTTGTAGGTAGAGTCACATACATACCAAACATGATATCTTCATCCTCATCACTCATAGCTGCTTCATACATCTCCTGCTTTTCTTCTATGGAATAAGTTTGAATCTCTTCTGCTGAAAGACTGTTAGCAAAGAAAAGACACGCTGCCATTGCTGCCCATATTACATATAAGCTTTTTGTTTTAAACATACGGAATAATTCCATGCGAATCATATTAAACATTCTGCACACCTCCTGTCAGATTTAAGAAATACTGTTCCAGTTCTTCACTGGTAATCCCGATTCCCCTGACCAGAATACCAGCCTTGGAAAGTTCCATATTCACCTGTGCACTTTCATCCAGTCTTTCATAAATCTGTATGGTATTCTTATCCACCACCTGATAATTAGTAAATCCCATGCGGTCCAAAACTGGCAGTGCCCGTTTTGGCTCATCAAGAGAAATCTCCATACGCTCGCTGCACCGCTGAAGCAGTTCTTCTCTGGTAAGCTCCTGAAGCAAACTTCCATTATGGATAATACCGTAATGGGTAGCAATCTTGGACAATTCTTCCAAAATATGGCTTGAGATTAAAATCGTCATATTATGTTCTTCTTTTAATCTCAGGATGGTATCCCGAATCTCTGCAATTCCCTGGGGATCCAGCCCGTTAATGGGCTCATCCAATACCAGCAAGTCCGGTTCTCCCACTAATGCCAGCCCGATGCCAAGGCGCTGCTTCATGCCAAGGGAAAAATGCTTTGCCTTTTTCTTCCCCACTTTGGAAAGTCCCACAATATCTAAAATAGTTTCAATATAATTTTTCTCATCCATTCCAAACAATTTACACTTAATCGCTAGATTGTCATAAGCAGACATATTTCCGTATAATCCCGGTGCTTCAATAAGACAGCTAATCCGTGAGCGGACTTTTTTCAAATCCTGATTTTTATACCCAAATAATTCAATTTCCCCACTGGTAGGCTCCGCCAGGCCGCTAATCATCCGCATACAGGTGGTTTTTCCTGCACCATTTCTTCCTATAAAGCCGTAAATGGAACCCTTCTTCACATGAAGATTCACTTTATTTACTGCTTTATGTCTGCCAAATTCCTTAGTCAGTGCGTTTGTACGCAATAAATACTCGCCCATCTTTTTTCTCCTTTTTTTGATTTGCTCTCATTCTACAGAAGAAATCCTAATCAATCGCAAATAAAAAGTAAAAAAAGAGTAAAGATTATGGATGCAGGCGGTAGCCAATCCCCCACACGGTTTCTATGTATTCTTTTTCTGTCACTTCTTTGATTTTCTTCCTGATATTGCTAATATGTACATCCAGAGTCTTAGTTTCCCCCATATACGGTTCTTCCCAGGCGTACTCAAAAATTTCTTCCTTGCTGAATACTTTTTTCGGATTCCGCAGAAACAGCTCCAAAATGGAAAATTCCTGCTTGGTGATTTTTGAAAGCTCTGTACCTTCTACCCGCACACAATAGTTAGTTTTATCCAACTCCATGCCCTGATAACTTATTTTCACATCTTCTGCAAATCCTTCTGTCCTGCGGATCTGCACCTCTATCCTGGCCAGTACTTCTTTCACATCAAAAGGCTTGGTAATATAATCATCTGCACCGCTTCTTAAATGCTCCACCTTATCATCAATGGTGTCCTTTGCGGTGAGCACGATCACCGGTGTGCTACCCTTTTTCCTGATTTCCTTCAGCACTTCTTCTCCCGGAATCCCCGGAAGCATCAAATCTAACAGTACCACACTGTAATGGTTCATATTCAAAAGCATCCTGGCTTCTGTGCCGGAAAACGCCTGGGCACAGGAATAATGCTCCTTTTCCAGAGCCTCTTTTAAAAGTTCATTAATATTTGTGTCGTCTTCTACAATTAAAATTGAATGCATATTGATATCCACCTACTCTTTATAACCCATTTCTATATATTTCATTTATCACTGCTTGCGCCTGTTCCATTTCCTTTTTACGGATGATTTCATCCCTATCGCTTAAAATCGCAAGCATCTCATCCACCAAATCTTCTATTCTTGGGTCTGTCACCCTGTACAAATATCCCAGCATACGAGTAGCCGTATAATCTGTATTCATATTTTTATAAGCAATTTCTGCACAAAATTCTTTGGGATATCCTTTGCACAGTAAAACTTTATATAATTCTTCGGTTCTTTCTGATGCCATAGTTTCTCCTTCCTTTATGCTTATAGAGAAAATTATACCAATTCCATATATCCGTCGCAATAAAAATCAGTATAGCCTTCAAAAAAAGACACTGCCCCTCTCGGTTGCAGTATCTTTTCTACTTTTTTCTTTATTCACTTTCCTTATCATTGGTAAGATTCAGCTTGTCCAGCACATAGAAGATCAGACTGAGGAGCATTCCCACAATGCAGGCCAGAACCATACCTTTTAATTCAATTTCTCCAAACCGGATGGTGATTCCGGAAAGTCCTGTAAC
>CAJKMA010000019.1 GCA_905200905.1 uncultured Bacillota bacterium
CGAAAGAAGTAAGACCCCTTGAAGACGACGAGGTAGATAGGGCAGAGGTGGAAGTGCAGTAATGTATGGAGCTGACTGCTACTAATCGGTCGAGGGCTTGACCAAAGGAATCGTAAGGTTCCAGTGGCGAAGTTGGTAGGTTTGAAGTTTTGTGTATGCGGTTTTGAAGGTATATAAATAAAGGGGATTAGTTCAATGGTAGAGCACCGGTCTCCAAAACCGTCGATGGGGGTTCGAGTCCCTCATCCCCTGCTTTAAAAGCCTAGCGTTTGCTAGGTTTTTTTTGTTGTTGTAAAGTCGTGAGTAATTAAAATAGCAATCAGAATTGTAAACCAATTCTACATAAATTCAACAAAAGTATTTTAAATATGACAAAGTTCTTAATTTTTTGTTAGGTTTCTGATTTTTTCTTGGTTTCGGGGGAAAATATGCTATAATAGCCCATAGTTGTTATGGAAAATATTGAGAAGACAGGGGTTTTATAGAATGAAGAAAAAACTTGTCATAGGGTGTGCAATAGCTATTTTAGCACTAGGAATTGCATATGGCACAGGAGCATTTTATTATAAAGATAAATTTTTTAATGGAACTTCTATTAATGGAATTGATTGTGGAAATTTGACTGCAAAAGAAGTAGAAGAACTAATTAGAAAAAATGTAGAAGGCTACTCTTTGGAGCTTCTTTTTAAAGAGGATAGGAAGGAAGTGATTCAAGGGAGTGAAATTGCCTATGAATATGTATCAGATGGAAGCATTGAAAAATTACAGAAGGAACAGAGTCCTTTATTGTGGATAACAGGACTTTTTGGACAGAAAAGGGAATATCAGACAGAAGAAGAAATTAAATTTGATGCAGAGAAATTAAAAGAAAAAGTAGGGAGTCTGGGACCTATGCAGGATGAAAATATGACTCCGCCTACAAATGCTTATATAGCATTTGAAAACAATCAATTTGTCATAAAAGAAGAAGCAACAGGAACTGCTTTAGACAAGGAAGCTGTGATAGAACAGGTGAAATTAGCAGTGGAAAAAAGTCAAAAAAAATGGTCTGCCGAAGAAGCAGAGGTTTATGAAAAGCCTTCTGTAACAAAGGAAGATGCGACGCTTAGACATCAGAAGGAAGTGTGGAATAGCTGTGCAGCTGTCACAGTGATCTATACTTTTGGAGAACAAAAAGAGCTGCTGGATGGTATGGTTGTAAAGGATTGGATGACCTATGATGAAGCAGGAAATTATGTAGAAAATACCAAGAGTTTACAGAAACATATCAGAGCTTATGTGAATGCTTTAAGTGCAAAATATAACACAGTGGGACGTTCCAGGACCATTACTAGCACTGCAACTGGACAGCCTGTACAGGTGGAAGGCGGTAGTTATGGTTTCCTTATTGATACGGAAAAAGAGTGTAATCAGTTGCTTGCAGATATCCAAGGTCATGTAAATACGGTAAGGGAGCCAATATATGCCAGAGCGGGAGTAGCATATGCGGAGAATGATATTGGTAACACTTATGTAGAGCTTGATTTGACAGCGCAGCATCTTTGGTATTACAAAGATGGCGCTATGATTATGGATACAGATTTCGTTTCGGGTACTTATTACAATAAAGACAGGAGAACACCTGGGGGAACGTATTATCTTTATTACAAACAGCGGAATCAAGTTTTACGTCCGGCTCCAAACCCAGACGGCAGTTATGACTATGAGTCTCCAGTGGATTACTGGATGCCATTTAATGGAGGTATTGGGCTTCATGACGCAAACTGGAGATGGAAATTTGGCGGTAGCATTTATTTGTATAGCGGTTCTCATGGATGCATTAACCTTCCAGTTTCTTTTGCAGGGAAGTTTTATGAAAGTATAGAAGCCGGATGTCCCATTGTTTGTTTTTACAGATAGCATGCAAGAATTTTACAGGGATTTTCTTGCAACTAAAAAAGTTATGTAGTATAATAAAAAAAGAGCAAGAGACAAGAACAGAGACTGCAGGGGCGGTCTTTTGGTCTTGTCTTATTCTTTGCCTGACAAAAACAGAAGTAAGAAGCAGAAAAAGGGGAAGAGTATGATTCACAGATGTATGGAAGAATTTGAGAATTGTCCAGTCATTGCCGCTATTAAAGATGAAGAAGGGTTAAAAAAATGTATTCATTCAGAGATTCAGATTGTATTTGTTCTGTATGGAGATATTTGTAGCATTGGTGATATTGTAAGTCAACTGAAACAGGCAGGCAAGACTGTGATTGTTCATCTTGATTTAATTACAGGGTTAAGCAGCAGAGAAATAGCAGTGACATATTTGAAATCTGTTACACATGCAGATGGGATTATTTCTACGAAACCTGCGGTAATCAGACAGGCAAAGGAAGAAGGGCTTTTTGCAATTATGCGTTTTTTTGTTATTGATTCCATTGCTTTTGATAGTATTTACAGACAGACGGAAAGTGTCCATCCAGATATGATTGAAGTACTGCCTGGAGTAATGCCTAAGGTGATTCGCCGTATTTGCCAAAACAGCAGAGTTCCGGTGATTGCAGGAGGTCTGATTTCGGATAAAGAAGATATTATAGCTGCTTTAAATGCAGGTGCTGTATCCATATCCACAACCAATCAGACCGTATGGTTTATGTAAAAAAGAAAAAAGAGACGCTGGAGAATAGAGACAAAGCGGAAAAACATGGAGGAGTTCATGTTTATTTCCCTTTGTCTTTTTTATTTGGAAATTTTAGAAATGAAAATGAGAAGGAAAGGAAGTATTGAGATGTATGATGTTGTTGTAATTGGAGCAGGGGTAATTGGAAGCGCCATTGCCAGAGAATTGTCTAGATATCAACTGAAAACAGTGGTTCTGGAAAAAGAAGAAGATGTATGTTGTGGAACCTCAAAGGCCAATAGTGCGATTGTTCATGCGGGTTTTGATGCAAAACCTGGAAGTATGAAAGCCAAAATGAATGTAGAGGGAAGTAAGAGGATGGAAGCTCTTTCTAAGGAACTGGATTTTCCTTATAAAAGAAATGGTTCCCTGGTTTTATGCTTTTCTTTGGAAGATTTACCAAGGCTTCAGGAGCTGAAAGAAAAGGGAGAGAAAAACGGGGTTCAAGGACTGGAAATTATTTCGGGAGAAAAAATATGGGAGATGGAGCCGAATCTATCCAAAGAGGTAAAAGCCATGCTTTATGCCCCTACAGGAGGCATTGTATGTCCATTCAAACTTACCATTGCGTTGGCGGAAAATGCCAATGTAAATGGGGTAGAATTTCAATTCAATACGCAGGTGGAGGAGATTAAAAAGAATACAGAAGGATATTGTATTCAGACAAATAAAGGCGTGTTTGAGACAGTCTGTGTTGTGAATGCGGCAGGAGTTTATGCAGATGTTTTCCACAACATGGTCAGCAGAAATAAACTTTCTATTACCCCAAGAAAAGGGGAGTACTGTCTCATGGATAAGAAGGCAGGAACCTTTGTTTCTCATACGATTTTCCAGCTTCCAACTGCTATGGGAAAAGGAGTTCTCATTACACCTACGGTTCACGGAAATCTTTTGGCAGGTCCAACTGCAGAAGATATTTCTGATAAAGAAGGGGTTCAGACTACGTCTTATGGAATCGAAAAATTGTCAGCACAGGCCAGAGTTAGTGCTGAGAAGTTACCACTGCATATGACGATTACTTCATTTGCAGGACTTCGAGCTACAGAAGCAGGAGGGGATTTTGTTTTAGGAGAGTTAGAGGATGCGCCTGGATTTTTTGATGCGGCAGGGATTGAGTCACCTGGTTTGTCCAGCGCTCCGGCCATTGGTGTATATTTGGCAGAGGAAATCAGCAGAAAATTAGGAGCAGAGAAGAAAGAATATTTTCAGAATACAAGAAAGGATATTCCTTGTGTGGCAGAGGCATCGAAAGAGGAAATCCAGGCATTAATTGCAGAAAATCCAGCTTACGGAAATATTATCTGCCGCTGCGAGACTGTCACAGAAGGAGAGATTTTAAATGCTATCCGAAGACCATTGGGAGCAAAATCTCTGGATGGTGTGAAGCGTAGAACTAGAGCGGGAATGGGAAGATGCCAGTCTGGTTTTTGTTCTCCAAGAACCATGGAGATACTGGCAAGAGAGTTGGGTAAATCTCCATTAGAGCTAACAAAAGCAGGAGGAGGATCAAAACTGCTTACGGGTGTCATAAAAGAGGATTTCACTTGAAAGGATGGAGGAAGAAGTCATGATGACATATGATTTAATTATTATCGGGGGAGGTCCTGCTGGACTTGCAGCAGCGGTTTCCGCAAAAAAACAAGGAATCGAAAAAGTTTTGATTTTAGAGCGTGATCGGGAATTAGGAGGTATTTTGAATCAGTGTATTCATAATGGATTTGGTCTTCATACCTTCAAAGAAGAACTCACAGGACCAGAATATGCACAACGTTTTATTGACCAGGCAGATGAATACCAGGTTCCTTATAAACTGAATACCATGGTACTGGATATTACGGAAGAGAAAAGAGAAAAAATTGTCACAGCTATGAACAGGAAGGATGGATTGCTTTTCTTGCGGACAAAAGCAGTGATTTTGGCAATGGGATGCAGAGAACGCCCAAGAGGTGCTCTTAATATTCCGGGATATCGTCCAGCAGGAATTTATACAGCAGGAACAGCACAAAGACTGGTAAATATGGAAGGGTATATGCCTGGTCGGGAAGTGGTTATCCTTGGCTCAGGTGATATTGGACTGATTATGGCCAGAAGAATGACTTTGGAGGGGGCAAAAGTAAAAGTTGTGGCAGAATTAATGCCTTATTCTGGCGGACTTCAAAGAAATATTGTGCAATGCCTGGAAGATTTTCAGATTCCTTTGAAATTAAGTCATACCGTAGTAGATATCCAGGGAAAAGAACGGGTGACAGGAATTACTCTGGCACAAGTAGATGAGAACAGGAAACCCATACCAGGAACAGAAGAATTTTATTCCTGTGATACTCTTTTGTTATCCTGTGGGCTGATTCCAGAGAATGAGTTATCTGGAAATATGGGAGTAGAATTGTCCCGTATTACTTCTGGTCCTGTGGTAAATGAAAGTTTAGAAACCAATGTACCAGGTGTCTTTGCCTGTGGCAACGTATTACATGTCCATGATTTGGTAGATTATGTTTCTGAAGAGGCCGCAAAGGCAGGAATCCATGCAGCTGAGTATATTCGCAAATGGGAGAAAGATGGAAAGGAAAAAGAGGTTCAGGGAATTTCCATTGATACAAGAGATGGTATCCGTTATAGTGTACCTCAGCTTATACGACCAGAACGTATGGAAGATAAACTTACGGTAAGATTTCGAGTAGGAGCGGTCTATCGAGATGTATATATCAGTGTATATCTGGGAGAAAAGCGAATCATTCATAAGAAGAAAAGAAAGATGGCACCAGGAGAAATGGAACAGGTGATATTGAAAAAATCAGATTTGACAGCAGTTGGAGAATTGGATAAAATTGTTATGAAAATAGAGGAGGCAGAAGAATGGAAACAAGAGAATTAATCTGTATCAACTGCCCTTTGGGATGCAGTCTTACTGTAACTCTGGAACAGAAAAGAGTAACAAAAGTAGAAGGAAATACTTGTCCTAAAGGGAAAGAATATGCAGAAAAAGAAGTAACAGCGCCAGTTCGTATCTTAACTTCTAGTGTGCGAGTAAGTGGTGGAACCATACCGGTAGTTTCTGTAAAAACAGCTTCTGCTATTCCAAAAGAAAAGGTAAAAGAATGTGCAGAAGTCTTAAAATCCATAGAAGTAAAGGCACCCATAGCCATAGGAGATATCGTGGCAGAAAATATCTGTTATACGGGAGTGGATTTAGTGGCTACCAGGAATGTACAGGCGGAATAAGGAGAAACACATGCTGGATTATACAGGAAGGAATGCAGAAAAATTAAAGGAAAAAACATTATATTTGTTAGATATGGATGGAACTATTTATAATGAAAATGAGATTTTTGATGGAACATTGGAATTTTTAACAGCCATTAGAGAGCAGGGCGGTCAATACATTTTTATTACCAATAATTCCTCAAAATCAGTAGAAGACTATGTGGAAAAGGTAAGAAACATGGGCATTGAGGCGGATAAGGAAAACTTTTATACGTCCAGTCAGGCAACAGCCATGTATCTTCAGGAACAGTATCCAGGACAAGTGGTTTATTGTATGGGAACAGCCTCTTTGGTTCAAGAGCTTCGCCAAGCTGGCATTGAGGTGGTAACAGAAGTAGATGACAGAGCGACAGTGGTTTTGATTGGGTTTGATACAGAAAATACTTCTGAAAAAATCCGCAATACCTGTATTATGCTTGGGAGAAATGTAGCATATCTGGCAACCAATCCAGATTTGGTCTGTCCAGTCAGTTTTGGTTATATTCCAGACTGTGGTTCTATGAGCATTATGCTGAAAAATGCTACGGGAAAAGAGCCATTTTTTATTGGAAAGCCAGAGCCAATTATGGTAAACTGT
Organism: uncultured Bacillota bacterium; assembly: GCA_905200905.1. GTDB lineage: Bacteria > Bacillota > Clostridia > Lachnospirales > Lachnospiraceae > Blautia. The sequence continues at coordinate 6,489 of CAJKMA010000019.1, forward strand.
GTATTGAAAAAATTAAACAAACGTCCTGAAGAAGCCGTGATTGTAGGAGATCGTCTGTACACAGATATTAAAACCGGTGAAAGGGCCAAGGTAGATACCATCTGTGTTTTATCAGGGGAAGCTTCCATGGAAGATATTCAAAATGGAGAGGTAAAACCAACGTATATTTTTAAAAGTGTCAAAGAAATCTATCAGGGTCTTTCGGAAACTTAATAAAATAGGAGACAGCACTTATGAGATACCAGAATATAGAGGAAGGAATCTTTCTGAAACGTCCCAATCGCTTTATTGCGATAGTGAAGTTAAAGGGAGAAGAAGTGGTCTGTCACGTGAAAAATACAGGGCGGTGCCGGGAATTATTAGTTTCCGGTGCCCCCGTTTTTTTGGAAAAAAGTGACAACCCAAACAGAAAAACACAATATGATTTAATCGCAGTACAGAAGGGAAATCGTCTGATTAATATGGATTCCCAGATTCCCAACCGAGTAGTGGAAGAGTGGCTTTTACAAGGGAATTTATTCGGAAAAGAAGCCAGGGTGAAGAGGGAAGTGTCTTATGGAAGTTCTAGATTCGACCTTTACATTGAAACAGGAGAAAGAAAAATTTTTATGGAGGTAAAGGGTGTGACACTGGAAGAGAATGGTGTGGTGCGGTTTCCAGATGCTCCAACCCAAAGAGGAGTGAAACATATAAAAGAATTGTGCAGGTGCATAAAAGATGGATATGAAGCGTACATTATATTTGTAATACAAATGGAAAATGTAGTATATTTTGAACCGAACTACGCCACGCATCCAGAGTTTGGAATGGCGCTTTCAGAAGCAGAAAAAGCAGGTGTTCATATTTTAGCTTATACCTGTCAGGTAAGAAAAGACTTGATAAATCTGGCGAAACCTGTTAGGGTTTATGTAAATGGAAAAGAAGAAGCAGAGGAAGAACAGGAGTCAGTATGTTAGAACAGATTGTAGAGCCGCTTTTACAGTGGTTTGATGAAAATAAAAGAATTCTTCCGTGGCGTCAGAACCCTACGCCATATCATGTATGGATATCAGAAATTATGTTGCAGCAGACCAGGGTAGAAGCAGTAAAATCTTATTATGCCCGCTTCACCCAGGCATTGCCAGAAGTAGCAGATTTGGCAGCTTGTAAAGAGGAACGCCTGTTAAAATTGTGGGAAGGTCTGGGTTACTATAACCGAGTGAAAAATATGCAGAAGGCAGCCATAGAAGTAATGGAAGAATATGGAGGAAACTTGCCTGCAGACTATGAAAAATTGTTAAAACTTCCTGGAATTGGAAGCTATACAGCAGGCGCGGTGTCTTCCATTGCTTATGGAATACCGCAACCGGCAGTGGATGGAAATGTCCTTCGGGTGATTACTAGAATTACAGAGGATCCAGAAGATATTTTGAAACAGTCCATGAAGAGAAAAATAGAAGAAAAACTTCGGGAAGTTATGCCAAAGGACCGTCCAGGAGACTTTAACCAAAGCCTTATGGAGCTTGGAGCAACTGTGTGTGTGCCAAATGGAATGGCAAAATGTGAAGTGTGTCCAGTAGCGCAGTTTTGCAAGGCCAGGGCTTCAGGAACTGTTTTAGAATATCCAAAAAAAGCACCAAAAAAACAGAGGAAAATTGAAGAAAAAACAGTTTTGGTTATCCAAAATGGCCAGGAATTTGCTATTCATAAACGTCCATCAAAAGGACTTCTGGCGGGGCTATATGAACTTCCTAACCAGGAAGGCTATCTAAACAGAGAAGAAATTCTATCTTATGTAGAAGGCTTGTCTCTCATTCCTCTTCACATAGCAGATGCTGGAGAAGCAAAGCATATTTTTTCTCATGTAGAGTGGCATATGAAAGGATATTTTATTAAAGTAGCTTCCACAGAAGAAAAAAAAGTAGGCGATTTGATATTTGTAGATAAAAAAGAATCTAAGGGAAAATATCCTATTCCTGCTGCATTTGGGGCTTACAGAAAATACATTGAGGAGGACTTTTAGATGAAATTATTATCAATTGCAGTACCTTGCTATAATTCCCAAGAGTATATGAAAAATTGTATTGATTCTCTTTTAGAGGGTAAGGATTTAGTGGAAATTATAATTGTAGATGACGGCTCAAAGGATGATACAGCAGCTATTGCAGATGAGTACGCTGCGAAGTATCCGAATATTGTAAAGACCGTTCATCAGGAAAACGGAGGCCATGGAGAAGCAGTGAATACAGGGCTTAGGAATGCTACTGGGCTGTATTTTAAAGTGGTAGATAGTGATGACTGGGTGAATAAAGAAGCATATTTGGCTATTTTAGATAAACTGCGTGAACTTACAGGTGGACCTCAGACTTTAGACATGATGATTAGTAATTTTGTCTATGAAAAGCAGGGAGCAAAGAGAAAAAAAGTGATGCGGTATAAAAACTATATGCCGGAAAATAAGATTTTTACCTGGAAGGAAATGGGAAGAATGCCTGTAGGGAAATATATTTTGATGCATTCTGTAATTTACCGTACAGGACTGCTAAGAGACTGCAAACTGGAGTTGCCAAAACATACTTTTTATGTGGATAATCTTTTTGTTTATCAGCCACTTCCCTATGTAAAGACTTTGTATTATATGGATGTGAATTTTTACCGTTATTTTATTGGACGAGAAGACCAGTCTGTTCATGAAGATGTTATGATTCGCAGAATTGATCAGCAGCTTTTGGTGAACCGTATCATGATTGATACCATTGCTGAAGCGAAAAATGTTGAAAAGAATATCAGGCGGTATATGCTTCGATATCTGGATATTATTATGGCGGTTTCTTCCATTATGCTGATTCGTTCTGGAACAGAAGAGAACTTGAACAAGAAGAAAGATTTATGGAAATATTTAAAAAATGCGGATATACGTATTTACCGGAAACTTCATATGGGAATCTTGGGAAGAGGTGTAAATCTTCCAGGAGGAAGCGGCAGAAAAACAGCGGTAGCAATTTATAAAGTAGTACAGAAATTATACGGATTTAATTAAAAAAATTGCCGTGACACAGGAGAACAGGAAAACGTTCTTCTGTGTCACGGTTTTTTGTTTTTCTTTATGCCTGTATCATTTCTTTTGCACTGACAGTTTTAAACCGGTACAGAAGCTGGTAGCAAACCAGATTCAAGGCAAATGCAGCTAATACATCAACAACCGTATGTTGTTTTAAAAATACAGTTGCCAGAACAATCAGGACTGTGAGAAGCCAAACACCACCCAGGAATAGTTTATGTTGTTTAAAGGCTTTGTGGCGGAAAATAGCAATACAGCAGGCCACAGAGTTAAATACATGAATACTGGGAAGAATGTTGGTAGGTGTATCCACAAGATAGAGACTTTGTACCAGGCGGATAAAAATACTGTCGCCGCTTAACTGGGGTCTGAGATTTTGTCCATTTGGATAAATCAGAGATATCAGAATGAATAAAGTCATACCAATTCCCAAGGTGCAGATTAATTGCCAATATTCTTTTTTGTCCTTGTTAATAAAGCTGAAGTAAATTACAGTAGCGGCAATGTAAAAGAACCACAGAAGGTAGGGAATAATAAAATATTCACAGAAAGGAATATAATCATCTAGCTTGACGTGGATAATATTAGGTTGTACATTGCGTTGCTCCACATAGCGGAATGCCAGCATATATAGGATTCCATAGACAGGGATAATCCAAGTATGACGGTATTTTTTTAGAAAATTCACAGTAACACCTCTCGATTCCGGTTTAACACCTCTTTTTAATACCTGCTATTATAGCACAGTCATTTTTTTACTACAATGCAGTTTATAGTAGTTTTAGAAATTACACAGGATGTTTATGTTATGCTTCAGGTTTCTGGACAGGAATAAAACTGTCAAAAATAATGGAATCAAATCGTGTCAGATTTTGTTCAAATACAGTCTCGGAGCGAATGGTCCAGGCAAATGTAGGCGCATGGTAGAGACATTTATTTAGTAGAAAACTAACATTGTGCTGGTCTTTGTAACAATAGGCAATAAAGTCTGGTCTGCCTAAAAAATTCAGCAGCAAGTATTTCACCAAAAAGGATAAAAAGTATCCTCCTTCGGCAACTGGACGTGTTAAATTAGCAGAGAGTTGTCCGCGCACTACTTGTTTGCGATGTTTTTTATACCAGCGCAGGGCCAGAGGATTAAAGGACTCAATACAGTAATCTCCAGGATAGTTCATAAGAAGCTGGTCCGCAAGCAGACAGGTGCGGGTGTTCAGACAGGGAAGCTTGATTTCTACCAACAAAGGAACCTGTCCATGAACTAAGGTTAAAACATCTTGGAAGAGAGGAATCTTCTCTTGGGTATGTCCTAGAGATATTTGCTGTAATTCTTCATAAGTCATTTCACAAACCGGAAGATCGATGCCACACATGCGGGATAGTGTGTGGTCGTGGAATACAACTACCTGGTTATCCTTGGTGAGTTGAATATCTAATTCAATACCATAGCCCTGTTGGATCGCATTGGAAAAGGCAGCCATGGAATTTTCAGGGATACGCTGATCAGGTGTAAAAAGACCTCTGTGAGCAAACAGGCAGTGGAGAAAGGTTTTTACTTCTTTTTTCCTCTGCATATTTGGCATAATACAGTAAAAATAAAGACAGAAAAGAAAAAACAGTATCAATGCAATGAGCCATAGCAGCTTCATAGTACATGCCCCCTTTATCTTTTGATGGTTTTAAGTTTTTTTTCGCTGAGTGTGAAGGTGACCTGATTGACATTTCCTAGAACTTCTCCATCACAGTGGATGGGAAGAGGTTTTTTTGTAATCACTTCCATGTGGTGACAACGTTTTATATGTACGCCTTTAAAGAGAATATGTTTTCCAAAAAAGGCGGTGGGAAATAAAGTAAGCACCTTCCACTTAGAAAGCTTTCCAAGAAGACAGAAATCCAGAAGTTCGTCATCATAGGAGGCATCTGGACAAAATTTTGCACCGCCTCCTTCGTATTGCAGATTCATGGCAGCAAGGAAAAAGAACATGGGAAAATGAAAGACTTCTTCATGGTCCACACGAAGTGTTATGGGACAGGGAGTATAGGCAATTAATTGCTTTAGAGCTACCACAACATAAGTGAGTTTTCCAAGCCCAAGACGGTTAAAGAATTTTTTCATAGGTGTTACGGACACTTCCGCACAGATACCAGCATCATATCCGATTCCACTGCTTACCAGAAAATATCTGGAAAAGTCAGGGGTCCTTGTTTGTCCAATATCCAGAGAAACAATTTCGCTGGGATTTAAAAGCCGTTCCACACAGGAACGCACATCTGTGGTAAGTCCAAGACCTCTGGCAAAATCATTTCCAGAACCAGTAGGAATATATCCTAAAGTAATGTGAGAAAAGTCAGTGTCCATGAGGCCATTGATTACTTCGTTTAAGGTTCCATCACCGCCTAACACACCAAGGATACAAGGCTGCTGCAAATTTGCAATCTGCTTTGCCAAGGTCATAGCGTGTCCTTGATATTCTGTGAAAAAAACTTTATATTCAATTTGCTTATAGTTTAAAATACTTGCTGCCTCCTGCCATAAATGTAATCCATGACAGGAACGGGAATTTGGATTTACAATAAAATAATACATTGTCCACCTGCCTGTTGTTTCAATGTTTTTTAGGGATGCCGCATAAAACGACAACCCTCTCTTTTGTTATTGTAGCAGTTTCAGGTAGTAAGGACAAGGAAAAAGTACATTCTTTAGAAGATTTAGTAGGAAGGAGGAGCAGCATCTAAGAAGGTGCTATATCCTGCTTTGCGCAGAGATTGTTCCATTTTTACAGCGTTTTCAAGGACGCGAAAAGCGCCTACCTGAACCTTATAGAAACCATCTTGATGTAAGAGAAAGGCTGGAAAGCCACGGTCCAGAAGTTCGTAAAGCATACGGTCTGCATTAGAACGATTACGAAAACTTCCAGTTTGCACACGATAATAGATGGCATGGTTTTCAGAGTCTTGTTCTAAAGCTTCTTCGTCCAGAGTTCCAAGAATACCAGAAGCAATGGCCTGAGCAATTTCCTGAAACTGGGTATCAAATCGTTCATTATCTTCATCTGTATTCAGAAAGCCAGTTTCAATGAGAAGCGCTGGCATTTTGGTACGGCGTAAAACAACCAAACCAGGTCGTGCTTCCACACCTAAATCTTGGAAGCCTAATTCTCCAAGGGCCCCATTGATATTTTCTGCCATATCTAGTTTTTGACCAGATTTATCGTAGACCAGTACTTCTGTGCCTTTATACTGGTTTGGAAGAGGACTGGAGTTTCGATGAAAGGAAAGAAAGAAATCTGCATTTGAGGAATTAGCCATTTGAGCTTTTTCAAAAGGGGTTTGGTATATGTCTGTTGTTCTGGTGTATTCCACATCCACGCCGTTTTGTGATAATATTTTCCCAACAGCAAGTGCCAGGTTCAGATTGTCATCTTTTTCCTGCCGTCCCTCATAGGTTGCACCTAAATCGGCACCCCCGTGACCAGCATCCACCATAATCTTATAAGCCATTTTTATACTCCGGGTAATACTTTCTGTTCAGTATATGCAAGAGAGAAGTGAAGTGTGAAAATCTAAAAATACCATAAACTTTCCCTTTACTCCTTTTCAGTCTACAGGAAACGTGCTAAAATGCTTTTCAATGGAATGTAGAAAGAAAAGGACGAAAGAGATATGAAGAAAGTACAGGGAAATGAAGAAGCAAAGAAGAAATGGGAAAATTTCTGGTATTATTACAAGTATCATGTTCTGGCAGGAGTATTTGTTCTAGTGTGCATTATTATTTTTGCAAAAGATATGATGGCCAAAATTGATTATGATTATTGTGTCAGTATAGTAGGAAACCATGCAGTTCCAGAAGAAGATAAAGCGGCTTTACAGAAATGGTTTGAGGAACGAGCAGAAGACTTAAATGAGGATGGCGAGGTTCATGTACAGGTGGCAGACTATTTCCTTCCAGGAGAGGATGCTGCTGGATTTGATCCACAGATGTATGCTGCCAGCCAGACAAAGCTTACAGTGGATTTGCAGGAAGGAACCAGTATGCTTTACTTCTTGAGCGAAGACAACTATAAGAAGTTTTTAGAAATGGATGCATTCCCCAAAGAAGAGGAAACCGTCAACATTGAGGAGTGCAAAGGTTTTGAAGAACTGGGAAGTCCAACCTCCATGGAAGATATGGTGGTTACCATGCGTTTGATGTATGAAGATTCAAAGCTGGGAAAAAACAATGAGATACAGAACTATTTTGAAAAAAGTAAAGCACTGCTGCATGAGTTTATAGGAACAACAAAATAAATAAAATAATAGAAGCTGCTCTATGAAATCACAATCAGGTATAGGGATTTTGTAGAGTAGTTTTTTATTTATATATTAAAAAGAGTAAGATTGAAAAATAAAGAAAATTCTGATACGATACTTTTATATTCTAATGAGTATAAAAGACAAGAGCGTGTAAATCCACGCACTGAAAATGCAAGACATTTTCTATTTTTTCTGAAAAAGAAAGGAGTAAAGCCTATGAAGACAAGAACAGTATCATTGGTGCTTACCCTGGTTATGGCAATGGTGATGACAGCTTGTACAGGAGGGCTGCAGAACCAACAGGAAAGTAAGGACACAGAAAAAACAGGGGAAGAAAAGAAGGTTCAGGAGCAGGCAGCAGATGGGGAAAAAGAGAGTGCCCAGTCTGTGGAGCTGACCGTTTTTGCAGCAGCCTCTATGACGGAGACTCTGACAGAAATCGGAGAACTTTACAGCAAAGAGCATCCTGAGGTAAAAGTCAGCTTTAACTTTGATTCTTCAGGAACCTTAAAGACCCAGATTCAGGAAGGGGCAGTCTGTGATTTGTTTATTTCTGCTGGGCAGAAACAAATGGACCAGCTAGATATTCAGGCAACTTCAGAAGTAAATACAGAAGGCTTGGATTATGTGTTGGAAGAATCCAGAACAGATATTTTGGAAAATAAAGTAACTCTTTGTGTGGCAGAAGGAAGTCAGGAGGATATTCAGAATTTTGATGCTTTGGCAGAGGCATTAAAAAGTAAAGATATTTTAATGGCTATGGGAAATGAAGATGTACCGGTAGGACAGTATACTCAGAAAATTCTGGAATATTATGGCCTGCAGGAAGAGGAGCTGGCAGGGGCAGGCAAAATTTCCTATGGAAGTAATGTAAAGGAAGTGACAACCCAGATTTCAGAGGGAAGTGTGGATTGTGGTGTTATTTACTGTACAGACGCTTATTCAGCAGGATTAACAGTCTCAGATGCTGCAACGCCTCAGATGTGTGGACAGGTGATTTATCCGGCCAGTGTGTTGAAAACCAGTACACATCAAGAAGAGGCTCAGGAGTTTTTAGACTATTTACAGACAGAAGCAGCCATGAAAATTTTTGAAGAGGTGGGCTTTTCACCAGTGAAGCAGGAGGGATAAGATGGACTGGTATCCCCTTTGGAATTCACTTCGGATTGCAGCAGTTAGCTGTGTGATTGTTTTTTTTGTGGGAATCTTTGCTGCTTATTATGTGGCAAAACTTCCCAGATGGCTCAAAGGGATTCTGGATGTACTGTTTACCTTGCCCATGGTTTTGCCTCCTACTGTTTGTGGTTATTTTTTGCTTTTGCTTTTTGGAGTGAAGCGTCCTATGGGGGTATTTTTGTCTCACTTTGGAGTTCAGATTGTTATGACCTGGTATGGTGGAATTCTTGCTTCGGCAGTGGTGGCTTTTCCCCTCATGTACCGTACAGCCAGGGGAGCTTTTGAAAGTTTTGATGAGACATTGGCTTATGCAGGGCAGACCCTTGGTTTGTCTAATACCTATATTTTCTGGAAGATACGGATGCCAGCTTGCCGTCAGGGAATTTTGGCAGGAACGGTTCTGGCTTTTGCAAGGGCCCTGGGGGAATATGGAGCTACCAGTATGCTCATTGGATATATTCCTGGAAAGACAGCTACTATTTCCACAACGGTATATCAGTTCTGGAGAACCAATGACGAAGCAGGAGCTTTTGTATGGGTTATGGTAAACCTTGGGATTTCTACCGTGATTCTTTTGGTGGTGAATATGCTGGAAACCAGAAACAGAAGGGCGGTGAAGCTATGAGTCTTTTGGTGGATGTGAGCAAGGATTATGGAAGTTTTCAGTTGAAAGTGCAATTGGAACATTCCCAGGGGATTTTGGGAATGCTTGGTGCTTCTGGCAGTGGGAAGAGTATGACCTTAAAACTGATTGCAGGGATTCTTACACCGGATAAAGGAAGAATCGTGTTAAATGATCAGGTTCTGTTTGACAGTGAAAAAAGGATCAATCTTCCGCCTCAAAAGAGAAGAGTGGGGTATTTGTTTCAGAATTATGCATTGTTTCCCAATATGACAGTGGAAAAAAATATACTTTGTGGGCTTCACAGAGAAAAAAATTCCACACAGAGAAAAAAGAAACTGTTAGAAATAACAGAACTTTTTCAGATTCAGGAGCTTTTGGGACAGTATCCGGCACAATTAAGTGGAGGTCAGCAGCAGAGAGTAGCTCTTGCCAGAATTTTGGTAAGTGAGCCGGAATTATTACTGTTGGATGAACCTTTTAGTGCCTTGGATTCTTATTTAAGAGACCAATTACAGATTCAAATTCTGGAAATATTGAAAAAATTCAAGAGAGATGTCATTTTTGTAAGTCATAGCAGGGATGAAGTATATCATCTCTGTAATCAGGTAGCTTTGATTGATGGAGGACAGATTTTAGAAAAGGGAAATACCAAAGAGGTTTTTGCAAATCCTGGAAGCAGGATAGGCGCTGCTCTTACTGGGTGTAAAAATATTGCGGCGGCTGTAAAGACAGGAGAATATGAGGTAGAGGTTCCAGAATGGGGGATTTCACTAAAAACAGCAAAGCCAGTAAAAGAAAATATTTGTGCAGTGGGAATCCGAGCTCATTACTTTCACCCCAAAGGAAGAGAAAATGTATATGCAGTACAGTTTTCCCAAGTAATGGAAGAGCCCTTTGAGACTACCGTGATGTTTCGATATAAAAATCAAGCTGCAGGAGCTCAGGATTTATGGTGGCGGCTTTCCAAGGAACGATGGGCAGGACAGATGCCGGAACATCTTGGAATTGCACCCCCAAATGTATTATTACTGTATCAGTAGGAAAAGGAGCAGAATATGAAATTAATCAAAACACAAGAAGCAGAGGGACAGGTACTTTGTCATGATATTACGCAAATTATCAAAGGAGTAACCAAAGATGCCAGATTTAGAAAAGGCCATGTAGTGACAAAAGAGGATATTCCAGTTTTATTAAGTCTTGGAAAAGATAACCTCTATGTATGGGAAAAAGATGATACCATGTATCATGAAAATGAAGCAGCAGAGATTTTAAGGCAAGTATGCCAAAATGAACACATGGAAGCATCAGCAGTAAAAGAAGGCAAAATTGAGCTGAAGGCGCAGTGTGATGGTCTGTTTCAGGTGGACGTGGAACGTTTACATGCCATTAATGATATTGAGCAGGTGATGATTGCGACTCGTCATACCAATACTCCAGTAAAAGCAGGGGATAAATTGTTGGGAACCAGAGTGATTCCCCTGGTGATTGCGAAGGAAAAGATGGAACAGGTGAAATTAGTAGCAGGAGAGGAGCCATTGTGCCAACTTTTGCCGTACAGGAATTTAAAGGCAGGAATTGTTACTACAGGAAATGAGGTTTTCTATGGAAGGATCCAGGATACCTTTACACCAGTGGTGGTGAAGAAGCTGGAAGAGTATGGAGTACAGGTGATACAGCATGTAACACTTGGAGATGACAAAGAAAAGATTACGGAGGCTATTCTGGACATGAAGAAAAAGGGATGCCAGTTAATCTTAACCACAGGGGGCATGAGTGTGGATCCAGATGACCAAACGCCTGGCGCTATTAAAGCGACAGGGGCTGAAGTGGTTGCTTATGGGGCGCCGGTATTACCGGGAGCCATGTTCTGTCTGGCTTATTTTGAAGATGGAACTGCCATTATGGGATTGCCTGGATGTGTTATGTATGCAAAAACGACGATTTTTGATTTGGTGCTGCCAAGGGTAGTGGCCGGTGTGCCTGTTACAAGACGAGATTTAACAACGTTAGGGCATGGGGGACTGTGCCTTGGATGCGAAAGCTGTCATTATCCGGCATGTAGTTTTGGAAAATAAAGGGTAGGAAACCTCTGACAGATGAAGTAATATGGACACCTTTAGGAATATTGATACAGTTCTGGCTCAGCCTGCACCAGTATTCCTAAAGGCAGTTTTGTGAAATGGTCTCATCTGTGAGAAATTTTCTGCCTTTTACTAGAAAAAATTCTAGGCTAGAAATCGGTGTATTCTCCGATTAGATTTTTGATATCCTGCATCTGATTATCCGTAGCTGTAATAGCATGAGCACATTCGGATAATTTTCTGGTAATTAACTCATACTGGGCATTGTCACCCAGTTCCTTTTTATATCGGAGTTGATGCTCCAAACTGGCCCAAAAGTCCATGCCAATGGTACGAATCTGCACCTCTGCCCGCATAGGTGTCTTTCCTTCAGCAAAAAATACAGGAATTTCTACAATCATGTGATAGCTTCGATATCCATTTTCTTTTGGATTTTGAATATAATCCTTAATACGAAGAACCGTAATGTCATCTTGTTCAGCAAGCAACTTTGCCACAGTATAAATATCATTAATAAAGGGGCAGGTAACACGAATACCAGCTACATCGTTTAACTGCTCCCGAATGTTTCTTTCTGTAAAATCATACCCCTTCTTTTTCAATTTTCGGTAAATACTCTCCGGCTGTTTGATACGGCTCTTAATAGAAGAAATGGGATTTCTTTTGTATTTTACTGAGAATTCATCGTCCAAAACTTCTAGTTTCGTACTAATTTCTCGGATAGCACAGCGGTACATCATCATCAGTGAATTGTATTTATCCGTATTTTGAATAAAACGCTCAGGATACAAAATCGTGTTGTTATCCTGAGATTCTTGTTTTTGTATTAAATCTTTGTGAGTAATGTTCAAACTAAAATCCTTCTTTCGTATAAAAATAAATCTATATAAAGTATAATGGAAAACCAGAAAAAGGTCAAATTAGAAACCAGAAAAAATCGTGAAGAATCTGTGAAAATATCATAAATAAAAAAGAAGGGATGGTAATTTAAAAAAAGGTATAGTATAATGCTATGATACGGATTTTATCTATGTTAATTTGCAGAAAGGCATTAAGAAACATGTTTGGATATGTAACGATTGATAAACCGGAGCTTAAGGTAAAGGAATTTTACCGTTATAAGGCTTATTATTGCGGGTTGTGCCGCAAGCTCAAGGAAGAATATGGGTTTCGGGGAAGGATGACGCTTACCTATGATATGACCTTTTTAGTGACGCTCCTTACTTCCTTGTATGAAGCAGATACCCAGGAGCTGGCATCCCATTGTCCATTGCATCCTGTGAAGAAAATTCCCATGCTGCAAAATGAACTTACAGAATATGGAGCAAAGATGAACATTCTTCTTACGTATTTTAAATTTGAGGATGACAGAAAGGATGATAATAGTCTGGCAGGGGCAGCTGGAATGCGTCTTTTTCGCAAAAAAGCAGAACTTATCAGCCGAGAATATAGGCGTCAGTCTCATGTTATTCAGAAGCAGCTTAAGGTTTTGGCAAAGTATGAACAGGCAGGGGAAGAAAACCTGGATGTCGTAGCAGGAGCTTTTGGAACCTTGATGGAAGAGCTGTTTGTGTGGAAGGAAGATAGATGGGAAGAAGAGCTGCGGAAATTTGGATTTTATCTTGGGAAATTTATTTATATCATGGATGCCTATGATGACCTTCCAAAGGACTTAAAAACCAATTCCTATAATCCTTTAAAAGCAGTGAGTAGAAAATGTCGGGATAGAGATACTTATGAGGAAACCATACGTCAGGTCCTGATCATGATGATGGCAGAGGCTACGGCAGCCTTTGAAAAATTGCCATGTCTGAATGAAGCAGAGATTCTGCGAAATATTTTATACAGCGGCGTATGGGCAAAATATAACAAAATACAAAAAGAAAGACAGGAGAAAGAAAAAAGTCATGGTAAGTAATCCATATGAAGTATTAGGCGTATCACCAAACGCATCCAATGATGAAATTAAACGAGCATATCGGGATTTAAGCAGGAAATATCATCCGGATTCCTATGTGGATAATCCACTGGCAGGTTTGGCAGAGGAAAAATTTAAAGAAGTGCAGGAAGCTTATGACCAGATTATGAAGGAACGGGACGGGGGATATCAGAGCGGCTATGGCAATCAGGGGGCAAGAAGCTACCAGAACACAGCTTCTAGCCAGGATGATTTGCAATTTCAGGCTGCTTATAACTATATTAATGGACGTCAATATCAGCAGGCATTAAATGTATTGTCCAGAATGCAGAACCGCAATGCCCAGTGGTATTATTTGAGCGCTTGTGCCAATATGGGCATGGGAAATAATGTAAATGCATTAAATATGGCAAGACAGGCTCAGAGTATGGATCCGGGAAATCCGGAGTATGCTAATCTGGTGAACCGTCTTCAGTGGAACAGCAACCGTTATCAGCAAGGCGGAGGTTATCCTTATGCAAACAATGGAGGCGGGGGTTGTGGAACTGGCAATTTCTGTTGTGATATGTGGTGTGCAGACAGTCTTTGTGAATGTATGGGAGGGGATTTGTGCTCATGCATGTAAATGCAAAAAAAACAGCAGTATCTGGGCTTTTGATGGCTCTTTCTGTAGTTCTTATGATTTTAAGTGGGATTCTTGAGTTTAGTACTTTATTTTTCCTGGCTGCAGCAGCGTTTTTTGTGGGAATTATTATCAAGGAGTATGGACTTGGATATGGTGCCGCTTTTTTTCTGGGGTGTACCGTTCTGGGATTTTTGTTGGCGCCACAGAAGTTGTATGTGCTTACTTATGCTATGATGGGATTTTATGTTCTTGGTATTGAATTTCTCTGGCAATGGTTAGGAAAACATCCCGATTGGAATCACAGAAAGAGAATGTTTATAACAGGGAAATTTTTGATTTTTAATATCATGTATGTTCCTGTGCTGTTTTTATTTCCAAAACTTTTGTTTGCAGGAGAGATTCCCAAGACCATGATGCTGGTTTTCTTACTGGGAGGTCAAGTGGCACTATTTCTCTATGACAAGGCTTATGAGTATTTTCTGGTAAGCATGTGGAGCAAGATGCGGGAACGGCTTTTTGGAAAACAGAATTAATTCGGAAAGATGCAGTAGCTGAACAAGAAACACTGGATGACAAAGGTTGTCTGGTATTTTTTTGTAAAGAATTTTATGTAAAAAGAAGTTGCGAAACAAGAGGAGTATGTTATAATGAGCAGCGGAAGATATTCCCAAAAGGAGAATGAATTATGCTCTATTATTTTGCCCCCATGGAGGGAATTACAGGCCATGTATTTAGGCGCGTTCACAAAGAATGCTTTCCAGAAATGGATAAATATTTCACTCCGTTTTTAACACCCAGTCAGAAAAAAGCCATGACACCAAGAGAGAAGAGGGATGTGCTGCCAGAGAATAATAAAGGAATCCCTCTGGTGCCACAGATTCTTACAAATTCTGCAAAAGATTTTGTAAAAACAGCTAGAAATCTTCAGGAATGCGGGTATACAGAGGTGAATTTAAACTTGGGTTGTCCCTCTGGCACTGTGGTATCCAAGAAAAAAGGATCTGGTTTTTTGGAGTTTCCAGAAGAACTTCACCGCTTTCTGGAAGATATTTTTCGGGAGTTGGATATGAAGGTTTCTATCAAAACCAGAATCGGAAAAGAAGAGGCAAAGGAGTTTTCCAGACTGTTGGAAATTTATAATGACTATCCTTTGGAAGAACTGATTATCCATCCTAGGGTTCAGACAGATTATTATAAAAACAAACCAAGAATGAAATGTTATAAGGAAGCTGTTCTAGGCAGTAAAAATCCACTTTGTTATAATGGAGATTTGTTTACAGAAGGGGATTTTAAAAGATTTGCAGAGGAATTTCCAGATACTAGAGCAGTTATGCTTGGAAGAGGACTGTTGTTGAATCCTGCATTGGTAAGACAACTGCAAGGTGGAAAAGTACTTGAAAAAGAGGAACTGAAAGTCTTTCATGATAAGCTGTGTAAGGGCTATGAGGAAGTCATGGATGGAGACAGAGCAGTGCTGTTTAAGATGAAAGAACTTTGGTATTATATGGGGAATTTATTTCCAGAGGGTAGGAAATACTTGAAGAAAATAAAAAAAGCACAGCATTTACCAGAATATGAGGAAGTAGTGCAGGCGATATTTGAGAAGCTGGAACTGTTTGTTCCAAATTCATAACAGCAGGGAAAAGGAAAGAAAAAGATGGATAAAGTGAAAGAAGTGTTAAAAAAGTATACAGAACCTCAGGGGTTGTGGAGGATTTTCTGTATGATGACAGCTATTTTTCTTATGGGTGTGTCGTTGTCTTTTTTGATTTTAGTGGATATGGGAACAGACCCATTTTCTTTTATGAACCGAGGATTTGCAGCTGCCCTTCACATGTCATTTGGAACATGGCAGCTTCTTATGAATGTTATTTTGTTTCTGATTACGTTTCTTTTTCAGAAAAATCTCATTGGCTTGGGAACACTGGTAAATATGACGGCAATTGGTTATGTAGCTGATTTTTTTGGTAGTGTGTGGGACCAAATAGAAATTTTTCACAATCCTATGCCCATGATGCTTCGACTGGTGATTCTGGCAGGAGCGCTGGCTGTGTTTGTGCTTACTGCAGCTGTCTATATGACTGCTCAACTGGGAATGGCTCCTTATGATGCTGTTCCGTTTATTATAGCGAAACGGGCAAAAAAGCTGTCTTTTCGTTGGATTCGTATGTTATGGGACACTGCTGCAACCATGATGGGGATATTGTTAGGCATGAAATTAGGTGCGATTACAGTACTCATGGTACTGACGCTTGGACCGGTAGTTTCCTGGTTTGGGGAACATGTGGCAGGAAAGCTGTTTGAAAGAGGATAGGAGAAGGGCTTGCCCCTTCTCCCCTTTTTATGTTATGCTAAAGAATAGATTTACCCATGAAGAGAAAGGGGAATGAAAATTATGAAAAAATTAACAGACTTATTGGAGCAGCTGGATTATCAGTGTCTCCAAGGTACTACAGATAAAGAAATATCCAGTGTGGTATTTGATTCCAGAAAAGCAGGGCCGGATTCTTTATTTTTTTGCATCAAAGGCGCTGTTTCAGATGGTCACACCTATGCAAAAGAGGTGGCAGAAAAAGGAGCTTCCGTTCTGGTGGTACAGGAACCAGTGGAAGTACCAAAGCATGTCACAGTGATTCAGGTGCCAGATAGCCGTTATGCCATGGCCTGTATTTCAGCCTCATGGTTTGACCATCCTGCAGAAAAATTGAAAACCATTGGAATTACAGGAACAAAAGGAAAAACTACCACCACATATCTGGTGAAATCCATTTTGGAAAATGCAGGTCATAAAACGGGACTGATTGGAACCATTGAGACTATCATTGGAGAGGAGCATATTCCTTCTGCTAATACTACGCCAGAATCTTATTTGGTGCAGCAATATTTTGCTAAGATGGTAGCAGCAGGATGTGACAGTGTGGTTATGGAGGTTTCTTCTCAAGGGTTGATGCTTCACAGAACCGCTGGTTTTGTGTTTGATATCGGTATTTTTACTAATCTGGAGCCAGACCATATTGGACCAAATGAGCATAAAGATTTTGCAGATTATCTTCACTGTAAATCCCTGTTGTTCAAACAGTGTAAAACAGGAATTTTCAATGCAGATGACCAGCATTTAGATGAGATTTTAGAGGGACATACCTGTCAGGTGGAAACCTTTGGATTTTCCGAAAGAGCAGATTTACGGGCAGAAAACACTAGATTAGTGACAGGAAAAGGAACTCTTGGAATTCAGTATGATGTCAAAGGATTGATGGATTTTCCGGTTGAAATTGACCTCCCAGGAAAATTTAGTGTGTATAATTCTCTGACAGCTATTGCAGTGTGCCGCCATTTTGGAGTAACACAGGAAAACATTCAAAGAGCTCTTAAGCAGGCAAAAGTAAAGGGCAGAATTGAGATGGTAAAGGTTTCTGATGACTTTACCCTAATGATTGATTATGCACATAACGCCATGAGTCTGGAGAGCCTTCTTACCACCTTAAAAGAATATCATCCAAATCGTCTTGTATGTCTCTTTGGATGCGGTGGAAATCGCTCCAAACTGCGACGTTATGAGATGGGGGAGGTATCTGGAAAACTGGCAGATTTAACCATTATTACTTCAGATAATCCAAGAAATGAGGAACCACAGGAAATTATCAATGATATTAAAATTGGAATCGGAAAGACCACTGGAAAGTATGTGGAAATCATAGACCGCAAAGAAGCCATTGCTTATGCCATTCACCATGGACAGCCTGGAGATATTATTGTGCTGGCTGGTAAAGGGCACGAAGATTATCAGGAAATTAAAGGGAAAAAGTACCCCATGGATGAGCGGGTATTGATTCAGGAGATTTTGGAAGAGGAAGCATGAACAAATGTTATGCAGACATCATTGTAGATATTTCTCAGGAAAAGCTGGATAAAAGTTTTCAATACGAAATTCCTTCAGAGTTGATTGCAGAGGTGGAGATAGGGAAAAAAGTCCGGATTCCATTTGGAAATGGAGGACGGCAGATTACTGGTTATGTGATAGGGATTTCAGGAGAACCTAAGCTTGCAGCAGAGAAAATAAAGGCTATTTTAGGTGTGGAGGAGCAGGGAATCCAAATTGAATCCAAGTTGATTGCTCTGGCGGCATGGATTGCTCAAAATTATGGTTCGACTATGAATCAGGCATTGAAAACCGTTCTCCCTGTAAAAGAAAAAGCAGCAGTAAAAAACAAGCGTTATTTGTGTCTGATTGCTTCCAAGGAAATATGTCTGAATTATTTAGAGCAGTTTCAGAAAAAACATTTTAAAGCAAAAGAACGGCTTTTAAAGGCATTGATGGAAGAACCAAATTTAGAGTATACCAGAGCAACAGGTGAGCTGAAAGTCAGTACACAGGTTATACGGGGATTTGTGGAAGAACAGATCCTATCCATTGAAACAGAACGTTGCTATAGAAATGTTATACATGTTGTAAAAAGAGAAGAAAAAACTTCTACATTGACATCAGCTCAGGAAGCAGCAGTACAGGATATTTTGAAAGAATGGGAAGAAAGCAAGCCAAGACCATGCTTGCTGAAAGGTGTTACAGGAAGTGGAAAAACAGCAGTTTATATGGCGCTTATAGAAAAAATGTTAGCCCAGGGAAAACAAGTGATTGTTCTGATTCCAGAAATTGCTTTGACCTATCAGAATGTATCTAGGTTTTATAATCGCTTTGGGGATTGTGTATCAGTTATGAACTCCAGATTGTCCCAAGGGGAGCGCTGGGAGCAGTTTGAGCGGGCAAAAAAAGGAGAGATTTCCATTGTTATAGGTCCTCGCTCTGCCCTGTTTACCCCATTCCCAAACCTGGGACTGATACTGATAGATGAGGAACATGAGGGTTCTTATAAAAGTGAAAAAACCCCTTGTTATCATGCCAGAGAAACTGCCATAGAGCGGGCCCGTATGGAAGGAGCAAAGGTGGTTCTTGGCTCTGCATCTCCTAGTGTGGATAGTTATTACAGAGCAAAGATAGGAGATTATAAACTCATTTCTTTGGAAGAGCGTTATGGAGGCAGAAATCTTCCTGCAGTAACCGTCGTGGATTTAAGAGAGGAACTAAAGAGTGGAAATCGTTCTATTTTTAGCAGTGAATTGACGGAAAAAATCAGGGATAGATTAGAGAAAAAGCAGCAAGTACTTTTATTTTTAAACAGGAGAGGCTATACTGGTTTTGTAAGCTGCCGCTCCTGTGGGCATGTGATGAAATGTCCCCATTGTGATGTATCTTTGACTTCTCATAGAAATGGGAAGCTCATTTGTCATTACTGTGGTTATGAACAGTCTCAGGTAAAGCATTGTCCAACCTGTGGGTCACCTTATATCAGTGGATTTAAGGCAGGAACACAGCAAATAGAGACTTTGGTGCAGAAGAGTTTTCCAGGGGCAAGGGTTCTTCGTATGGATGCAGATACCACCAGAAAAAAAGATGAACATGAGAAGATTTTGTCTGCTTTTGCAGCCTATGAGGCAGATATTCTCATAGGAACTCAGATGATTGTTAAGGGACATGATTTTCCGAAAGTGACCTTGGTAGGAGTTTTGGCAGCAGATTTATCCTTGCATAATGAGGACTATCGGGCAGCAGAGAAAACTTTTCAATTGCTTTTGCAGGCAGTGGGACGGGCAGGAAGGGGAGAACTTCCTGGCGAGGCTGTGATTCAGACTTACAATCCAGAGCACTATAGTATCCAGGCAGCCGCAGCCCAGGACTATGCTCAGTTTTATGAAGCGGAGATGAGCTATCGAATGCTTCTGGATTATCCTCCTGCAGCCTCTATGGCTGCCATAAAAGGAGCCTGTGAGGATGAAGAACTGCTGACAAAAGCCATGGAATATTTGAGAAAATATGTGGAAACCATTTACAGGAAGCAAGATTTAATTCTCATAGGACCAGCGCCAGAAGCTGTGGCTAAAGTACAGGACTTATACCGCCAGGTATTATATATGCGTCATCAGGACAGAGAAATTTTGGTAAAACTAAAAAATGCCCTGGAAAAATACATTGCAGTCAACAGCGGATTTCGGAAGTTATATATACAATTTGATTTTAATGTTTAAAGATAAAGGAGAGAGAACAATGGCAATAAGACAGATTCGGACACAAGGAGATAGTATTTTAGCAAAAGAGTGTAGAAAAGTAGAAAAAATGACACCAAGAATCAAGGAACTGATTCAGGATATGTTTGACACCATGTATGAAGCTTATGGTGTAGGACTGGCAGGCCCCCAGGTGGGAATGTTGAAACAGATTGTGGTGATTGACACTACAGGAGAGGACCCCTATGTGTTGATTAACCCGGAAATTTTGGAAACTTCTGGTTCTCAGACAGGGGATGAGGGTTGCTTAAGTGTACCAGGTATGTCCGGTACGGTTACAAGACCTAATTATGTGAAAGTCAAGGCACTAGATGAAAATATGGAAGAATATATTCTGGAAGGGGAAGAACTTCTGGCAAGAGCCATCTGTCATGAAGTGGACCATCTCCATGGAAGATTGTATACAGAGCTTGTGGAAGGCGAGCTGCGCCGCACAAACTATGAGGAGGATGACCAATGAGAGTAATCTTTATGGGAACTCCAGATTTTGCTACAGGCACTCTGGAGGAAATCGTTCTAGCAGGTCATGAAGTAGTGGGCGTAGTGACACAGCCGGATAAGCCAAAGGGCAGGGGGAAAACTCTCATGCCAACACCTGTGAAAGAAGTGGCTATGAAGTATGAACTTCCGGTGTACCAGCCCAAGAAGGTTCGGGAACCGGAATTTGTAGAAATTTTAAGAAGTTTAAAGCCGGATGTTATGGTAGTGGCAGCCTTTGGACAGATTATTAGTAAGGAAATTCTGGAAATGCCGAAATATGGCTGTATTAACGTCCATGCATCCCTGCTTCCAGCATATAGAGGTGCAGCGCCTATTCAGTGGGCTGTGATAAATGGGGAGAAAGAATCCGGTGTTACCATTATGCAAATGGATGAGGGCATTGATACTGGGGATATGATAGAAAAAGTTGTAGTTCCCATTGCAGAGGATGAAACAGGAGGAAGCCTGTTTGAAAAATTAAGTCAGGCAGGAGCAAAACTGTGTGTAAAAGTGTTAAAGGCTCTGGAAGAGGGAAAAGCTGTAAGGGAGAAACAACCGGAAGAAAGCACCACACCATATGCGAAAATGATTGATAAGAAAATGGGAGCCATTAACTGGGAAAATTCTGCAAAAGAAATTGAACAACTTATTCGAGGGCTGAATCCATGGCCAAGCGCTTATACAAAACTCCAGGGAAAAACTCTGAAAATCTGGAGAGCAGCAGTGCTTTTCGAGGATTCTAATGACGCGCCTGGACAGGTGGTTCAGGTAACAAAAGACAGCATTGTGGTTCAGACGGGTCATGGATTATTAAAGATTCTGGAATTGCAGCTGGAAGGAAAGAAGCGGATGGATACAGCATCCTTTTTAAGAGGTTATACCCTGAAGGAGGGGGAAAACTTTAGATGAGTCAACAGGTAAATACAAGAGAATTGATTCTAGGGATTTTGTTGGAGGTGAACAAGGAAGGCCAATATAGCCACCTGGTGATCCGCAGCACCCTGGAAAAATATCAATATCTGGAAAAGCAGGAGCGAGCTTTTATTACCAGAGTGTGTGAAGGAACTTTGGAATATAAGCTTCGTCTGGATTATATTTTAAATCAGTTTTCCACGGTTCCAGCGGAGAAAATGAAACCAGTGATACGGGAACTTTTGCGCAGCAGTGTGTACCAGATTTTATATATGGACAGCGTGCCAGACAGCGCTGTTTGCAATGAAGCTGTGAAACTTGCTAGAAAGAAAGGGTTTTATAATCTGACAGGTTTTGTCAATGGAGTCTTGCGGAAAGTTGCAAGAGAATATGGAAGTATTCGTTTTCCAGGAAAAGAGGAACCAGAGGACTACCTTTCTGTGATTTATTCCATGCCAAAGTGGCTAGTACAGCGTTTCTTAGAACAGTATGGGTTTGAAAAGACAGAAAAAATGCTGGAATACTTTCTAAAGGAGAAGCCAACCACCATCCGAATCAGAGAGTATCTGGTAGAGAAAGAGGCAGTTTTAGAGAGCCTGAAAAGCCAGAAGGTTACAGTAGAAAAGGCGCCTTATGTTGAGAACGCATATTATCTGAAAGATTATGATTACCTTCCGGCATTGGATGCTTTTCGAGTGGGAAGTATTCAGGTGCAGGACGTAAGCTCCATGCTGGTGGGAGAGATTGCAGATCCAAAAGAAGGGGATTATGTCATAGATTTATGTGCAGCGCCAGGAGGAAAAACCCTGTGTATTGCAGATAAATTAAAGGGAACCGGAAGGGTAGACGCCAGGGATATTAGTAGGACAAAAACAGATTATATTAGGGAAAATGCCATTCGCCAGAACTTTTTAAATGTGGTGGTAACAGAAAAAGATGCTACTCAGTTAGATAGTGAATCCCTGGAAAAAGCAGATATTGTATTAGCAGATGTACCTTGCTCCGGACTTGGGGTTATGGGAAGAAAAACAGATATTAAATATAAATTAAATCCAGCTAAAATGCAGGAATTGGTAGGCCTTCAAAGGGAAATCCTGGAACAGGCATCTACGTATGTGAAGCCAGGGGGCACGTTGATTTATAGTACCTGTACCATAGGAAAAGAAGAAAATCAGGATAACGTAGAATGGTTTTTAGAACATTATCCCTATGAATTGGAGAGTCTGGACCCCTATCTTTGTGAGGAATTAAAAAGTGAAACTACAAGGAAAGGATATCTTCAGCTTCTTCCAGGTGTACATCAGTGCGACGGATTTTTTATTGCCAGATTAAAGAGGAAAACAGAATGGAACTAATAGATATTAAATCTCAAAATCTTCCAGAATTAAAGGCGACCATAGAGAAGTTAGGTGAAAAAGCCTTCCGTGCAAAACAGCTTTATCAGTGGATGCATCAAAAATTGGCAGATGATTTTCAGGACATGACGAATTTGTCTGTGAATCTTCGAGAAAAGCTAGAAAAACATTGTGTGCTTACTAGGTTAAAAGCCCTAGAAGTACAGACTTCTAAACTGGATGGGACGCAGAAATATTTGTTTGCCCTGGCTGATGGAAATGTGGTGGAAAGTGTACTTATGAAGTACAAACATGGAAATAGTGTGTGCATTTCCTCCCAGGTGGGATGCAAGATGGGATGTAGGTTCTGTGCCTCTACGATTGGAGGATGGACCAGAAATCTTACGACTTCAGAAATGCTGGATCAGGTGTATCAGATTCAAAAACTTTCTAAGGAACGTGTCTCGAATGTTGTAGTTATGGGAACAGGAGAGCCTTTGGATAATTATGAGAATCTTTTAAGATTTCTTCACATGTTAAGTGATGAAAATGGATTACATATTAGCCAGCGGAATATTACAGTTTCCACCTGTGGAATTGTGCCAAGGATTTATGACTTGGCAGAAGAAAATTTGCAGATTACACTGGCCATTTCTCTTCATGCTTCCAATCAGGAAAAGAGAGCAGAACTCATGCCTATTGCCAATGCATATTCCATTCCCCAGGTGCTGGATGCCTGTAAGTATTACTTTGAAAAAACAGGGCGGAGAATTACTTTTGAATACAGTCTGGTAGGTGGAAAAAATGATTCTCAGGAAGATGCTAAGGAGCTGGCAGAGCTAATTCAGGGGCTTTGCTGCCATGTAAATTTGATTCCTGTAAACCCCATAAAAGAGCGGGATTTCGTCCAGTCTGGGAAAAAAGTTATAGAGAAATTTCAAAATAAACTTGAAAAATACCAAATTAATGTTACTATTAGAAGAGAAATGGGCCGAGATATTGACGGAGCCTGTGGACAATTAAGAAAAAGTTATATTGATTATAAGAAAAGTAAAGAGGATAAGAGAGAGGACTCGTAGGATGAAGTCATATTCTGTAACGGATGTGGGGCAGAAACGCCAGGTGAATCAGGATTATGTCTATGCTTCTGAGGAGCCAGTGGGGAATCTACCGAATCTTTTTGTGGTTGCAGACGGTATGGGAGGGCACAATGCGGGAGATTTTGCTTCCAGTTTTGCCGTACAAACCCTGGTTCGCACCATTTTAGAAGATGAAAACCAAAATCCAATCAAAATAATCCGCCATGCAGTGGAGGAGGCCAATCGTAAGGTTTTGGAGGAATCCAAGTTACATGCGGAAATGTCAGGGATGGGAACCACCATGGTTCTTGTTACGATCATAGATGATTATGCCTATGTAGCAAATGTGGGTGACAGCAGACTATATTTGATTGAAGATCAGATTCTTCAGATTACAAAAGATCATTCTCTAGTTCAGGAGATGGTCAGACGGGGGTTAATTACAAAGGAAGAAGCCAGGGAGCATCCAGATAAAAATATTATTACCAGGGTGCTTGGAATTGGTCCAGAGATAGAAGTGGATTTCTTTGATATCCATTTAAAGGAAAACAGTGTTTTACTTCTTTGTTCAGATGGACTTTCCAATATGGTTTCGGATGAAGACATCTGGAGGATTGTCAATACAAGTAGAGAGATGAAAGAGGCAGGAATGCGTCTGGTTTCTCTGGCAAATGAAAACGGTGGTAAAGATAATATAGCAGTAGTGCTGGTACAGCCAGACACAAAAGAGGTGCAAGTATGTTAAATGTGGGAGTAATTGTTGGCGAAAGGTATGAAGTGGTTGGATGCATTGGTTCCGGTGGAATGGCAGATGTATATAAAGCAAAGGACCACAAACTCAACCGATTTGTAGCCATGAAGGTGCTGAAGGCAGAATTCAGCGCAGATACAAATTTTATTAGAAAATTTCAAAGAGAAGCACAGGCAGCAGCAGGTCTGGCTCATCCAAATGTAGTTAATGTTTTTGATGTAGGGGAGGATCAGGGGATTAATTACATTGTTATGGAGCTGGTAGAGGGAATTACCTTAAAAGACTATATTTCCAAGAAAGGCAAATTGACAGTTAAGGAAGCAACCAGTATTGCCATTCAGGTTTCCATGGGATTAGAGGCAGCACATAATCGGAATATTGTACACAGGGATATTAAGCCTCAGAACATTATTATTTCAACAGATGGTAAGGTAAAGGTTACAGACTTTGGTATTGCCAGAGTAGCGTCCTCCAACACCATCAGCACAAATGCCATGGGTTCTGTTCATTACAGTTCACCAGAACAGGTGCGGGGCGGCTACAGTGATTTCAAGAGTGATATTTATTCCCTGGGTATTACCATGTATGAAATGGTAACTGGAAGAGTTCCCTTTGATGGAGACACTACCGTGGCAATTGCCATTAAACATCTTCAGGACGAGATGATTCCGCCTTCTCAGTATGTAGGAAATCTGCCTCATAGCTTAGAAGAGATTATTTTAAAGTGTACACAGAAAAGTCCGGACAGAAGATACAGTACTCTGGCAGAGCTGATTAATGATTTGAAACATTCCTTGATTGATCCAGATGGAAATTTCGTAAATCTCACACCACTGAGTAATCATGCACAGACAATTATGATTACTCCGGAAGAGATGAAGGAGATTCAGGAGAGCGCTTATAATCAGAAATCTCGTTATGAAGATGACGATGATGATGAAGATGATGACGACGACGATGAAATCTACGAAAAACCGTCTAGAAGACGCCGTAAAAAGGCTAAAGAAGAGGAAGAAGATGACGAGGACGACGATGATGATGACGATGAAAGAGGCGGTATCAACACCAAATTAGAAAAGGCCATGACCATTGGCGGTCTCATTATCGGCGGTATTATTATTTGTATTCTTATTTATCTGATCGCTTCTGCAGCTGGCCTGGTAGGGGGAAGCGGAGGAAAGGATAAGAAACCGAATACGCAGCAGGAAGAAGATAAGGATAAAAACGAAGACAAGGAACAGGTAAAAGTTCCTGATCTTACGAATAAGACACCAGAGGAAATCAAGACAGAACTGAAAGAATTGGGACTTGGAAGTAAAAAGGGTGGCGAGGAAGCTTCTGAAACAGTAGAAGAAGGTCGCATTACCCGTCAGGAACCGGCAGTAGGACAAATGGTAGACAAAAATACCACAATTTTATTTTATGTCAGCACAGGAAAAGCAGTGGAAGAAGTTACTATTCCAACAGACTTGGTTGGTGAAAGCCTTAGTACAGTAGAGAGTACTTTACAGGAATTAGGCTTAAAAACAACGGTAGAAAAAGAAAAAAGCAGTGAAGTAAAGGTTGGAAAAGTAATTTCTCTGAATCCGGGTGAAGGAACAAAAGTGGAAAAAGATTCTGAAGTGACCATTGTTGTTAGTGCTGGTGAAGGCGATACAATGGTAAAAATTCTCAATGTTCGTGGTTATATGAAAGATGCCGGTGTGAAAATCTTAGAAGACCAAGGGTTAATTGTAGAAATAGAAGAAGTCTGGGAAGAGAATACAGGAGCAGGAATCGGGCAGATTTTTGAAACTGTGCCAAAAGCAAATACAAGAGTAGAAGCAGGAAGTTCTGTAGTGGTTCGTGTTCTGGCACAAAAACAGGAAGAACCGGAGCCAGAAGAGGAAGAGACACAGGGAACAGAAGAAAACCAAAATACAGGAACTAGCACAGGCACTTCTGCTACCACAGGTGTTACTGCAACTTCTGGACAGTGGGCTTTTAAAAATGCAAAATTGCAAAAGCCAACAAACTACCAGGGAGGAGCTGTGCAGATTCGTCTGGTGCAAAATGACAATGGCGATGAAGCTGGTGGAGGAAAGGTCATCTTAGAAGGTGATTACATTAACTTCAATGAACCAATTGGCGATATTGTAGGAGAAGATGGAGTGGAAGACGGAACCCTGTATCTGGCAGAAAAACAGTCCGATGGAACCTACAAAACCATTTTCAAATACCAGGTGACCTTCAAAGAAGTGCAGTAAAGTGAAAGACATTATGCTTCACAAACAAACTAAATAATATACAAAAAGCAGAAATATTTCATGAAACAGCAATGAGGAGTATAGGTACTGTTCGCGCGAATTTGTCGAGTACCCTTTGAGATTACAGGATCAAAGGGAGCGCAGACTGAGCGTACACAATACCCATACTCCTTATTGTGTCCAAGGAAATATTCCGTTTTTTTCACAGGTTGCCTTTATCCTCTAAACAGTATATAATGAGGAAGGTGTAAAAAAGAAAGAAAAGGTAAGGTTTATGCAGGGAAGAATTATTAAGGGAATTGCCGGATTTTATTATGTATCGGCAGAGAATCAGCAGGTATATGAATGTAAGGCAAAAGGAATTTTCAGAAAAGAGAAACTAAAACCTCTGGTTGGTGACTATGTAGAGTTGGAGATTCTGGATGAAGAAGAAAAAAAAGGAAACGTGACAGTTATTCTAGAACGAAAGAACACACTCATTCGTCCAGCCGTGGCTAATATTGACCAAGCCCTGGTGATTTTTGCGGCAAAAGAGCCAAATCCCAATTTTGCCTTGCTGGATCGTTTTTTGATTACCATGGAGAGACAAAATATTCCGGTGGTAATCTGTATGAATAAGCAGGAGCTTTTTGAAGAAGAGGAAAGAAAAAAGATTCTGGACATGTACAGACCTTGCGGTTATCAGGTATTATTTACCAGCGCCAAGAAGGAGCAGGGCATCCAGGAACTGCGGGAAGTACTGCAAAATAAAACCACAGCAGTGGCAGGTCCTTCCGGTGTGGGAAAATCCTCTCTTACCAATCTTCTAGCGCCTGGAGTTCAGATGGAAACAGGTGAAATCAGTAAGAAGCTGGGAAGGGGGCGCCATACCACTCGGCATACCCAACTTATTGAGCTGGAAAAAAACACATATCTTATGGACACGCCAGGTTTTACTTCCTTCTATGTGGAAGACATGGAAAAGGAAGAACTGCGGTTTTATTTTCCAGAATTTGCACCTTATGAGGGAAGCTGTAGGTTTTTGCCTTGTACCCATACCCATGAACCGGGCTGCAGTGTAAAGGAAGCTTTGGAAAATGGGAAAATTAGCAAGGAACGTTATAAAAATTATGTTGATATGTATAGAGAATTAGAGGAAAAACGGAGGTATTAATGCATGGAATATCAATTATCCCCTTCTATTTTGGCAGCGGATTTTTGCAACTTGGGAGACAACATTAGACGGGCAGAACAGGCAGGTGCAAAGTGGTTGCACATTGACATTATGGATGGGCAGTTTGTTCCTACAATTTCTATGGGAACTCCGGTGCTTGCTTCTATAAGAAAAGCAAGTGATTTGTTTCTGGACGTACATATTATGGCAAAAGAGCCAGATCACCTCATAGCAGAATTGGTTCAGGCAGGAGCAGATATGATTACTGTCCATGCAGAGGCTTGTACCCATTTGGACAGAACCTTACACTTAATACGGGAATCTGGCTGCAAATGCGGTGTAGCGATTAATCCGGCTACTCCGGTCTCTGTGCTGGAACATGTACTTGAATTGGCAGATATGGCATTAATTATGTCTGTAAATCCAGGGTTTGGAGGACAGACATATATTCCATACTGTACAGAAAAAATTCGAAGACTTCGCGCCATGGCAAAAGGACAGGGATTGGAGCTGGACATTCAGGTGGACGGAGGAATTAATAAAACCACTCTTCCAGAGGTTTTAGAAGCAGGAGCTAACATTATTGTGGCAGGGTCTGCTGTGTTTAAGGGAGATATTGAAGGAAATATAAAAGAGCTGAAAGGAATGATGGAAGGATAATGGATACTTTACTGCTGTGTGGCGGACCTTTGGAAGAAGATTTCGCCCTAACTGTATTGGAATATTTAAAACCAAACTGTATTATCGGAATTGATAGAGGGCTGAACTTTTGCTACAGGCAGAACATACATCCAGATTATATTCTGGGGGATTTTGACAGCATAGACCAGGAGATTTTGGATTATTATGAGCATCAATCCGCGATTCCAGTGAAGCGTTATAAACCGGAAAAAGATGCCACAGACACCAGAATTGGTCTGGAGTTAGCTATAAAGCTGGGGAGTAGCAGGGTATTCCTGCTGGGTGCCACAGGGGGGAGGCTGGACCATTATATGGGAAATCTCCAGTCTTTAACAGCGGCCAGAATGCAGGGAGTGGAAGCATGGATTTTAGACAGTCGCAATGCCCTGACCGTTTTAGACAAACCTTTCACCCTCCAAAAAGAGAAACAATTTGGAAAATATGTTTCCTTTTTTTCCATGAGTGATAAAGTAGAAGGACTTACTCTCACTGGATTTCAATATCCCCTGCACGAGTACACCATGACGAATTTTGACGGAATTGGTGTCAGCAATGAAATTAAGGAGGAAACAGCCAGGGTGGAATTTCAAACTGGCATGGTGCTGATGGTGATGTCAAGAGATTAAAAATGGTTTATAGTGTCCCACTGGATGTGGATTTGACCGAGCTTGCTCATGATCCATCTATTGCAATTGGCAGGGAGGATTTGAAGTAGAGAACGCCATGAATGGGGAGATTTACAAAAAAATCTCCCCAAAGCATTTTATAATTTCTCTTAAGGTCTCCTGATTTAACTGATAGTATACTCGCCCGTCTTTTTTTTCAACAGTCACCATATGATTGGAAAGAAGCATACTCATATGATGAGAAGCAGTTGCAGGGGTTAATTGAAGTTCCTCTGCAATTTCCAGGTTATATCTTCCATGGGATTTTAAAAGACACAAAATTTCAAATTTGCTTTTATCGCCCAGGAGTTTCAAAATTTGTGGAAGCATTTCTTTGGCATTTTTCAAATTTTTCTGATACAAATCCAGTTTATCTGCTAAAACACCCTGAAAGATAATAGTAGGCGTAATCCATTCCATGAGGGGAAACACTGCGGTCAAATAGACTTTTTTTGGCTCTGGATGGAATTCGGACGCAAGATTGCATATTACATCTGAAAGCTCAGAGGGGGTCTTGGAAACTAGTTTTTCCAAATGTTTTTTATTCTTTTGAAAGGTAGTAGCAAAGGCAGCCCTGTTGTTTGTATAAATTTCAAAGAGCTCCTGAAATTTTTTTACAGGGTTGTTAATTAATTCTAATAGACGCCATTTGGTATCTTCAGAATATTCAGAGGATTGGAGAAGTAAAAACCAGTCCTCCAATGTGTTTGAAGCTGAAAGGTTTCCGGATTTTTCTTTCTTCAGGAACGTGGTCATCACAGAGAATATCTGCTGTTGGCTTAAGTGCTCTGGCTCTATTTCAGCTTCAAAAAGCTCTGTTGCAATAGCAAGAAGAGTCAGAAAAAATTCTGTGTTATGTCCAAAGAAAAAGGATTCTTCTTCTGTTAAAGAATAAGATTCTTCAAATACCTGCACATAGTTTTCCAAATAAGAAAGATGCTGTCTATAAAACTGAGCTCCATCAATATTCATTTCTTCTAAAGAATCCAACATATCTGCTTTTACAGCTTCAAGATTTTTTGTCATATAGATGAGTCCCAGGGTTTCCAGGAAAGGATGCAGTTTTCTTACGTATTTAGCTTCCATATATGCGTATACACCTCCGTTTATATTATTTTCTTATAAGCTGTAATACCACAGCGTGCCGTACTGCTATTTTCTGTTAAAAAGCAAGTCACAAACAAGACCTGCTGCGCCCAAACTAAATAGACAGGTAGCCATTGATTTATAGCCTTTTTCGGATAAATGCGTAGCTCCGATCATCAGTCCGATTTCTGCAGCGGCAGATATAGATTTAGATACAATGCGGAAGGAACGCTTTTTCCATGCCTTATTTGTGGCAAATTCAATTTTGTTTGCAACATTTTCGATTTTTTCATCTAAGATAGACATTATAATCTCCTTTTATACGTTAAAATAGTACTACATTTTGAATCGCTGTTTTGTATATCATCTTTTTCCAATTTGTTTTATGAATATAACATAGCATAAAGTTTTATGTAAGTCAAATATATTTTAAATATATCTAATAAATGGGGATAAATATTTGTTTGATAAGATTGAAAAAACAAAGACCTTGTGCTATACTTTATATCTGCATTAGACTTTTGGTGAGATGTAACACCATATAAGTTTTTGAATACTTATACAGTAAATATGGATATGATAGAACGCAACAATTACATAAAAAGAGTTGATATTTTTATGGAGATATCATATACTATTCTTAGATAGAAGACTATCTTCGGGAGAGTTCCTGCCATATAAGTGGAAGATTTTAAACTCGGGAGAGCTCCTGCCATATAAGTGGAGAATTTTAAACTCAAAGGGAGCATTAGCTCCCTTATTTTCGTATGAGGAGAAATAAAAGGAGACACGGATGGAAGAATTCAAATTATATAGTGTTTCGGACAATTATGTGGAATGGTTGCGTAAGGAATTTCCAAACGTATATTCCAATAAAATAAATTCTAGAATGCATACTAGAAAATATTTAGGTGTGGTTATGCAGATTGGCGAATATCATTATTATGTTCCGATGTCATCACCCAAAGACTCTGATTATCAGACTGCAGGAACAAATAAAGTTATTAAGAAAAGTATTGTGCCAATTATTCGAATTGTGGTGAAAAATAAAGATGGAAAAAAGGAATTAAAGGGAACACTCAGAATCAGTCATATGATTCCAGTACCCACCTCAGAACTTGAGTTGTATGATTTGGAAAATGAACCAGATAGTACATATAAAGACCTTGTTCATAATGAAATGATTTTTATTCGTAAACATCGTGAGAAAATTATTTCGAATGCAAAAGTGATGTACAATCAAAAGGCATCAAATGATGTAACAGCAGGATATGTAAAATCAGCGTTGGATTTTCAAGCGCTTGAAGAGTTGTGTGATGAGTATGAAAAGACAAAGGGGGTGAGAGAGTAACGAATGTTCTGGGAACATTTTATGATGAAGTGAGCGATTAAAATGTTAATTTTTTCAGTACACTCCAAAATTCAAATACATACGGGGCTTTGATTATATCAAGGGGCATTGCCATTTCAATCCCCTTTTCTGCAAGGGAGAGTACCGTTTCTTTATCTAAATTCCATAATTAAAATATTTGTCTGTTAAGATTGAAAAAACAGAGTCTTTGTGATATACTTTATATTCGCATTGGACTCTTTTTTTTACGTAAAAGGAGTCTGTTATTGAAAAAATAAAAGGCAAAGAGTGTGGGAAAAAAGCAGATTACGACACACTTATGTTACATGCGCGATTGAACGCAGAGTACAGCCTAAAGTTTTACAGCAACTATTAGGACATGCAAGTATTAAAACAACAATGGACAGGTATGCTCATGTTACGGACGAGTCCCTTGCAAAAGCTGTTCAGCAATTTGAAGCAGATACCCCACAGTTGAAAAGAGGGTGTAATAAAAATATAGAGAAAGGCGAAAATCCGCATAAATCAAGGGTTTTCAGACAGGTAAAGATAAATATGAAACTAGGAATTGTTATTATTCGCCTGATTTCATGTATGTCCGTATAAGTCGTTAAAAGCCTTTAAATGCTGATAGCTAGAGCATTTAGCGGATTTGGGACTCGGATATAACTCCATATAAATTCATATAAGTTTTTGAAAAATGGCCCACTTTGTGGCCCACTGGTTTTAGAAAGTTTTTTATTAAAGTCCTAATACAGTAGAAATGATGGAAAGTTTTTAAGTGGAGAAACGCATGATTCTAAATAAGTGATTGTTGTTGAAGTTAAGATTTCTATATGCAACAACACATATTCATAAGGTACGATTTAAGTAAAAAATCCTCATGACCATGAGGAAAACAAAAGCAAAAAGTATTCTGTGATAAAGTATAAAGGCTTAGAGGAGAAATATCTCTTCTAGGTCTTTTTTAGTAAGAAGTGGTTTGGATGTATGTTTTTGAATCTATAATAAGTGTAGTAAAACTTACACCAGAAGGAACGAGATACCGAGTAAAGAAAGAATTTGCTAACGTGTATAGTTTTCTAGAGGGATATGCATTTAGTGGATAAATAATATATGACTAAGCTATTTTGAGGGAATAATTGAGCAGAGTAAGGGGTAGAGTCTCATTTTTTGTCACTTGGTTTTGCTTAATGTAAGATTGCCTTAAAAAATAAAAAATTGCTATCAGAGTTTTAGAATAGTATAATACAAGAAAAGTGAATCTTTATTTAACTATGGAGAGTGTCAAGTGACAAAAGAGGTTTAGAAAATGAATATTTTAATTATAGAAGATGATAATTCTATCCGTCAGGAGCTAAAACAACTTTTAGAGAATGCATTGTACCATGTGACAATATTAACAGAATGGAATCATATCGTAGAAAATATTATGGAAATCCAGCCGGATTTGATTTTGCTTGATGTAAATCTGCCGGGGGAAACCGGGTTTGATATTTGTCTGAAGGTGAGGGAAAAATCGAATGTACCGATTATCTTTGTGACGAGTAGAACAGACTCGATGGATGAGTTGAGTGGTCTTTTAAAAGGTGGAGATGATTATATTACAAAACCTTTTATTGCCCCAGTATTGTTGGCACACATTGCTGCGGTTTTAAAGAGAACGCAGCAAGTAGATACAGACCAAGCTAAGAACATTTATAAAGGTGTCGTGTTGGACGTTGCTGGTGGATGTGTTTTATATCAGGGAAAACGTGCAGAGCTTTCGAGAAACGAATTGAAAATATTATATTATCTCTTTGAACATAAAGGCGAAATTGTGCCAAGGATGGATTTGGTGGAATATTTGTGGGATCAACAAGTTTTTATTGATGATAATACACTTAGTGTGAATATAACTCGTTTGCGTAATAAGTTAGAAGAAATAGGTATTAGCGATTTAATTGAAACGAAAAGAGGAATGGGATATCGGATATGAAGATTAAGGAGTATTTGAAAGATAAAACATTGTTATTGCTCTTACATATCGTATGCATGTTTCTTCTTGTTAGTTTTCTAAGTTTAACTGGATATCCTTTTGATTCTTGTGCAGTGATATTGGTATGCTGGGGAGTGGTACTTGGAGGTTGGCTGACGCAGCAGTTTCTTTCGCGCAGACATTATTTTCAAGAGTTGAAACATATTACAGAAAATTTGGATCAGAGGTATTTACTGGGGGAACTCATGCCGAAATCAGTGCATTTGGAAGACAGACTGTACCGCATGTTGATTCAGAAATCTAATAAATGTGTTATTGAGCGGATTCATCAGATAGAGCAGGAGCAACAAGAATATCGAGAGTATATTGAAAGCTGGGTTCACGAGATTAAAGCTCCAATTACAGCGATTGCGCTGAACTGTGAAAACAATAGGGATGAGCGGAGTAGGTATCTGTTTGTAGAGAATCAAAAGATAGAAAATTATGTGGATATGGCTCTGTATTATGCTCGTTCGGATGCGGTTTATAAGGATTATATCATCCGAAAAACGGATCTTCAGGAAGTTGTAGAGAAAGTCTTAATGAAAAATAAGTATTATCTGATTCAGAATCATATGCAGGCAGAAGTAGAATGTTCGGATATGGTATTTACCGATGAGAAATGGATTGGCTTTATTCTGAATCAATTAATTCAAAATAGTACAAAGTACAGAAGAGAAAATGATGCACATATTTGTATCCGGACAGAGAAAAAGACTGGTGGAATTCTTTTGAAAATCAAAGATAATGGTATTGGAATTCCGAAAGAAGAACTTTTCCGTATTTTTGAAAAAGGATTTACAGGAACGAATGGAAGAAAAAGAGAAAAATCCACAGGTATGGGATTGTATCTGTGCAAAAAACTTTGTGAAAAGCTGGGAGTTGAAATTAGGGCAGTTTCCGAGACGGGGGTAGGAACAGAGATGATTCTAGAATTTCCAATTAGCACTTATTTGGCAGACTATCGCAATCAGGATAGATAATGAAAACTATGACAGATTTGAGATAGACAATAGAAAATAGAGCGATAAACATGAGGGAAAGAAGATTTGTATCTTTCAAAATTGTAAGATTGTGGAAAGGAAATCTGATACAAAGCAGATGGATTTTTTGTTAAAATAGGCATAGTGCAGGAGATAGGAATAATCCTCTCGCCTGTTACTATGCTTTTTGAAATTTAGTGTCAAAGGAAGGAGCGTAAACTATGCAGGATATGATACGGGTATGCGATGTTGAAAAATATTATGGAAATGGAACACATGTAACAAAGGCGATTGACAGAGTGAGTTTTACTGTAGAACAGGGTGAATTTATTGGGGTCATGGGAGCTTCCGGTTCTGGAAAAACCACGCTTCTGAATTTATTATCTACAATTGACAGTGTGACGGCAGGGCATATTTATTATGGGGATATGGATATTACGGAATTTGGAGAGGATAAACTTTCTGATTTCCGCAAAAATCAATTAGGATTTGTATTTCAGGAATATAATCTTTTAGATACATTAACGTTAGAAGAAAATATTATGCTTGTGATGACGCTACATAGACGTAAGAAAAGAGAGATTCAAAGCCAATGTCAAAAGCTAATGTCGTTGCTTGGAATCGAGGAGGTAAAAGGAAAATATCCTTATCAGGTGTCAGGAGGGCAAAAACAAAGATGTGCATGTGCAAGGGCACTGGCAAATCACCCTACACTTCTTTTGGCAGATGAGCCTACCGGAGCATTGGACTCACAGGCTGCTCAGACACTTTTGGAAACTTTTGTGGATATGAATAAAAAAATGGGAGCTACCATCTTTATGGTAACGCATGACGCATTTTCTGCAAGCTATTGTAGCCGTATTCTTTTCTTAAAAGATGGAAAAATTTTCCATGAACTAGTTCGAGGAGATAAGAAACGCAGGGAGTTCCTCAATGAAATTTTGGATATTCTGTCGTTGACGGGAGGTGAAAGTTTTCATGATGCGTAAGCTAGCTTTTCGGAATGTTCAACGAATGGCAAAAGATTATATAATCTATTTTATGACGATGTCAGTGGTTACAGCGCTGATGTTTTCTTTCAATACACTCCTATTTTCAAAAGATATACAGAAACGCTTTGAGATGTTCGAGGGAATGGCAGCTTTGATGGGGCTTGCCACATTCTTCATCGTTCTGATTGTAGCGTGGTTGATCAATTACATGGTACGGTTTGTATTGGAAAAGAGAAGCCGGGAATTTGGAATTTATCTGCTTGTGGGAATGAAAAAGAAAGAAATAGCAAGGCTTTATCTTTGCGAGAATCTGTTGCTTGGAATTGGGGCTTTTCTAGTGGGAATAGGAGGTGGAATTTTAGTTCAACAGATTTTATTGTCTATTTTTTACAATATGGTTCAGATGAATTATCATTTGAAGTTGGAGTTTAGTAAAAAATGTATTTGTATGACAGCAGCTTGTTATGGTGGGTGTTATTTATTGGCTCTGTTTCGTTGTAAAAGAAGATTTCGAAAGATGAATATCCATGACTTGATGGAGAACCAGAAACAAAACGAGGAGATTACAGAAAAAGATGAAAATCGCAAAAAGTGCTTTTTACCAATTTCTATTTTGTTTTTTGTAGCCTTTGGTGTGTTTTTGTTTTGTTACAAGAAGTGGAACATGGGGATTTTGATTGTGTTTTTGATTGGATTGATACTGACTATTTATCTGTTTTATATAGGGATTGCCGCATGGATATCCTGCTATGTAAAGAAGAAGGGAAAGATGATCTACCATGGGGATGCCCTGTTTTTGTTGAGGCAGTTTTCTTCGAAAATCAGGACATTGAGTTTTACGATGGGGACATTGACAGCATTATTTACATTGGCGATTCTTGGAAGTTCGGTGGCATTAATGTTTAATCATTTTCAAAATGAGGTGTTGATTCACAAAGTTCCTTTTGATGTTCAGGTACACAGTAGCTATGTGGAGGAAGATTTTCACCAAGAAATTGCCTTGTTAAAGAAGGAAACGCAGGTAAATGAAATTTACACATATCAGATTTATGAAAATGGAACAAATACGGTAAATACCTATTTGTATACCCATTTAAAAGAATTTGGTTCCAGATACAAAACGGAAAGCGGAACTCCCGATTACAAAAAGATTCATCAGAATCCAGAAGGAGTTTACTGTGATTTTGATACATATATGGGTGTTTCTACTTACAATCATCTTCGAGAAATGTTGAATTTGCCGGAGATTTCCCTAAAAGAAGATGAATATGCCATTCATATGAAAGAGCGAGTATTTCAGCAAGTGGGAGATTTTTCAGATCAGATTGTGATAGAAAATGAGGGGCAAGTGCTTACTTTTGCAGGTTGCTATACGGAAAGTTTTTCACAAGACGGACATAACGGAGGAGATTATATTCTTGTGGTTCCGGATAAAGTACTAAAGCAGATGCGTAAATACTATGCAGAAATGGTGGCAGATATCCAAGGGAAAGCACCTGAAACATTACAGACGCAACTGGACGACATCGAAGAAGATCGCGGGAAAGGAAATGCTCAGGAATTTGCAGGGACGGAAGAAGATTTTGAGGATTGGGAAGAGAGGGAACTGGAAAATTTTTGTTCAGGCTCCGACTCAATCGTTGTTTATGCGTCAAAAAATTTAGTGCGGGACAATTTCATTCCGGAAGTAAAATATATGCTGTCTTCCATCATATTTCCGTTGTCGTATATCGGTTTGGTATTTTTATGTGTTTCTTTGACTGTGCTTTCGGTACAACAGCTTAGCGATTCTGTGAAATATGGATTTCGTTATCAAGTGCTTTCTCAAATTGGTTATAGTAGAAAATCAATCAACAGAATTGTTCTGAAACAGCTTAGCACATATTATTTGTGTCCAGCATTGGTGGCACTTGTGATTAGTGGACTGATTTCAATCTATGCAGGGAACCGTTTTGATTTTTATACAGGGGTTCATACTTCTCCGGCGATGTATTTTCTGTTTTCGACAGTATTGTTTTTTGGTATCTATTTTGTATATTTTCTTGTTACTTATATCGGATTCAAACGGAATATAGAATAGAAGTGTGAAAGAAATATTTTCAACAAAAGGGAAAAGAATGAGGAGATTATAAATAACAGGAGGCAGATTCTATGAGTAAGACCGTAAAGGTAATTGTTTTAACGACAGCAATTTGTGCAGTCATGTTTGGAACTGTATTGGGCTGCGGATTAGAACGAGAAGAATATGTAAAAGAAACAGGAACAGAGAAACCTTTGAAAATAAATGGAAAACATTATCGGCAGAAAAAGGAAAAATTAAACTATACTGGGAAAATGATTCAGGTGGATTTGAAACAGATAGATTTTAGTGTCTGTACATCAGATGATGAAAGTTTTTATCTAGAATATGATATCTGCAGTAAGAAGGATAAAAATCCACTATCTGTAAGTGTAAAAGATGAAACACTTGTTTTAAAAGAACAGGACGGGGAAACAGCAGAATACTACGAAGGAGTATATGTAGATGGAATTGGAAATCTGATAAAAGGTACGAAAGAAAGATATCGGGGAGTAGCTGTTTTGTATGTACCTGTTGCGATGAACGAAGGCAGTTTATCCCTCAATATGGGAAATGGAGATGCTGAGATTCAGGGAACGGTTTGGAAAGAATTAAATGTAAAGATGGAAAACGGAGATCTGCAGTTAGCGGATGGAAGTATTTGTAATGGTAGTCTTTTGCTTACCGAAGGCGATATAGAGACAGAAAATGTGGGAGTATCTGGGAGGATGGAAGTACAGACGGGAGAAGGCGATATAGATTGGAAATTAAATCCATCAGATTACGATAATCTACCTATTTATGCAAGAACAGAAATGGATATAGATGTTTTGGGAGTATTTGACGGAAATTTAATCCAAAATGAAAGCAATTCCTTTTATAAAAGAATAGTAGAAAATGAACAGAGAATTTTAAAACTGATTTCAGAAGAGGGGGATATTGTCATTGAATCCTACACACAGTAGCTGGTATGGAATTGGATTTTGTGACGCGAATTGAAGTAAAAATAGAGTTAGAGATAATTTGTTGAAAAGTTATATTTGAATAAATACGAAAGCAGTCTGGTGCTAAATCAGGCTGCTTTTTTATGTAGAAAAATAAAAAATTTCCTTTTCCACCCTGTATTTTCCCCTCTGAGCCTTTCGTTATATGAGGGCAAAAAAATAAGATTCATTTTTATTTGTAAAAAGCCCTCTCTACGTTCTGATATATGAGGAACAAATTACATTTGCCTTAAAAGAATCGGGCCTGATTCAAGAACAAAGAAAAAACGAAAAGAGAAAGGAGAAACTAC
>CAJKMA010000020.1 GCA_905200905.1 uncultured Bacillota bacterium
AGGTTGCTGCAACAGTTGATTTCGTATTCTCTGCTGTAGATATGTCAAAAGAAGAGATCAAGAAGATCGAGGAAGAATATGCTAAGACAGAGACACCGGTTGTTTCCAACAACAGTGCTCACAGATGGACACCGGATGTACCGATGGTAGTGCCGGAAATCAATCCGGAACACTTCGATGTAATCGAATCCCAGAAGAAACGTCTTGGAACAACACGCGGATTTATCGCTGTTAAACCAAACTGCTCTATCCAGAGTTATGCTCCTGTATTAACTGCATGGAAAGAGTTCGAGCCATATGAAGTAGTTGCTACTACATATCAGGCAATCTCCGGAGCAGGTAAGACATTTAAGGACTGGCCGGAAATGGTTGGAAACATCATCCCATACATCGGCGGCGAGGAAGAGAAGAGCGAGAAAGAGCCATTAAGAATCTGGGGTAAAGTAGAAGACGGTGTAATCAAACCTGCTACAGAACCGGTTATCACATGCCAGTGTATCCGTGTACCGGTACTGAACGGACATACAGCAGCTGTATTTGTTAAATTCCGTAAGAACCCTACTAAAGAGCAGCTTATCAAAGCATTAGTAGAGTTCAAGGGACTTCCACAGGAATTAGAACTTCCAAGTGCTCCGAAGCAGTTTATCCAGTATCTGGAAGAGGACAACCGTCCGCAGGTTACAGAGGATGTAAACTTCGAACATGGCATGGGCGTATCTGTAGGACGTCTTCGTGAAGACACCGTATATGACTGGAAATTCGTAGGACTTTCCCACAATACAGTCAGAGGTGCAGCAGGCGGAGCAGTTCTCTGTGCTGAAACCTTAAAAGCAAAAGGATATATCCAGGCGAAATAATTTATAGAAAATAATAAAAGAGGTGCCGGTAACGGTGCCTCTTTTTATGAGGACACGACGGATTATGAAAGAAAAAGTTCTGACAACAGTGGTGACTTTTGAAACTACCACTCAGGCAATTGCCATGGAAAGGGAATGTAAGAAAAACAAATTTACAGGCAGACTGATTCCTGTGCCAAGAGAAATATCAGCTTCCTGCGGCCTTGCGTGGAAATGCGGGGAACAGAACGAAGAAGAAACAGCTTCCTATATGAAGGAACAGGATCTGGAATATGAAAAGATTTATAGGATTCTTGCATAAAATGGAAAGATTTATAGGAATACCTGATATATGGTAAACGGTTCACATTTTGACGGATATGTGAAAACATGATACAATGATAGCACTGAATCTCTTGTTATAGAAGATATGTAACTATTCGGCAGTCTGTCGGCTGTGAAAGTACGTTACTGTTCACTCCGTTTACAGTAACGAAAGTATTGAACAGTTACGAGGAGATTCTGAATATGGAGATCAATTGGGGTGAACTGACTTATGGGAAAAGAAATGAAAAAGAGTGAAGTGCGTCTTACACAGCTTGCCAGTGCAGCCGGATGCGGTGCTAAGATTGGCCCGAAGGTTCTGGCACAGGTAGTAGGCAAACTTCCGAAATTTACAGATCCGATGCTTCTGGTAGGTCCGGAGACATCAGACGATGCAGCAGTATACAAGATTAACGATGAACTGGCAATGATCCATACAGTAGACTTTTTTCCGCCGGTAGTGGATGATCCGTATATGTACGGGCAGATCGCGGCAGCCAATGCACTGAGTGATGTCTATGCAATGGGCGGTGTTCCGAAACTGGCATTAAATGTGGTAGCATTTCCAAACTGCCTTGGTCCGGAAGTACTGGAGCAGATTCTGCGCGGCGGTGCAGATAAGGTCATGGAAGCCGGAGCAGTCCTTGCAGGCGGGCATACTATCAATGATAAAGAACCGAAATACGGACTCTGTGTAACTGGTTATGTGCATCCGGACAAAATGTGGAAAAATTACGGCGCAGAAGAAGGAGACATCCTTATTCTTACCAAACCGCTGGGCTGTGGAATCCTTAACACTGCCATTAAGGCAGAAATGGCGTCTCAGGAAGAAATTGAGAGAGTCCAGAAGATCATGGCGAAGCTGAACAAATATGCAGCAGAGATTGCATCTAAATACACGATCCACAGCTGTACCGACGTAACAGGATTCAGTCTTGCAGGCCACAGTCTGGAAATGGCAAAAGGCAGCCAGAAAACCCTGGTGATCCAGTCTGAGAAACTTCCGATCATTGAGGGTGTTGAAGAATATGCACAGATGGGGCTGATTCCTGAAGGTGCATACAGAAATCGTGACTTCGCAGGCGATGAAGTACGAAGCGAGATTAAGGAACTCTGGATGGAGGA
Organism: uncultured Bacillota bacterium; assembly: GCA_905200905.1. GTDB lineage: Bacteria > Bacillota > Clostridia > Lachnospirales > Lachnospiraceae > Blautia. Next base: position 2,286 of record CAJKMA010000020.1, read on the forward strand.
TCTGGTATTCGATCCGCAGACATCCGGCGGACTTCTGCTTGCAGTACCGGCAGAAGAAGCCGATGTTCTTGCAGAAGAACTTGCAGGTATGGATATCTTCGGCGGTGTTATCGGATATGTAACAGAATTGCAGGATAAAGCAGTTGTATTTGAATAAAAAAATCAGCTTTACTTTCAGACATGCTCTGCACGCCTGCGGAGATCTTTCTTGTCTTTTGCGCTCTGCCGAACTGTCTTGAATGCATTAGTTTATGGAATTGCTATAAAAATCTTCGAATATAATGGAACATAATTACAAATCTGATGAATATTCTTGAATTGTTTGACGATTTCGGTTGTGAAACAGATATTCAGGTGATATAATGTTCTCAATAAAATACATTGCGGAGGTGTAGTTATGAATTACGAAGATGTACAGAAAGTGTCAAACGCGGCGAAAGCCAAGAGTAACCTGGTGAATACCAACTTTTTCAAGTACTTTATACGTGCGGTCATGGCGGGATTTTTTATTGATGTGGCCATGATCTACAGTAATGTAGTTGGAAACGTATTCTCCAAGACCATGCCTGAATGGGGAAAATTTATGGGGGCATTAGTATTCTCCATTGCAGTACTCCTGATCAGCTTTGTAGGCGGCGAGCTTTTTACAGGAAATAATATGGTAATGGCGTTCGGAGCCTATGATAAACAGGTAAGTTGGAAAGAGGCCGGTAAGGTATGGGGAGTAAGCTACCTTGGAAACTTTGTCGGATGTGCAATTTTAGCATTGCTGTTTGTATGGGCCGGAGCATCCGGAACAGCAGATTATTTTGCAGGATTTATCGGAAACAAGCTGAGTATTCCGCTCGGACAGATGTTCTTCAGAGCAGTGCTCTGTAACTTCTTCGTCTGTCTTGGTGTGCTCTGTGGCATGAAATTAAAGAGTGATGCAGGAAGATTCCTGATGATCGTTATGTGTATCTCAGGATTCGTTGTAAGTGGATTTGAGCACTGCATCGCAAATATGGGAATCTTTGTTACAGCATACTGCCTGGTACCTGGATTATCCCTTGGAGCCATGTTAAAGAGCATGGTAGTAGTAACTTTAGGAAATATGGTGGGCGGTGCCCTGTTGCTGGCATGGCCGCTCAGAAAGATGAGTGCAGATAAATAATATGTCAAAAGCTTTATACATAGCCGAAAAGCCCAGTGTGGCACAGGAATTCGCAAAAGCTTTGAAGATCAACGGACAAAGACGGGATGGCTATCTGGAATCTCAGGACAGTGTGGTGACCTGGTGTGTGGGACACCTGGTCACCATGAGCTACCCGGAAAAATATGATATCAAATATAAAAGGTGGAGTTTAGATACCCTGCCTTTTTTGCCGCGCGAATTTAAATATGAAGTGATCCCCGGAGTGCAGAAGCAGTTTGAGATTGTCAAAGGACTGCTTAACCGTGAGGATGTGGACACCATCTATGTGTGCACTGACTCCGGACGGGAGGGAGAATACATCTACCGTCTGGTGGCACAGATGGCAGGTGTTCGTGGAAAAAAAGAAAAGAGAGTCTGGATCGACTCTCAGACAGAAGAAGAAATTATGAGAGGAATCAGAGAGGCAAAAGATCTGTCAGCATATGACAATCTTTCTGCTTCAGCCTATCTTCGGGCGAAAGAGGACTATCTCATGGGAATTAATTTTTCCCGTGTACTGACACTGCGTTATGGAAACAGTGTGTCAAATTATTTAAATACGAAATATCAGGCCATTTCCGTAGGACGGGTTATGACCTGTGTACTTGGAATGGTAGTGCGAAGAGAGCGCGAGATTCGTGTATTTGTGAAAACTCCGTTTTACCGCGTACTCAGCAGCATTGCCCTTGAGGGAGAAAACTTTGAGGGAGAGTGGAGAGCTGTGGAAGGCAGCAGATATTTCCAGACTCCTTATCTGTATAAAGAAAACGGATTTAAAGAGAAAGCCTATGCTGAAAAATTGATACAGGAGCTGTCTGCGAGTCAGCCGCTGCAATGTACAGTAGAGAAAATCGAGCGGAAAAAAGAGAACAGGAATCCGCCGCTTTTATTTAACCTGGCGGAGCTTCAGAATGTGTGCTCCAAGCTGTTCAAGATCAGCCCGGATGAGACATTAAAAATCGTACAGGAACTGTATGAAAAGAAACTGGTCACTTATCCCAGAACAGATGCCCGTGTATTGTCTACTGCGGCTGCGAAGGAAATTTATAAGAATATTTCCGGTCTGCGTAATTATGAACATACAGCGGAAATCGCACAGCACATTATTGAACAGGGAAATTACAAAAATCTGGCAAAGACCAGATATGTTAATGATAAGCAGATCACAGACCATTATGCAATCGTACCCACAGGCCAGGGCTTAAACGCATTGAGAAGTGTTTCTCTTACTGCGCAGCGTGTATATGAGACCATTGTCAGAAGGTTTGTATGTATTTTTTATCCTCCTGCAGTATATCAGAAGATCAGTCTTGTGACAAAGATGCAGGGTGAGAGTTTCTTCTCCTCGTTTAAAGTACTGTTGGAAGAAGGATACTTAAAAGTTGCTACAAATTCTTTTGCGAAGCGAAAAGCAGCAGATGCCATGAGTGGTGGAAACAGAGCCGGCGCAGCCGGTAATGAGGGAAGTGAAGAGGAAGATTCGGATACAGGAAAAAACGGCGGGAACAAAGCTGATGATTCGGCTGAGGATATGGCATGTGATACCAGACTTCTTGCCGCATTGCAGAACCTGAAAAAAGGTGATATACTCTCTGTGGACAGCCTGAGTATCAAAGAGGGCGAGACATCGCCGCCAAAGCGTTATAATTCCGGTTCTATGATTCTTGCAATGGAGAATGCAGGTCAGTTGATCGAGGACGAAGAGCTTCGTGCCCAGATTAAAAGCTGCGGAATCGGAACCAGTGCCACCAGAGCGGAAATTCTTAAGAAACTGTGCAATATTAAATATCTGGCACTCAATAAGAAAACCCAGGTGATCACTCCAACACTTCTTGGAGAGATGATCTTTGATGTGGTAAACTGTTCCATCAGACAGCTTCTGAACCCGGAACTGACTGCAAGCTGGGAAAAAGGACTCAATTATGTGGCAGAGGGCAGTATTACAGAACAGGAATATATGGACAAGTTGGAGCATTTTGTGCGCCTTCGCACCAGACAAGTGGAGGACAGCAATATCCAGCCATATCTGAGACAGTTCTTTGATGCTGCAGCAGTGAATTATAAGGATTCATCTGAAAAAAACAGTGCGAAAACAACGGGCAGATCAACGTCCGCAGCGGGACGGTCACGTACCTGCAGAAAGCCGTCTGCTTCAAAGTAGTGTGTATTTGTGACAGATAAAAGAAAACATGTCATCATAGCGAGAGAAAAGAGGAAAATATTATGTTAAAAGATTTTACAATTGCAAACCTTCTGGATCTGAACGAAACAATCGCAAAAGATTTATTTGAAGGAAAAACATATCCATGGGAAGTATTACCGGAGATCGGAGATTTCATTCTGAAACTTGGACAGACCTTAAGTGAAGAAGAATACGACCACCCATCCGAAGACGTATGGATCGCAAAAAGTGCTAAAGTAGCACCTACAGCCTGCATTAACGGTCCGGTTATCATTGGTAAAGAAGCAGAAGTACGCCACTGTGCATTTATCCGCGGTAAGGCAATTGTAGGAGAAGATGCAGTAGTAGGAAACTCTACAGAATTGAAAAATGCTGTACTTTTCAACAAGGTACAGGTTCCGCACTACAATTATGTAGGCGATGCAGTTCTCGGCTACAAATCCCATATGGGCGCAGGTTCCATCTGTTCCAATGTAAAATCTGACAAGAAACTGGTAGTTGTAAAAGACGGTGACGAGAAGATTGAAACAGGTCTGAAGAAATTCGGCGCAATGCTGGGTGACAACGTAGAAGTAGGCTGCGGCTCCGTATTAAATCCCGGAACTGTGATCGGACGATGCTGCAACATTTACCCACTTTCTTCAGTAAGAGGCTGCGTACCTGCAAATCACATTTACAAGTCAAAAACAGAAATTGCAGAAAAGAGAAGTTGAAAATATAGAAGAGGCAGGTTGTATGAAGGATATTATTTCAGTCATACAGCCTGCCCTTTTATATTTTTATGTCTGTCTGATATAGAAGATATTTGTTGTACCTGATATTACATATGAAATAAAAGTTTTCTCAGGATTACCAGAATGGTAATGTGCACCGGATAAAACCAGTAAAAAACATATTTCAGAAATTTTCCTTTTACAAATCCACGTTCACCATTGTACATATTAATGGAAAGAAAAGCAAAGCAGGCTTTCCATTCATAGTAAAGCCAGCAGCTTCCGATGATCGCCTGGGCGGTTTTATCGTTGCGGAACCAGTACATGATCAGCAGGAATACAAATCCCCGCCATCCGTAATCTGCCTTCAGAAACACAGAGACAGTCAGCAGTGCCAGCACGCAGACAAGCTGCATTTTCTGATTATCCCAGAAGTATTCCAGGGCACAGAATGCCAGGTATCCCAGAAACAGGGTGAAAAATACATTCTGTTTTTCATATCTCCAGGTGTTGGTAAACATGAAGTTCCATGGAATCTCAGAGATACATGCAAATAGAAACAGATTCAGGCCATATTTCTTACGGTTATGTGTATGCAGAAATCCTTCCACTAACAGAAAACAGAAAATTGGAAAAGCGGCCCTGCCGATATCCCGGAAAATCCGATACCAGCTGTAATCCACGCCGCCGAAACTGAAAAGGGTTGCAGTTGTGGCAGGATAATTATACAGGATCATTAAGCCGGTATGGTCGATCAGCATCAGGATGATAGCGATTAATTTTAAAGTGCTCCCGCTCAGAACCTGAAATTTTGCAGGGAGAAAGGAAGCAGGTAACTTTGTTGTCATAATAGAAATCCCTTCATTAATAGAAATTAGAACTATTTTACCACAAAAAAATCAAAGATGGTTAAAAATTTTACAATTTATGACTGGACGAATCAGCACTTTTGTGAGAAAATAACACTAGGTTGTTAGGCATACTCCTCTGAAGTCATTCAGCAGACATCAGAGTTTTACCCTGTGCAGTTCATTCAGCAGTTCTGTACAGCGGCGAGTATAACAACATGAAGTTAATCTATACTTGAAAGGAGTTTTACAATGATTTATTCACGCGAAGTAGAAGAAATGTGCCCAGTTGCACAGGGCGTTCATCATGGCGCCGCTCCAATCCCAGAAGAAGCTAAATGGGTACAGGCAAAAGAAGTCAAAGATATTTCCGGTCTTACACACGGTGTTGGCTGGTGTGCACCACAGCAGGGTGCCTGCAAGCTTACATTAAATGTTAAAGAGGGTATCATCCAGGAAGCACTGGTTGAGACTATCGGATGTTCAGGTATGACTCACTCTGCAGCTATGGCTTCCGAGATTCTTCCGGGACTTACAGTTATGGAGGCACTGAACACTGACTTAGTTTGTGATGCGATTAATACAGCTATGAGAGAACTCTTCCTTCAGATCGTTTATGGACGTACACAGTCTGCATTCTCAGAAGAAGGACTTCCAGTAGGTGCTGGACTTGAAGACCTTGGTAAAGGACTTCGTTCTCAGGTTGGTACAATGTATGGAACTCTGAAAAAAGGACCTCGTTACCTTGAAATGGCAGAAGGTTATGTAACAGGTATTGCTCTTGATGCAGATGATGAGATCATCGGATATCAGTTCGTAAGCCTTGGAAAAATGACTGATTTCATCAAAAAAGGCGATGACCCGAATACTGCATGGGAAAAAGCAAAAGGTCAGTACGGCCGTGTTGCAGACGCTGTTAAAATTATCGACCCAAGAAAAGAATAATTTAGGAGGTAACAGGAAATGGCTTTATTTGAATCATATGAGAGACGAATTGACAAGATCAATTCTGTTTTAAACAGCTATGGCATTGCTTCTATTGAAGAAGCTGAGAAAATCACAAAAGACGCAGGTCTTAATGTATACGATCAGATCAAAGGCATTCAGCCGATCTGTTTCGAGAACGCTTGCTGGGCATATACAGTAGGTGCTGCAATCGCAATCAAAAAAGGATGTAAGAAAGCAGCAGACGCAGCAGCAGCTATCGGAGAAGGTCTTCAGGCATTCTGTATTCCTGGATCCGTTGCTGATACACGTAAAGTAGGTCTTGGACATGGTAACCTTGGTAAAATGCTTCTTGAAGAAGAAACAGAGTGCTTCTGCTTCCTGGCAGGACATGAGTCCTTCGCAGCTGCTGAGGGTGCTATCGGTATCGCTGAGAAAGCTAACAAAGTTCGTCAGAAACCATTACGTGTTATCCTGAACGGTCTTGGAAAAGATGCTGCTCAGATTATCTCCCGTATCAACGGCTTTACATATGTAGAGACAGAATACGATCCATACAAGAACGAAGTTAAAGAAGTATTCAGAAAAGCATACTCCGAAGGACTTCGTGCAAAAGTTAACTGCTACGGCGCTAACAGCGTTCCGGAAGGTGTTGCTATCATGTGGAAAGAAGACGTTGACGTTTCTATCACAGGTAACTCCACAAACCCGACACGTTTCCAGCATCCGGTTGCAGGTACGTACAAGAAAGAACGTCTTGAAGCAGGTAAGAAATACTTCTCAGTTGCTTCCGGTGGTGGTACAGGACGTACACTTCATCCGGACAACATGGCAGCAGGTCCAGCTTCCTACGGTATGACAGATACATTAGGACGTATGCACTCTGATGCACAGTTCGCTGGTTCTTCTTCTGTACCGGCTCACGTAGAAATGATGGGTCTTATCGGTGCAGGTAACAACCCAATGGTTGGTATGACTGTTGCTGTTGCGGTAGCCATCGAGGAAGCAAAAAAAGAAGGTAAATTCTAAGAAATAGCGTATTTTCAAGGAATGTTCAGTGTATGGAATCCTGTAGAATCCTTGTGAATCTACCTGTATAATACACAAGTAATACACAGGTAATACACAAAGAAAACAGCGGTAATACACAAATTAAAATAATTAAAAAAGCTATACCGGTGGTCAATGAGACTTCCAGTATAGCTTTTTTCTATTTTATTTTTTGTATTTCCCGGTGCAAATCTTCAATGGTTCTGTGGGTATAGGTTTTTTCTGTAATATCATCAATAGCATGGCCAACGATAAGTTTTAAAATATATTCATTCATGTTTACTGCTTTTGCTTTGGTTATGAAGGTGTGCCGGGTATCGTGTGGTTTATGGTTCATGTTCATACGTTTCATTACTTTGTTGAACCGCCCACGGTATTTATCATAGGTTAAGAAAGTTCCTTGTTGTCCAAATTCATCATTAAAAAGGTGATCACTGTTCATTGCTTTGGCTTTTTGGTAATTCTGTTTAACAAGTTCCAGTATGATTGGATGGATAGGCACAACTCGATTCTTTCCTGCATCTGTTTTCAAACCACCTGTGATAGTCTGCTGCTCTAAATCCACATCTTCAATTTTTAGTATTGCAAGCTCTTGCGGTCTGAATCCAGTATAAATACCAATCATAACCATATTAGCAAATGGGAAATGAATATCATCCCATAATTGTTGGATTTCCTGATCAGTGAAAGGTATTCTGACAATCTCTGGTTTCGGTTTTTTCACAGAATCACATAATGCAGCATAGTCCTTATCAACAATCTCATGTTTCATTGCGTACTTATACATAAGGTTGAACAGGCTTTTCATTCTTGATTTGGTGTTATCCCCTACCGTTGCATCTTTTATTGTCTGTTCCAGATGGTTTACTCGGATATCTTTCATACGCATATCGTAAAGAGGTTTACAGTATTTGTAGGCAGATTTCCAAGTCCTGCAAGCTGAGGGAACTATCGTTTTAAAATGTATTTCCGACCATTTTTCATAAACTTCTGAAAAAGTTATAGATTCTACAGCAATGTCATACGGGTTTGCATTATAATCAGCCAGTGCCTGTAGTGCATCCTTTTGTGTTGGATAATATCCAATGGTGATGTATTTCTGTTTACAAGTACCTTTTTCAAAGTCTGTTTCCCATCCGGCGGTTTTTCTTGCTCTCCATGGGTTGCGACGATTCCCCGGAAGTTTATGAACAGACCCAAAACCATTAGGTAGTTTCATAGTATCATTCCTTTCTAAAAATGGGTGCATTTAATAAAGGAATGTGTTATACTAATTTTGTCTTGGAAGTATCGCATATTCCTTTATAGGTTTATGGGTTACATCTATTCAAAACCGTTCCTGCTGCAACAGGGGCGGTTTTTTACGTTATTGATCAAATAAACGTTTGATTATGTGATTAATTGCTATTTCATCTCTGATTTCATTAGCATCCCGTATTGAACTTTCAACTAATTCTATAATATCAAGTTTATCAAGCCTACAATCTATCCCAAAAGAAGAATACAAATAATACTGTTGTAGTCCATCATCTTCACGTGGTGCGTCTATACTGATTTCAGCATTCTCTAACCACTCACACGCTTTTATGAATTGATCTTCTGTAGGGTCTACGTATTCAGGAACACCGAGCAGCTTATCAACACTTACATCTAATTTATCCGCTATTTTTTCTAACTGTTCTTTAGTTGGTTCGCGGTTGTTGTTTTCGTAGTTTGAGTAAGTGGCATATTTTATTCCTACAAGCTGAGAAAACTCTTTTTGTGATATTCCTTTTTCTTTGCGTAACTCTTTAATGCGAGTACCGACTTGTATTAAACTGTTGAGTCTCATTTCATCACCTCCATCTTACATTATAGCAAAAAAATATTCAAAGATGAAGATTAATTTAAACAAAAGTATTGACATATTCATTATTGCAGATTACAATGAATATGTCAAGAAGATATTCAAAATCGAATACAAGAAAGGAGAAGCACAATGAGAATTAACAGAATCAAACTGGTTACAGAGTTGGTCAAGAGAGATATTACCCAAAAACAACTTGCTGCAATATCAGGGGTTTCAAGAACGACAATCAATTTTATTAAAAATGGTAAATCTTGCTCTGATGCAACAGCAGGAAAAATTGCAAAGGCACTTGATGTTCCTGTTGAAAAGCTAATTGACATGGAAGAGGGTGATTAAATGAGATACCGAATTGAATATGCTGACGGTAAGTGTTGTAACTTTGCCAACAACAGCAAAGAGTTAATCGAATGGTTAAAACTCCTAAAAGACGAAACTATCACTGATATCAGAAAACTATATAAAAATGGTGTATCAGATTCAGTCCTAGATATCTATCAGAAGTACATAAGGAAGTGAAGCAGAAAAAAATGAAAACATACTACTTGAAATTTAATGGAAAGCATCCGGCAGAATCAAAGGACAATCGGAATCCATTAGATAAACCGCCAGATGTTGGTGACTATGGTGTAGCATATAGCCAGGAGTATTTGAAGGTGGATATAGACGACTATAATCACAAAACAGGGGAATTAGAATTTCCAATCAGAGGAAAGCCAAGAAGTGATGTAGTAATTGCAATATTGGATGCACTGAAAATAAAATATAACTGCATTCTCACAGAAAAAGGGAAACATCTATTTTTTCGGATACCTGAACAGTTAAAGGAAAGTAAAAATAAGAGTTCCCGGTGGCTCTGTCCATTGGGGATAAAAATGGAATGGAAGTTTCCAACATCTGATGATCATATCCCGTTGCGGATAAACGGGGTAGAACGTAAATTTTTAAAAGGTTCTATTGATAATGAGGATGTGGATGAATTACCATATTTTCTTTATCCGTTGCAGATGGATAACGCTTCTTTCAAAGTTGAGTTCCCAGAAGGTGATAGAACGCAGCACTTGGGAGGTTATCTTTTCTACCTTGTAGGTAAAAAGGGATATTCAGCAGAACAGGCTTTTGAGGTTGTCCGACTGATGAATCAGTATATTTTTGATAGTCCTATTCCTGACGATATTTTGAGCAGTCAAATATTGAATGAAAGCACGTTTAATAAGTTGATTGGGATGGAGAAGGACACCAAAAAGAAAGACATAAGCCCAGATTCGTTCAGAAAGTTCTTATCAGGGTTAGGAATGTCAATCAGATACAATGAATTATTAAATCTTGTTGAATTTGAGGACATACCAGAAGAGTATAACACAGTTACGGATATTCAAAACGTCATGCCGATAAAGTTGCAATATGGGTTTAGGCAATATACTGGATTGAAAAATATCGGTAAGCAGCAGGTGATTGACTTAATTATTTTGGAAGCTGATGAAAATTCCTATAATCCAGTTAAAGATTATCTGCAAGAAATCACATGGGATGGGATAGACCGATTTCCTAAGATTTTTGAAATACTGGGGGTTCAGAGTAACCTTGAACAAAGTTTAGTCAGAAAATGGTTTTACCAGACAGCAGCACTTCCATTTAATACTATTGAAAATCCAATTCAGCCAGAGGGGGTTTTGATATTGAAAGGTGCTGAGGGGATAGGGAAAACAAGATTCTTTCTCTTGATGTCACCTGTTCCGCTGTGGTTTCAGAGCCTTGACAAAGAACTGACCACCAAAAATAAAGATATTCTTATTCAAATGCTAAGTGCGTGGATTGGGGAAATCGGAGAAATTGATAGGACTTTCAAGGCAAATAAATCGGATGTTAAGAACTTCATGACGTTGACAAAGGATTCTATTAGAAAACCGTACGCTAGAGAGCCGATTACAAAGGCAAGGTCAACTTCATTTTGCGGAACAACTAACAAAGATGAATTCTTGAATGATGATACAGGTTTTCGGAGATGGTGGGTTATTCCAGTCAATCAGAAAATAGATATGGGTAATTTCACACAGCCAGACAACCTCCATCAGTTTTGGGCACAGTGTTATGCGGCGGTCTGTGAAAATCCACAATGTTTCCGGCTTACGGAAGAAGAAAGGCAGCAGTTGGAAGAACGAAACAAGGAAGTCATGGAGATGCTCCCGGCAGAAGATGAACTTCGGTTACGCTTTGATTTTGATGCACCTATAGAAAAGTGGAACTGGGTACAACCGTCAGTATTAAAGAATTTACCTGAATTTGCAGACATAGCTAGATATGATGCGGTTACACTTGGAAAAGCCTTGACTAAAATTTCAAAAGATTACCCTGAAATAAAGCGTGGGAAAAGGAATGGTGTTCAAAAATGGTTAATTCCCCCAGCAATATTGGGGACAGACCGTTTTAGGAATACGGATTAGGGGCAAGAAGGGTAGGTAAAGGGTAAGTAAAAAAAGAACTACCTACCCCTAAGAAAAGCCTTATAAAATCAAGTAAAAATATGATTTAAGGTAAGTAGGGTATGTGCATTAATTAAATGTATCATAAAAATAAAGCTAGTAATAACTTACTTATAAACTATGAGCCTATATACAAATGGTTATTTTTCTTACCCACTTACCCCTATTTAAGAAAGGAAAGAGAAAAAATTATGTTTTGTCCAATAATTAAAGAAGAATGTAAGAAAACAGAGTGTATGTGTTTTAAGAAGAAAAGAACAAGAAATATACAAACAGCAGGTAATAATCAGCCAGTTATTGGAGAGTGTAGCTTGATTAATGCAATTAATGAGGTTGAAAATATTACAAATGCGATCAACAAATTAGAAGCTACAATCAGAAATACAGAATTTTGTTAAGAAAGGTAGGTAAAATTTATGAGTGGATTTTTATACAATCAGAATGAAACAATGAAGTTACTGGGAAATCAAGAGATAATTACAAGAGATGATAAGGCAAGTGAAGGGATAGATGATATCATTACTGCTTATTTGAATGCAGATGGAGAAAAAGCAGTGAAATGGATATACCGAATGTTAAAAAATGGGGTTATACGTGACTTGTTAAACAATGTTTATCGTTTGGGATATATCAATGGTAAAAGAAAAGAACGTACTAAAAAGAAACAGCCCTTACATAATCAATTTACATAAGGGCTTGCCACAGGGTACACATATGACCTGAACAACCATAGTTTACCATGTGGCGGTGTACTTTATCAACTGTCAATTAAAAATGTGCATATAGCTATTATATGCGGTCTGAAATATATTTTTTATTTTAATAAAATTTGAATAAAAGAGAGGTAAAAGACTATGAAGAAAAAAGTATTTGTAAATTGTGAATTAGAAGTAATGAGAGAAATGAAGGGGAGCTATATTACAGGTGTGGAAGTCTCTGATAATGATGTTGTAATCAGAGCTATGAAGGAAAGTAAAGGGAAGCTTCACACCATGGAATATCAGATCAGCAACGGAACAGTTTATGAAAGAGTAGAGTAAACAATAAAATATTTTGCCACCCTTCCGGGAACGGTGTTGCAGCACCTGAACCGGACGGTGGTAATAATTCTGATGATAGTACAGGGAACAGCATTACAGATTAAAGAGTACAGAGGTAAGAGGGTAGTAACATTCAAGGACATTGATACCGTACATAAAAGACCAGAAGGGACTGCAAGAAAGCGTTTCAACGATAACCGAAGACATTTCGTTAGTGGAGTTGATTTTTACAAAATAACACAGCCCGACGAAATTCGTCGACTTGGTATTACAAGACCACAGGGCGGTACATCGAATGAAGTTACCTTAATGACAGAAACAGGTTACCTGATGTTGGTGAAGTCCTTCACAGATGATTTGGCTTGGAAGGTACAGAGGGAATTGGTATAATATGCAACTTTTACCGATTTTCAAAACAAACAAATAAGTGAAACGTTCGCATAAATTCAATGAAAGGGGATTTTTGATGAAGATTAAAGTTACATATTTAGAGAATGAACTAGATAAGAAATTGCAGCATGAAGCGGCAGTAAAACGGCTGTTTCCAGATACAAAAGTGCGTGAAACTGCACTAAAAGACGGGTTTAGGCATACGGTTTTGACAGTTCCAATAGAACACAAACCCACTAAATAGGCTGTTTTTGTTGATGATACCCCCTGTATATGGTATCCTTGATAAATAAATATAGCATAAGTACCGCACCAGAAGGTGTTAGTCTTGTATTTCAAGGCATGGGAATAATCAAATCATTTGGTTATCTCATGTCTTATTTTTTGGAAAGGTGAGATTTTAGATGAATAGATTGGATAAATTAATCATTAAGGCAAAAAAAGTATGTGGAACAACTGAATTAAGGTTATCATATGGCATGATTTACCCGGTGGACGGTGGAAAATGGAAAGCAGAGGGGAGTTTGTGGAATTATATACCGCACAATAAGTTGGGGAGTAGGTTTGAAAAAGCAAGCTGTATTTGTGATTCTGTTGAAGATGCGATTGAAGCGTTAGAACAATTAGGCGAACAATATCCGAATAAAGAAGATATAACAATTATTATTGATGATATACCAGAAGATGATGAAGATGTAGATGGTGTAATTTGTCATCATATAGGGAGGGGTGACATATAATGGCAAAACGAAACTTGAAACTTGATACACCGGATAATATCAGAAAGGCACTTGCAAAGGTGGCAAATATGACATATAAAGGTGAAATTGATACTAAGACAGCGAATAGTATCACAGCAACTTGTAATGTCATTCTTAGTGGTATCAGGACAGATGATCAGGAAAAGAAAATTGCAGAACTAGAACAGATTTTAAATGAAAGATAGAAAAGAAAGGTGAGGAATCATGAAATCTTTAGCGGAAAAATACTTTCAATCCATATTGGATAAGAAACAGCATATTGAGGATATGCTGGACTATCGAAAGGAATTACAGGAACGTGCTACCAATATAGGCAGTATTGATATTTCAAAGGAACGTGTACAGACAAGCCACACAACAGACCGGGTTTCAACTATGGCGGTAGAACTTGCAGAACTAGATCAGAAGATTGAAAAGAAAAAAATCGAATTGTGGACTGTTACGGATGAGTGCACAACAAAAATCAAAGAATTGCGTGATTTGAATTATATCAAGGTGCTGCATAAATTGTATGTTCAATTTAAGCCCCATAAGCAAGTGGCAACTGAAACAAATCACCGTATTGGTTGGGTATTGAAAAAGCAGGAAGAAGCAATACAGTTATTTGACCAGGTACACTATGATTTTCTTTGTGAGTGGGTCGAAAAAGGAAGTGATTGCACTGAATAAAAATGAACGTGCATTGAACAAATTGAAATCTGTAGTTGATAAAGATGTTTATTTGACTTTGTTGGTTATGTTTGCCGGGGAAACAATTTATTTTCCGGCAGCAGGTACACCAAAGGAAAAGCAGGAACGGAACAGAGAAATAATAAAAGCAAAAGAAAATGGTGTTTCAGTTTCAGAACTAATAGAATCGTATGGTCTTTCTGAAAGTCAGATCAGAAGGATTTTGAAGGGTAAGGCGGTATAAAGTACCGTCTTATTTTTCTGTCATTTTCTAAGAAAGTGGTAGATGCATACCGAAAATATATTTGATACACTTGTTTTATATCAAATATATCAAAGAAAGGATGAAACAAAATGGAACTTGAAAAGTATATCAGAACTGCAAAAGAAGCCATAAACAAGGGTTATTTTGGTATTCAGGATGCGTTGATAAAGTATGATGAATCTCTGGAAAGATTAAAGTCAAGAGGATGGAACAGTAAAGAAACAGCCTATCAGCAGGAATATCAAAAAATTGTTGCCACCTTCAATGAGGAAACAGCGGCAGCTATTTCAATCTGTAAGGCAGAAGTACAGAAACAGAAAGAAGCATATGTAAAAGAAGTTGATGCTTATTATATGGCAGATGGTAGCAAGATTGATTTGAATGACATGAATCTAATTAAGTTTGGTGTCAACTTAAAGTTAGATGAAATAATAAGTATGACAAAAAAACATTTAGATAATCCTACCATGTTACGGCTTATTCATAAATATGTTCTTGAGGTTAATTCGCATTTACCGGAAGATAGAAGAATGAAACTGCCGGATAAGTACAACATTATGTTTATGAAAGTAGAAAAAAATGGAAAAGTTGAAAAGTCGTGCTTTGAGACTTTTGAGCACCTTGCAACTATGGGAATGAATCACCCGGATAAGTCTTTCACCATGCATCAGGCATATCTGGATGATTATGAAGAAGATGCGGTTCTAAAATTATTAAAGGCTAAACCATTCATTGATGAAGAAACGCAGCAACGTATCAATCAGATTGAACAGAAACGGATTGATGATCATAACAGTAAAAGATAAGTTAGTGGAAAGGAAAAAATAAATGACAGGAAGAATTAGTTTTTATGACAATACAAGAGGTTTTGGATTTATAAATGGTGAAGATGGCGAAAGTGTTTTCTTTCACATCAGTAATGTTTCAGTAACAAATGGGGCACTTTTAGAGGAAAATCAATTAGTTTCCTATGATGTTATTGAGACTGAAAAAGGCAAGGCTGCCGTTGATGTTGTGCTGACACCAGTAGCTTAAAGGAAGGGGGAAAAACTATGTACACACGTGAGGATTTGAAGAAATCACTTGCAGAAGTGAAAGAGAAAATTGAAACTACTGAGATTACAGAAGAGGTGTTTTTGGAAATTGAAAAAATATTGAAACAGATTGGAGAAAAACGGAGTGAAGTTCAGAAACAGATTTTCGATTTAGTAAAACAGGCGAACGATATGTGTTTGTTATATAAACAAATACAAGGGGAAGTTAATAGAACATATTCTGATTTGAAAAGAAAGAAATTGATGGATGAAGGCATTGACTTGCAAAACGAAAGTAACTGGTATAAATATTCACATAGTGTTTTAGCATGGCTTATCTTTGGTGATGGACTTAAAGTAGAAATAAAGAAAACAGTGTAAACAATAATGATAGTCTGAATTGTTCAGTGAATGATTCAGACTTGTAACTTTAAAAGGAAGTGATAAATGAATGGAATTATTTAAACTGTTCGGTACAATAGCAATACAAAATGCTGATGCGAATGACGCTATAGATGATACTACAGATAAAGCTGAACAGTCAGAAAGTAAAATCAGCGGAGCATTTAAGAAAATAGGTAAAGTTGTTGCAGGGGCAATGATAACAGATAAGATTAAGGATTTTGGTCTAAATTGTATCAATGCAGCCGCTGATGCAAATGCAGCATCTTCACAGTTTTCGCAGGTGTTTGGTGATATGGAAGGTCAGGCGAAAAAGTCCCTGACAGGAATTGCTGATAATACTGGTATTCAGGTGAATAGAATGAAAGGCAGTTATACACAAATAGCTGCCTTTGCAAAAACAACAGGAATGGACACATCAAACGCACTAGGTCTTGCTGATCGTGCTATGGTGGCAGTTGCGGATAGTGCAGCCTTTTATGATAGGACACTAGAAGAAACAACAGAAAGTCTACAATCCTTCCTGAAAGGAAACTATGAAAATGATTCAGCACTTGGTTTGTCCTGTACGGAAGTAACAAGAAATGAAGCTGCCAACAGGTTATATGGTAAATCTTTCAAGGACTTATCAGAAGCCCAAAAGCAGTTGACGTTACTGCAAATGGTAGAAGATGCAAATAAGGCATCCGGGGCATTAGGGCAGGCTGCACGTGAATCTGATACTTGGACAAACCAAACAGGAAACTTGAAACAAGCGTGGACAGATTTTAAAGCTATTTTGGGTGATAAAGTTCTACCTGTTGCAGTAGATGTTGTTAAAAAAATGGCTGATGCCGTACAGAGTGTATCTGATAAAGTGGAAAATGCTAGTACATATTTCGAAGCATTTAAACAGAAAATTGTAGATGTTCAAAATTGGTGTGTACAGCACCAGGCTGGGCTTGCAATGGTTGGACTTGCACTTGGTACTATTACTACCGCTATATTAGCATATAATGCGGCAGCAATAGCAAAGAAAGTATTAGATGTAGCAGAAACAGCACAAATTTATTTATTGATTGCCGCGGAATATGCACATAGTATAGCATCAGGAGTTGCAACTGCAGCTACTACCGCTTTTGGTGCAGCAGTTGCTTTTTTAACAAGTCCGATATCGTTGGTTATTTTAGCGGTAGGTGCTTTAGTAGCGGCCGCTGTATTATTATATCAAAATTGGGATACGGTAAAGGCAAAATGTATTGAAGTATGGGGTACTATAAAAGAATTTATTTCTAATGTAACCAATGCCATACAAGCAATAATTACAAAAGTATGGAGTACAATCAAATCATTTATATCTTCTATATTAGACAACATTAAAAGTATAGTAACAACGGTGTGGAATGCGATAAGTTCGACGGTTTCTAGCGTGATGAACACGATAAAAACAACAATCAGCAATATTTGGAACAGTATAAAAAGTACAGTTTCAAGTGTAATAAATGCGATTAAGTCGATAATTAGTAGCGTATTCAATGCCATAAAATCAACTATTTCAAGTATCCTGAACAGCATTAAGTCTACATTCAGTAGTATTTGGAATAGCATAAAATCAACAGTTAGTAATGTGATTAACGGTGTAAAGTCCACTATATCAAGTGGTCTGAACGCTGCAAAGTCTGTTGTATCAGGTGTTCTTGAAGCAATTAAGTCAAAATTTAGTAGCATATTTGAGGGTGCAAAAAATATTGTCAGAAATGCAATCAACACCATTAAAGGTTTCTTCAATTTTAGTTGGAGTTTGCCAAAAATTAAGTTACCGCATTTTAGCATATCAGGAAAATTCAGCTTAAATCCACCACAGATACCGCATTTTAACGTGTCTTGGTATAAAAAAGCTATGGATAACCCTGTAATGTTTACGAAGCCTACTATTTTCAGCATGAATCCGGCAACGGGTCAGGCGAAAGGTGCAGGTGAAGCAGGTGACGAACTGATGATTGGTAAGGAAACCATGCTGAACATGATTTCACAAGCTGTCGGCGAACGGAATCGAGAATTAATAGAAACGCTTGAATTTTGGTTTGGTGCGATCATAGATGCTTTTGGAGAGTTTTTCCCACAGTTTGCTAATCAACAGATTGTATTAGATAGCGGTGAACTTGTAAATGCAACTGCTGATAAAATGGATGCTGCACTTGGTAAAATATTGAAGAAAAAGGAAAGGGGAGTGAAATAAGTTATGTCAAATGAAGAAAAAGCAAAAATAAGTTTAAATGGTGTGAAGTTTGGAACAAAGCATAGTTATAATGATTTTGGTCTTGTCCTTCAAAAGAAAGACATATCACTCCCTAAACCAAAAACAGAAAAAATTGAGGTTACGGGTAGAAATGGGGAATGGTTATGTTAGGTTGGATTGCAGCAGGTTTAGTATTTGTTGGTTGGATGACATCAGCGTATAAGACAGGTAAAACGATCATTGAATTGAAAAATCAGATTATTTCATTATCATATTATGCAGGTGTGCCACATGATCAGATGCAAAAACTGAAAGAAAAGTATGGAATTAAATAAAAAAGTATAATTTACAAGGTGATGGCTGCAAGGCTGTCACCTTTTTGAATATATGAGTTTGCAAGAACAATAAAAAATAATTATAATAAGTTACAGAAAGTTGAGGTGTATCATGAAAAGTAAATTTTATAAGAATGACCCAACCGATCAGATTTGGTGGATTGATAATCCTGATAAAATCGGTGAATGGTTGTTTAGTTTTGATAAAAAGAATATTTTCAATATGTTCAGAGATTATCCACACAACCTGACACCTAAACAAAAGGAAATATTTGATGCAGAAAATCCTGAATGGGCTGACTTCTTCAAAGACAGAGTATAAAAGCATTAGTGATAAAAATATCATTAGTGCTTTTTTATTGTCTATATGGCGATTATATGAGTTGTCAGCAGTACAAAAATATGATAGTATGTATTATATAATAAGATATTGTCTGTATTAGGTTTACTTTTCCCCATAGTAAAGAGTGTGTCTCTTATATACGACTATAAAATTACTAAAAATATATCTTTTAGAATAAGTTTATCGGAGGTAATATTTATGATTGTAAATACAGTGATTCTAGCGTTTGGTTGTGGCAATGGCGGTCTGCGTGGCAGAGACTAACGTTATATCAATGCTATGGATAAGGAAGAGTATTCTGTTTATATAGAAACAGCGCCAGAGGTTCGATTCCTCGTGCCACGAGTTAGTGCCTGATTTTATCGGGCACTTTTATGATAGGTGGCAACGTTACCATTTTGCCACCTATAAAAATAAAATGAACAGAAAATGAAGAAAAGCGGTCAAACATTCTGAACTAAAGCGGAATGTTTGACCGCTTATTTTTATACTCGTATAGGAAGTATATGAGTTGTCAGAGGCATTCAAACATGGTAAAATACTAGTGTAGGGAACAATCGTGTTACAGGGTGGCTTGACCTTCATTTTATTATACATAGAATGGGGGTGGTGCTGATGAAACATTTTGATTTTAAAGACCTTATGGCTTTTGGAATGTTCATTTTGTCACTGCTGACATTCATTTACTTGATTTGTCACTGATGATTTAAAGCATAGAAAAACCACCCTCATAAACTTTGACCGGTTTAGGGTGGCATTTTCTATGGTTATCTTATGATTCTGGTCAACCCATCTTGTGGGCGGTTGTTCTCTTTACATCTATAATATAACACGATTGTTCAGAGTGTTCAATAGAAAGTTTAGTGATGATTATGGAACTAGAAGAAGCATTGAAAGCCTATGAGGGTTGTTTTGGAGAAAACTATTTCTTCTATATAGGATTTACCAAAACAGACCAGGAGATTATAGAGGAAATACAGAAGTGTATCAAGACTGGAAAGAAACAGAAAGAACCCCGGTATAATGAAGATAAGATATATTGATTTAGTTAGTTCAGTATGCCATGTTGCTACAACAGACTGAATTGTTCACAGGTAATACACAAATGTACTGAACAATTCAGTAAAATAAGGGTTTAACAGTAGTTACAGCTTCCATCGAGGAAGCTAAAAAAGAAGGTAAATTCTAATTACAGAAGTGAAAAACCTTGATTTTTTAAGGGACTTCTCAAGTCGTAGTTGGGCTTGGGGAGTCCTGTTTTTTGTTTAAAAGACTATAAAAGCCACATTTGAGTTTAGGGGGTGCTGACATTTCTTTCAGCGGTTAGCCAGCTCATTGTATTTGACTGAACCCGTTGGAAACTGTTATAATATATCAAAGGAGGGATTGCATTGTCAGAAGGAATTGCATATCAAAACAAAGATATTGAGTTTAAGCTGATGAGCGAAACTTACAAGGAAAAATCTTTTGAGTCTTACGGCTTAAAACTACCAAAGATTAAGGCGGTACTGCCTACAAATTTGCCAGCAGTTTCGGCAAATGAAATGCGTATCGACAATGTGTTTCTATTGGAAGATGACTCTGTTGCTATCGTAGACTATGAATCAGAGGATAAGGCTTCTAATCGTGTGAAATATGTGAATTACATTGGCAGGATTATGCAACGATATGACTCCCAGAACCAAGTCATACCTAAACTTCGTATGATTGTAATCTATACGGGAGACGTGGAAACAGCAGAAGATACATGGGAATTACCATGCTTGACTTTGAAAATGGAGCAGGTATTCATTCGTAGTCTGCCAGATGCTGAAATCTATCAATCTATTAAAAAGAAACTGGATAACAATGAAACTTTATCAGATAAGGAGCTTATGCAGCTTATTATTCTTCCACTTGCCAAGAAAGGCAAAGAAGAAAAACAGAAAATGATTGAGCAAGTAGTAGACCTGGCTAAACAGATTGATGATGAAAATATGCAGGCATTTGTTATCACAGGTATTCTGGTGAGCAGTGATAAGTTCATAGACAGAGATTATGCAAAGTCAGTAAGGAGGTATTTGAGTATGACAAAAGTATTCCAGATATTAGAAGAAGAAAAGCAGGAGGCTGTGAACCTTGCTAGAAAAGATGAAAGGGTACAGATTGCAGAGAACTTTATTAAAGCAGGTGCAGATGACCTTATGATTATGAAAGGTACTGGCATGACTAGAGAACAGATTGAAGAACTCCGTAACAACATGCTGATAACAAAATAGGGTATTAAGAGCAGACTACTATTTACTGATATGTATTTGGTAGCTTTTCTCATTCCATTTAGTAAAGGAGGGTAAAAGCCACTTGTGGCAAGGTTGACGGTTTCCGCTGAGGAATGATATACTATTGCCAAAGGTATAGAGAAAGGGGAGCCAGCAATGGATAATGAAAAGGTAATGGAACAGACTTCTAAAGATATTGAGGAAGAAAAGAAAACTTTTCGTGATTGGGTAGTAGAGCATAAGGCTCAGCTTGCTCTTGCAGGTGTAGGTGTTGCAGGGGTGATAGCCACAATCGTTGGTATCAAGAACAAAGATGCTCTTGTAGATGTATGGGAGTCATTGAAGGAGCAAATAGATAAGAAGGAGTTGGAAAAACTCATACAAAAAAGAGAAGCTGTTCATCGAGATCTTTTGAATACTGATTTGGATATGGAGTATAGAGGAAGATGTTGGGACAGACTTCTTGATTTGGATAAAGTTATAGGTGAAAAGCAGTGGAAGGGAAAAGAGTATGGGTATCCAGTTTATAGCGGACATGGACCTTATCTGCTTAATGATGATTGAGATTAACAAAATAAGGCATCAGAACAGGCTGTCATTTACAGAGATGTATCTGGCAGTCTTTTTCTATGTCTGAGACAGGGGATTCTTCATTATTCATAGTGGGGGGACTCAGGTGGGCTTCAGCCCTCCAAGAACCCAAGCACAATAGATAAAAATTCCTCACTGTTTTTGTGGATTGTATCTAAACATAAAAGAATAGCTTGACTTCTTCCTCAAACAGAGCGATAGATAAGAGACCTAAAAATCACATGATAGGAGGAAATATCTATGCAGAAATCAGAACTACCAGAAGGAATTAGAACCTTGCAGAAATGGTATACCACAAAAACCCTAAGATTTGACTTACCAATACAAAGAGCAGAATGGCAATGGAGTACGCTTCAAAAGTCACTCTTGTTTTATTCCATATTGGCGAGTTTTCCAGTACCACCTTTATATTTTATCAAGTATAAAGAAGGAGATGATAGTGCAACTTATTAGGCATTGGATGGTAAGCAGAGATGTACTTCTCTGTTTGAGTATATTAAAGGACATTACAAACTACACTCTAGTACACCAGATGTAGTGATTGACGGGAAAACAATAGAGTTAGCTGGTAAGGAATTTAATGACTTATTAGATGAGATAAAAGATTTGATATTAGGGTATCGATTTACCATTTACTTACTGGAAGATGCCACTGATGAGGAAATTGAAGAGGCTTTCGCCCGTCTGAATAATTCTTCTCCATTGACATTGATACAGAAAGCAAGGACTGAAATGGGTACTGAGCTTGCTACTTGGACTAGAGAGATAACATGCTCCCCATTTTTCCAAAATTCTGTATCAATGACACTTGCTCAGGCAAGGAGGGAAAGTGAACTGGAGATACTGTTGCAGTCAATGCTCCTATTAGATGCAAGACACCAGAACTATGATTATAAAGCCATTTCCATGCGTGAGGTAACGAAGTACTGTAAGGAAATAAGGGGCAATTATCCAAAGGAGAAAAGAGAGTTAATCAGTAAGATTGTAACCTTTTTAACCGATGCTTTTCCACAGAAAACTAAATTTTGTAGCAAAAAATCCGAACAGATATGTAATATATATTATTATGTTCCGGCAGTGTTTTTGTTCATAGGTATATTGGCGCTTTTTAATGCTAAATTGGGATAAGCATGATGCTCATATAGGAAAACTGAGGTAGAGAATATGAGAGGTACATTGAAAAGCAAAAATATTTTGACGACAAGAATGTATCTGGCAGTCTGTTTCTGTGTTTGAGATATGGTATCCTCATAAAACTTTTGTTGTTTATTTATTGTTTTTTATGCGATATACTAAAGTCTGAGGTGAACAATATGCATGATAAAATTTTAATGGTGGATGATGACAGAGAATTATTGAAAATGTTGAGCCGCTATTTTACATGGAAGAATTATGTGGTAATAACTGCAGAAAATGGGATAGAAGCATTGGAGAAGATAAATACAAATCCGGATATTATTTTATTGGATGTAAATAT
Organism: uncultured Bacillota bacterium; assembly: GCA_905200905.1. Taxonomy (GTDB): domain Bacteria; phylum Bacillota; class Clostridia; order Lachnospirales; family Lachnospiraceae; genus Blautia. The sequence continues at coordinate 25,310 of CAJKMA010000020.1, forward strand.
GCCTGGAATGGACGGAATTGAATTGTGCAGAAAAATCAGAGACTCGGTGTCTTGTCCCATTCTTTTTTTGACTGCAAAGGTAGAAGAACAAGACAGGATTATGGGATTGCTGTCAGGCGGAGATGATTATATCCTAAAACCATTTAGTTTAAAAGAATTAGAAGCCAGAATTATTGCCCATTTGAAGAGGGAGGAACGACTGCACAGGAAAACAGAACAGCGGTTTTTCGGAGAATTATCCATCGACTATTCCCGTAAGCAGGTGCAAATCAACGGACAGATGGTAGAATTTACAAAACTGGAATATGAAATCATTGAATTTTTGTCCATGAACCCTGAAATCGTGTTTGAGAAAGAACGAATCTATGAAAAGATTAACGGATATGATGCAGAAGGGGACAGCAGGGTGGTGACAGAGCTGATTCGCAGAATCCGCAAGAAGATAAAAATGTATACAGAACAGGAATATATTGAAACCGTATGGGGGATGGGATATAAATGGACAAAATAAAAAATCTTTCTTTAAGAAAAACCATTGTTTTGTATATGACAATCAGTTTGCTGGTTTGTTTTTTGCTTTCAGTGTTGATTGTGAGAACGGCAATTACAGTACAAAATAACATTTGGTGGAAATATGTTGACCAGAAAAAATATTTTGAAATGACAGAAGAGGATGCCAGATATGTAACAGATGTTCCAAGACCCTACTCCTATAAAATGGAAAAATTAGATTACCATATATCAGAGATTTGCGATTTTCTTCAGACCTTTACCGTGCTTATTCTATCTGTTGCGGGAAGTATTATAGCAGTGTTTCTTTTTTACAAGCATAAATTAAAATATCCCATTGAAGAGTTGGAATTGGCAACACAGCAAATCAGTCATAATCATCTGGATTTTCATATTATTTATGAGAATCAGGATGAAATGGGAAAATTATGCCAAGAATTTGAACGGATGAGGGAGCAGCTTGCCCAGAATAATCATCAGTTGTGGAAGACTATAGAAGAAGAGAAGGCACTGCGGGCTGCCATTGCACATGACATACGTTCCCCTTTATCTGTCCTGGAGGGGTATCAGGAAATGCTTTTTGAATATCTTTCACAAAAAGAGATAGACAGGGAGCAGATTCTGGAAATGGTAAGCGAAAGCAGAAAACAGATTGAGCGTATGGATGTATTTGTAGAAACTATGCGGAAAATGAGTAGTTTGGACGCAAGGGATCTGGTGGCAGGGGAGATTACGTATCAGCAGCTGGAAACAGAGATACAGGCAGAAGTAAATATTCTGGAGAAGAAATCGGGGAAAAGCTGTCATTTAAATGGTGTGGCAACAAAAGAAATATTTACGGGAGATAAGGAAGTAATTTTAGAGGTTACAGATAATCTCCTGTCAAATGCATTTCGATATGCAAGGAAAGAGGTAGAAATCAAAGTGTACCTTACTGCCTCAGAATTAAAAATTAGAGTAAAAGATGACGGAGCAGGATTGCAAGCAGACAAAGAAGAGGTTACGAAGCTGTTTTATCAGCAGAATATAAGAGATAGCTTGAAACATACAGGAATGGGGATGTATATCAGCAGATTGTATTGTGAAAAACATGGCGGACAGTTGCTTTTGGAAAATGAGGAATATGGAGGCGCTGTAATAACAGCGGTATTTCATCGGATTGCGTAAGCAGTCCGATTTTTTTCTTTATAGGAAACTTTCTTTGGTTGTCTTTTTGTTGTGATTTGTGTTATATGCTGGTGCTAACAAAGAGAGGAGGCAAATCTATGATTGCTATTTTTAAAAGAGAGGTTAAGAATTATCTAAAAAGACCTTTATTCTGGATTGGGATTGTGCTTGTTATTTATGGAGTATTTGATGCAACAAGTGAGTATCTGACCACACACTATCTGGCGCAAGGAGAAGAAATCGTCAATGACTATCCTGATGCCATTCACTCAGGAGATGTTTATGAAGGGTATATTCCTGCTAACCCGGAAAAACATCGGGAATTATGGCATGAAAAGCTAAAACAGGTATTGATGGATGAATTTGAAAAGTCAAGTTCAGAAGCACAGGCTGTTATTGTAAAACTTGAAGATATGGATTTGGAGGAAGCCTATACATATCTGGAAAAAGAATATGATTGGTATGGAGCAAGATATCTGTATGAGGATACTACTTACTATAAAGGCTCACCAGAAGAAATGAATGCATATCTGGATGAAAAACTGGAAACAAAGACTTTTTCCTTTTATTATTCCCGGAAATTTGCTGATTTTACTGGTCTGTTTATGGGATTTTTTGCAACGATTCTGTTGTCTGTTTTGTTTTTACAAGATACGCGAAAACATACTTATGAACTGCTTCATACAAAACCAATTTCTGCTGGCAAGTATATACTGGGAAAAGTAAGTGCAGGATTTGCAGTTTGCCTGCTGGTTCTTGCAATTTTGAATGTACTGTTTTGGCTTCTGTGTTTCATTTATACAAAAGACAGTGGGTTTGAAGTAAGATTGTGGGATTTTCTGGTTTCTACTGCACTTTATATAGTACCAAACATGTTGATGATTGTAAGTGTGTATACCTTGATTTCACTTTTATTTAAAAATCCACTTCCAGGAGTGCCACTTTTGATTCTTTATATGGTGTATTCCAATATGGGAGGAAGAAATGCAGAAGGAGTTTATGGGTATTGGGGCAGACCTTTGGCAATTATGGTACGATTTCCAGGACAGTTTTTTGATACAACTGTGCCACCCATGGCACTTGTAAATCAAAGCTTTCTAATCCTTGCATCTGTGGCAATTATTCTGATTTCTATTCAGATTTGGAGAAGGAGGCGGATATAAATGAACAGAGAAATGAAGATTATGCTGCCATTTTATAAGGTTGCTTATGCGGTTTCTTTTGTTGTGATTTTAAGTCTGATTCGTGGTGTCACTTATACCCACGAAGTAGGGCTTGCAATAGAAGCACCTTTTGCAATATTGACCGCTGTTTTTTGTGCAGATACCTATGTGCAGGAAATCAGGAGTAAGCGTTTTGAAGTTCATAGACTCTATCCCTTAAAAAAGAGATTTTTTTCTATGACAAAGCGGCTGGTAATACAGGAACTGTTTTTATTGCTGCTTGCAGTGGCAGGATATGGGATGTTTTTTATTTTTCAAAAACCAATGACACACCTAGGAACAAAAAGTGAATGGACACAGTTTACAGTTTACTTTTTTGCAATTGCTGTCACAATATTCTTTTGGGGCGTATTAGCCAATACTCTGTCCATGATTTTTCGTAATATGTGGATGGGAATTGGAGGATGTCTTTTCATATGGATTGCAACAAATTCCACAGGTGGAGATAAGCTTTTGGGAGCATGGAATTTGTTTTCCTATTCCTTTAGAAACATCGAAAATGTCGCCGATTTTACGTGGATGTATGGAAAAGTCTCATGCCTTGGTATTGGACTAATTTTATTGGCAGCATTGCCGGAAATTATAAGAAAGAGAGGATAAATGTATGAGTGTTCGTATTGAGGATTTAACGGTAAAGTTTAGGAATGGTGTAACAGCCATCAATCATGCGGATTTAGAAATTCCCAGGGGAATCTTTGGGTTACTGGGGGAAAATGGAGCGGGTAAGACCACTCTTATGAGGGTATTGACTACGATATTAAAACCTACAAGTGGAACGGTCACCTTGGATGGGATTTTATACAGCGAAGGAAATTATGAGAAAATCCAAAGAAAAATAGGATATCTTCCACAGGAAATTGAGCTTTATCCTAATTTAACGGTTCAAGAATGTTTGGAATATATGGGCGATTTAGCAGGAGTTCCGAAGGTGGAATGCAAGAGGCGGATTCAATATTATCTGGAAAAGACTAGCCTTACAGACCACAGGAAAAAGAAAATGAAACAATTATCCGGTGGTATGAAAAGAAGAGTAGGTTTGATTCAAGCACTTTTAAATGAACCGGAATTTCTGATTGTGGATGAACCGACTACAGGATTAGATCCGGAGGAACGTATTCGTATTCGCAATCTGCTGGTAGATTTTTCTGAAAACAGAACGGTTTTGTTTTCCACTCATGTGGTAGAGGATTTAGCGGCTACGTGTAACCAACTTGCCATTATGCATAAAGGTGATTTTTTATATGCTGGTTCTATGAAGAATTTGGCAGAGGAAGCACAGGGGAAAATTTGGATTTGTAAAGTGCCTGATGAGGAAAAGGCAAGAGAAGTAGAAGGAAAATATCGTATCACATCAAAACAATACATAGAAGACGGATTGCAGTTAAGAATTATTTCGGAAACACCTCCAGAAATGGAATGTATGTCTGTTCCGGCAACATTGGAGGATGCGTATATTTATGTGACCAATCAAAAAATGAAAAAGAAGTAGAGGTGGGATTTTTTTGTTTTCTGATATAATGAAAAGAAAGTTCGGTATGAAATATATGGACGAGGTGATGAAATGGAAAAACGAAAAAAGAAACTTCCCATAGGAATTGAAAATTTTAAGGAACTACAGAAAGAAGATTTTTACTATGTAGATAAAACAAATCTTATTAAAGAACTTCTTGCAGGATGGGCAAAGGTGAATCTTTTTACGCGCCCCAGGCGTTTCGGAAAGTCTTTAAATATGAGTATGTTGAAAAGCTTTTTTGAGATTGGAACAGACAAAGAGCTTTTTAAAACGTTAAATATCGCAAAAGAATCAGCTCTTTGTGAGATGTATATGGGCAAATTTCCTGTAATATCCATTTCGCTGAAAGGTATGAATGCAGATTCCTATGAGAAAGCACTGGAAATGGCGGTTCAGAATGTACGTGGGGAAGCGAGGCGGTTTCAATATCTACTAGACAGTGACCGACTTACTTCTTACGATAAGGAAGCATTTGTGGAGTTGTTGCAGAAGAACATGACAGAAGGGACTTTATGCACCAGTTTGAAAATTCTGCCCGAATTACTGGAAAAGCATCATAGCTGTAAGGTAATTCTGCTTATTGATGAATAGATGTGCCTCTGGCAAAAGCTTTTGAGCGTGGTTATTATGATAAGATGGTGTTGTTTATTAGGAATATGCTGGAACATACATTGAAAACAAACGATAGTTTGAAGTTTTCCGTTTTGACAGGTTGTATGCGTATTTCTAAAGAAAGTATTTTTACAGGGTTAAATAATTTGAAAGTTTTGTCTATTGTAGAAGTACAGTTTGATGAGGCATTTGGATTTACAAACAATGAAGTACGGGAAATGTTGGAATACTATGGTTTTTCGCAGCATTATGAAGAAGTAAAGGAATGGTATGATGGTTACCAGTTTGGAAGTGTAGAAGTATATTGTCCATGGGATGTTATTAATTATTGTGATGCATTGCAGACAGATAAGAATTCTCAACCTCGGAATTATTGGTCTAATACCAGCAGCAATGAGGCGGTCAGACGCCTTATCCGAGAATCTGATAAAGCGTCTGTGAGACGGGAGATTGAGCGTCTGATAGCAGGGGAAACAATTACGAAAGAAATCCATCAGGAGTTGACATACAAAGATATGTATGATTCCATTGATAATTTATGGAGTGTTCTGTTTACAACAGGATACCTTACGCAAAGAGGAAAATCGAAGAAAAACTGTTTTCAGCTTACAATTCCTAATTTGGAGATTCGCAATATTTTTACAACACAAATTATGGACTTTTTTAAAGAGAATGTATCAAAAAATGGAGATGCTTTAAGAACATTTTGTGAAGCTTTGAAAAATGGAAATGCAGGAGATGTAGAAAAACAGCTTTCTGAATATCTGAGGAGGACAATCAGCATTCGTGATACTTTTGTAAAAAAGCAGATGAAGGAAAATTTTTATCATGGTATTTTGTTGGGAATTCTGGGGTTTGAAGATACTTGGAGTGTTTCTTCTAATCGGGAAGCGGGGGATGGATATAGTGATATTTTGGTGGAAACAGATGATGGAGAAACTGGCATCTTATTGGAATTAAAATATGCAGAAGATGGAAATCTGGATGCTGCATGTGAAAAAGCATTGAGACAAATGGAACAGAAAAAATATGAAGAAGTGCTGTTAGATGAGGGTGTGATTCACATTCTGAAATATGGAATTTCGTTTTATAAAAAACGTTGTTGTGTAAAGTTGATTGGTGTGTGCTAAGAAAATTAAAGAACATCTCCGTTGGTATTTAGAAAAAACCTCGTTATGGCATTTCATCTGTTTGGAAAAATGCTATAACGAGGTCTATCATTATTTCAAAAACATCCGCAGCAATTTTTCATGGACTGCGCGATAAGGTTGGTAGCGCATAGGCAAATCCACCCAGGTTTTCTTATCTACAATACTTTTATAATGAGAGAAGGTCCGGAAGCCATCTTTGCCATGATAGGAACCCATACCGCTTTCTCCAAAGCCGCCAAATCCCATTTCACTGGTAGCCAGATGAATAATCGTATCATTGATGCATCCACCTCCAAAACTACACCGAGAAGTCACTTTTCTTGCTATCTGCCTATCTGAGGTAAAAAGGTACAAGGCAAGGGGATGAGCCATGGAGTTTATTTTTGCAATGGCGCTGTCAAGGGAATCATAGGTCAGGACCGGAAGTATAGGCCCAAAGATTTCTTCCTGCATAACCGGCTCCTCAAATGTTATCTGATTCATAAGGGTTGGTTCAATTTTCAGTAAGTCTTTATTCGACTTTCCTCCATGAACCACTTTTTCTGGCTGAATGAGTCCTAAAATTCGGGAAAAATGTTTCTCGTTGATAATCTTTCCATAGGATTCATTAGAGAGTGGGTGGTCTGTAAATTGGAGAAGAATTTGTTTTTTTAGTTCTGCTACAAGGGCATCTCGAATAGAAGCATCACAGTAAATGTAATCAGGAGCTACACAAGTTTGGCCGCAATTTAAAAATTTACCGAAGACAATCCGTTTGGCTGCCAGTTTCAAATTGGCAGATTTTTCTACAATACAGGGACTTTTCCCACCTAATTCCAAGGTGACAGGTGTAAGGTGGCGGGAAGCACTTTTCATAACCTCGCGTCCTATATTCTGGCTTCCGGTAAAGAAAATATAATCAAAATGTTGTTCCAGAAGGCAGGTGTTTTCTGCACGCCCTCCCGTTACCAGAGCAACGTATTCTTCCTGGAAGCTTTCCTGAATGAGCTCCTCCATAATTTTACTGGTATTCGGGGAATAGGCGCTTGGTTTGAGAATGACTGTATTTCCGGCAGCAATGGCATCTACCAGAGGGTCTATGGTAAGAAGAAACGGATAATTCCAAGGGCTCATAACCAGAACCACACCATAAGGGGATGGTTTCTTGTAGCTTCGGGAGTGAAACTGAGCCAGAGGTGTGTGGACTGTTTTTTCTTTTGCATAGGAGTGGATATGCTTCAGCATATAGTCAATTTCACTGAGCACCAGACCCACTTCACACATATAGCCTTCAAATCGGCTTTTTCCTAAATCTTGTTTTAAAGCATGAATAATGGCAGCTTCTTGTTTTTGTATGCATATTTTCAGTTTTTTTAATGCTCGGATTCTATAGTTGATATCCAGAGTTACACCTGAATAAAAAAAGTGTCGTTGTTTTTTTACAAGCATTTGAATTTCGTGTTCCGTCATAGTTTCTGCACCTCACTTTTTCATTTTTTCCCCAATCAACAATATTTATAAAAATTATAAGTATGCCCGAAGGAATTTGTCAAGTTTCTTTTAAAAGGATTAAGAAGGCTTTCGCAAAGGTAGTCAGGGCATTTTACTTGTGGTAGAATAAAGTATCAGATGATACAGAGCGGACAGAAAAGGAGGTATTTATGAAAAAAGGTAAAAAAATTTATGTGATGGGTCTTTTGGTACTTTTGACATTGGGATTGTGCACCTGCGGGCAGAAAGAAGAAACAGCGAAGGATGTTGCTACAAATGAAGTTGGCTATGCCAGTGCAGCTGCCTTTGAACAGGAGCAGGGGACATCAGAAGATGTTGCAGACACAGGGGAAGGGATGAAGGAGAATGAAGGCGAGGTAAAAGCCCCAAATACCAGTCAGAAGTTAATACGGTATCTGGATTATACCATTGAAACAAAAGAGTTTGATACCTTTGTTCAGGAGTTGGGAGAATTGGTCAGCACTGCAAAAGGGTATGTGGAACAGTCCGAAGTTTCCCAAGATGAAGCTCAAAGCTATGCACAGGGAAAACGGTATGCTTCTTACACTTTGCGGATTCCAGCAGATGGGCTTGAAGCTTTTAAACAGGAGTTTCAGGAAAAGGGGACAATTACAAGGCAATCAGAGCGTGTGGAGGATGTGACTTTGAATTATGTAGATGTAGAAAGCCACATTACAGCCTTAAAGACAGAACAGGATAGCCTCTTAAAAATGCTGGAGCAGGCAGATACCATAGAAACGATTCTGGCAATCCAGAATCAGCTCACCCAGGTGCGGTATCAACTAGAGAGCTACGAATCTCAGAAGAGAACGTATGACAATGATATAAATTACAGCACCGTCTATGTATATGTTCAGGAGGTAGAACGGGAGAGCCAGAACACAGACACCTATGGAGGAGAACTTTTGGAGAAACTGTCTGGAAATTTCCATGGAATTTTAACAGGACTTCGCTCCTTTTCCCTGTGGTTTCTTGGGGCAATGCCTTATTGGATTCTGCTGGGACTGCTTTTCTTGATTTTCTGTGTGGTATATAAAAAAGCAACGAAGAAAAAACGAAAAGCACATGACAAAGAGCCGGAAGAAACATCGGAAGAGAAACAAGAGGAATAAAAAGTATGAATCAGGCATTTTTAAATCAGATGACAGAGTTTATTTTTGTAGAACATAAGCTGCAAAAGGCAGACATTATTTTTATACCGGGAAGCGGTCATCCACAGCTTGCAGAGGAAGCAGCACACTTATATAAGCAGGGGCTTGCTCCATGGATTTTGCCTTCTGGTCGGTACAGCGTTACCAAGGGGAAATTTATGGGTGTGCAGGAAAAACAGGAATGCTATCCTGGAGCTTTTGAAACCGAATGGGAGTTTCTGGAACAGGTGCTAATACAAAATAAAGTTCCTCAAGAGGTGATTTTGAAAGAGAATCAGGCCACCTACACCTATGAAAATGCCATTTACTCCAGAAAGGTGACAGATCAGATGGGATTGGAAGTAAAACAGGCAATTCTTTGTTGCAAGCCTTACCATGCCAGAAGATGTCTTTTGTATTATCAACTTTTATATCCCGATACAGAATTTTTGGTGCATCCCATTAAAGATAGTTCTGTTCGCAGAGACAACTGGTTTCTCACAGAACAGGGAACCAATCTGGTTTTTGGGGAGATAGAGCGGATTGGAACCCAGTTTCATGAGATTATGCGAGAAATGAGAGAATCCTCTGCAAGTACAGAGGCATAATTCAACAATAGTTTTCGATATACCGAAAATCATTGTTGAAAATAGAAAAAGATTACGGTATACTTGGATAAAAGCTGCATATACTTATACAAAGGAGGTATATCGTAATGATTAAAAGAGAAGAGTATCTGAAAAAAATACGTCCGTTTATGAGTAAAGAAATCGTTAAGGTTCTGACAGGGATAAGACGATGTGGGAAATCGGTTATGTTGGAACTGATTAAAGAAGATCTGGTTTTGCAGGGAATAAAGAAAGAAAATTTTTTTACAGTAAATTTTGAAACAGGTGCGGTTTCTTATGTGAAATCCCTGGAAGAAACCTATGAGGTTGTAAAAGAGTTTGCTGCAAAAAGAAAAGAAAAAATCTATTTATTTTTTGATGAAATTCAGGAACTTCCACATTGGGAAAATTTAATCAATTCTATTATGATAGATTTTGATGCTGATATTTATATTACAGGTTCCAATGCAAAAATGCTTTCAGGGGAATTGGCAACGTATCTGGGTGGGCGATATGTAGAGTTTAAAATCTATCCGTTTTCTTTTGCAGAAGTGTTACAGATGTTACCGAGCAAACCAGAAGCAGAGGTTTTTCAGATCTATTTAACGAGAGGAGGTATGCCATTTCTGTATCAATTTCCTTTTGATGAAATGAGTAGTAAGCAATATTTGTGTGATATCTATGATTCCATTGTATTGAAAGATATTGTACAGAGGAATAAGATTCGTGATACGGAACAATTTAAGAGAGTTCTTCTATATTTTATTGCAGAAATTGGACATACGTTTTCAGCGGACAATATGATGAAATATATGAAAAGCGAGAAGAGGACGGTTTCTTCAGAGACACTTTATAATTATATTGATTATTGTAAAACTGCATGCTTGATTCATATGGCTTCAAGAGAAGATATAATAGGAAAAAAATTGCTTAAATTTCAAGAAAAATCCTATCTTACAGATCATGGAATCCGCGAGGCAATCTATGGAAATAACATGCGTGACATTCAGCAGATTTTGGAGAATATTGTATATATGGAATTGCTCCGAAGAGGATATGATGTCTATATTGGGAAGGTAGGGCCAAAAGAAGTAGATTTTGTGGCACGATCAGGGGCAGATAAATGTTATGTACAAGTAACCTACTTATTAGCAAGCGAGGAAACTGTGGAGAGAGAATTTTCTGTTTTGGAACAAATTCCAGATAACTATCCTAAATATGTTGTATCCATGGATGAGATAAACAGAGGGCGTAACGGAATCAAACATATCAATATTAGAAAATTTTTATTGATGGATCATTATATGTAAAGTATATAAGATAAAAAACAGGCGGCATACATCTTTCAAGAAGGTGTATACCGCTGTTTTTGTCAGTGTCTGTGTGCAGCAATACTCTGTAAAATGCGTTGTCTGGCTTTAAAAGCCTGTTCTTTTGGCAGGTTTTCCATACCCTTTAGAGGATAAGGCATCCCAATCTGCTGATATTTTTGTTCTCCCATATTGTGATAAGGAAGAACTTCCAGGCCTTTTATATTTTTATGGGCAGCAATGAGTTTTCCCAAATCATCCAGCTCCTGGGGGCTGTCAGTGATGCCTGCCACAATCACATGGCGAATGATTACAGAAACCTTTTGCTTTTCTGTAAATGCAAGAAAATCCAAGACAGGACTCTGGCTATGTCCTGTCAGTTGTTTATGTCCTTCTGGATGGCTATGCTTCAGATCCAGGAGAATCAAATCCGTAGAATCAAGAAGGCGGGCATACGCATCCTTTTGCTTCGGACGAAACAAAATTCCTGAGGTGTCCAGACAAGTGTGAATACCTTTTGCTTTAGCTGTCTCAAAAAGTTCCGTGAGAAAAGGAAGCTGTAACAAAGGTTCTCCACCTGTAACCGTAATTCCGCCATTTACGTAGTAAGTTTTATTTTTTTCGTAGAGCTTCAGAATTTCGGAAACGGTCATGGGGTGGCCGCCTTTGGGACTCCAGGTGTCCGGATTGTGGCAGTATAGGCAGCGCATAGGACAGCCCTGGAGAAAAATTACCAGGCGGATTCCAGGACCATCTACAGTGCCAAAGGTTTCAATGGAATGCACATAGCCAGTGTTCTTAGATTCCACTGTGGAAAGTTCTGGAGATGACTTCATCCTGTTGTTCCTTTGTGAGTTTGTGGAAGTTTACTGCATATCCGGACACACGCACAGTAAGCTGAGGGTATTTTTCTGGATGTTTCTGAGCATCCAGAAGAGTTTCTTTTGTAAATACATTTACATTTAAGTGGTGTCCGCCTTTTTCGGCATAGCCATCTAATAATCCAACTAAGTTGTCAATTTGAGCGTCACTGATATTCATAGTAGTATTCTCCTTTTTTTAGTTTTTTGCTTCAAATTCCAGGTTCGGTTCACAGCAGGCACAATCCGGTTCAAGCTCAAAGGTGATATCATTGAAGAAGATAGCATCTTCTTTTCCAAGAGCTCCAGGAATGATGGAGAAGGTATTGGAAATTCCATCCTGTGCGTCCAGAAACGGCAGTTTGGACACAGAGTTCAAAGATGCAACAGCGCCTTTGCTGTCTCTGTGATGCATGGGATTGGCGCCTGGGGCAAAGGCTTCTCCAGCCTTCCTTCCGTCTGGTGTGGAGCCAGTGGCTTTTCCATAGACCACGTTAGAAGTAATGGTCAGGATGGAAGTAGTAGGAATGCCACCCCTGTAGGTGTGGTTTGCTTTAATATACTGCATAAATTCATGGACAATGTTATAGGCAATGTTATCTACTCGGTCATCATCATTTCCGTATTTTGGAAAATCACCCTGGGTTTCATAATCCACAACAATGCCATTTTCATCTCGTATGGTTTTTACTTTGGCATATTTAATGGCAGACAGGGAATCAGCCACCACAGAAAGACCGGCGATGCCTGTAGCAAACCAACGGGTGACTTTCTGGTCATGAAGAGCCATCTGCATTCGTTCATAACTGTATTTATCATGCATATAGTGTATGACATTTAAAGTATTTACATACACCTGTGCCAGCCATTTCATCATATCTCGGAAACGTTCCATGACCTCCTCATATTCCAGATATTCGGAAGTGATGGGACGAAATTTAGGGCCAACCTGTTTTTTGGAAACTTCATCCACACCGCCGTTAATAGCATACAGAAGGCACTTGGCAAGATTCGCTCTGGCTCCGAAAAACTGCATTTCTTTTCCAACTCGCATGGAAGATACGCAGCAGGCAATGGCATAATCGTCTCCATGGGTCACACGCATTAAGTCATCATTTTCATACTGAATAGAAGAGGAGGCAATGGAGGTTTTTGCACAGTAACGCTTGAAATTTCTGGGTAGTTTGGTGGACCATAATACCGTCAGGTTTGGTTCGGGAGCAGTTCCAAGATTAGACAAGGTGTGCAGGTAGCGGTAGGACATTTTTGTTACCATGTGACGTCCATCAATGCCCATTCCCGCAATTGCTTCGGTTACCCAGGTGGGGTCGCCGGAAAACAGGGCATTATATTCTGGTGTCCTTGCAAATTTTACGAGACGTAGTTTCATAATGAAATGGTCTACAAATTCTTGAATTTGTTCTTCTGTAAAGGTTCCTTCCCGCAAATCTCTTTCAGCGTAAATATCTAAGAAAGTAGAAGTACGGCCAAGAGACATGGCTGCTCCATTTTGTTCTTTAATAGCTGCCAGATAGCCGAAATATAGCCACTGAATGGCTTCTTGAGTATTTTTGGCAGGGCGGGAGATATCAAAGCCATAAATCTGCCCCAGTTCTTTTAAATCTTTTAATGCGCGAATCTGTTCAGAAAGCTCTTCCCGTTCTCTGGTAACGTCAGAGTACATAATGGTTCTGGTAGAATCCTTTTGCTGCTGTTTGTCCTCTATTAAGCGATCCACACCATACAGGGCCACCCTGCGGTAATCTCCAATAATACGCCCTCTGCCATAAGCATCTGGAAGTCCAGTAATAATGTGACTAGAGCGGCATGCCCGCATTTCTGGTGTGTAAGCATCAAAAACTCCATCATTGTGGGTTTTTCTATGCTTTGTAAAAAACTCTACAATTTGAGGGTCAACCTCATATCCGTTATCTTGGCAGGCTTTCATAGCCATACGGATTCCGCCATAGGGCTGAAGAGCACGTTTAAAAGGCTTATCCGTCTGAAAACCTACAATGGTTTCTTTTTCTTTATCTAGGTATCCAGGGCCATGGGAAGTAATCGTGGAAATGATTTTAGTATCCATATCCAGTACACCGCCTTTGGCACGTTCCTGCTGGGTAAGAGCAAGGACCTGCTCCCATAAATCTTTTGTATTCTGTGTGGGGCCTGCAAGAAATGTTTCATCTTGGTCATAGGGAGTATAGTTCTTCTGAATAAAGTCTCTGACATCGATTTCCTTTTCCCAGATCCCTCCCAAAAAGGAGTTCCATTCTGTCATCATAATGTGTTCATCCTCCTATATATAGTGGTTAGTTAAATATAACTTTTCGGTTATAGTGGGATTTTATTATACTGGATAGAAATTGTCAAGGAGGTATTTTGTTTAAAATCTGGAACAAAAGTGATCGAAAAATTTATATCCGTGTGTTAGTATATTTCTATACAAAGTGATGACTTAGAATTGACTGAGCTGCAAGCATGAGACGAAACTTAGTTATTATTTGATATCCTGCTGCAGAAATATTTTGGATAGAAGGATAGAAAATATGAGAGAAACAGGAATTAAACCAATAGTAATAGAGGAAATATGTGATATTGCCAGAAAATATAATGTGCAAAAAGTGATATAGACTTGGCAGTGCAAGGCGGTGATTTTATTCGTTTTATGCTGGATGTAAATGAGGAAACGAGCACCCTTTTGAAGTTTGATATTGTTAATTTAGATGAAGAAATACAAAATGAATTAAGAGAATCCATTAAAAAAGAAGGGAAGATAGTATATGAAGAAATTTGAACATAGGAGGACGATAAACCCAAAAGCTTCTTGAAAGCTACGCTCATAAAAACGACTATTTCCCTATCCGGTACTTTAGAGATGACGGAGTAAGCGGAACAACTTTCGAGTGTGAGGGTTTCCAAGCCATGTTTGCGGAGGGGGAAGCCGGAAATGTGAGTGCAGTTATTGTAAGGAGGGTTGATTACATGAGTTTTCCGTACTTCTACGGCAGAGACGTCGAGCAGTACTTATTTTACTGCATATCGAAGCCGGAGTTAGACAGCGAGAAAGGTATCGGATTGATTGAGTGCGTCCGGCAGATACGGGAAGAAACGGAGGTACGACGTTTCATTCATGCTGTTGTGGAGAATTTCAAGATAAAGGAATAAGACGGTAATGTAGACAAGGGTAGTCAGAAAAAAGAGGATTGTCCTGTTGAATAGGGATAGAAAACACAGGCGCAATATGGTAGAATTAGAACAACAAATTAGAAGTTGCAAAGGAGACAAACTATGGGTGAAAATTATTTGGATATGGCTACTGTTATAGTGATATTTTTTGCGCTCGGCATCTTATTATCAAGACTGGGAGGTGTTGGAGGAATTGTTGTAAGAATTAAAAGAATGGTTTGCAAGCTAATGGGACATAGAGACTGAGAGAAGCGATATAAACCGGAATTTATCAGAAAATGAGGAATAGTTGAAATGGAGGCGCTATAATAACATGAAGATTGAAGGGAACCAGAAAGAACTGGATGCAATGGTAGAATTTCATAAGGGAAACCGTGTCGAGGGGCTGAGACTGCAAGAAGAATTTGCAGCGGAATTTCGTAAGGAGTATAAAGACAAAGATCACTGTCCTTGCCTGAAAGCCTGTCGTTATCACGGAAACTGTAAGGAATGTGTAGCAATCCACAGAGCGCATCAGGAACATGTTCCTAATTGTATGCGACCATTGATTAATAAAAAATTGAAATTGATGTCAGAATTAACAGAGCATACCTTGGCAAATGAAATAGAAGCTCCACATGAGATTTTAAGAAAATAGGCAAGTCAAATTCAAGTTTACAGAACTGAATCAAAAGAGCTCGAAGGAGCTCTTTTTCCTTTTTTATAATAGTATCATTATGGTATAATAGAGACATTAAAATCGGAATTTGTAGAATAGAGGAATTATGATGTTTGATAAGCACAAAAGGGAATCCTTGCTATTGCGGGACTTATTAAAGAAATTGATAATTATTGTGATAGGTTCCATTGTTGCAGCCTATGGCATTACACTTGCACTGTATGCAGGATTTGGTGGCGCCACGCTCGCAGTGCTATGGCAGGGTATCGCTGAAACGTTTCACTTGAGCATCGGTATGGCATCTTTTGTTGTAGCAGTGGGGATGATTTTGTTTGCATTAATTTACGATAAAAGTCAAATCCATATTGGGACGGTGCTATATCAAATTGTATACAGCACCTGTGTAGATGTATTTGCCACCTGCCATGTCTACAGTACATATCGATGGTTCAACTTCTTTATCATGTTGCTGGGTGTTATTTTGTTTGCTGTCGGGACCGGACTATATGCGTCTGCCTCACTTGGTCGTGGCTCTTATGAAGCAGTTACTTTTGCCTTGGCAGAAAAGAACAACTGGCAAGTTAAAATTGTTCGAATAGCATTAGATATTCTGGTTGTGATAATAGGTGTTTTGCTTGGCGGGAAGTTTGGCATATGCACAATCATTACAGTTATCATTTCAGGCCCGATTATCCAATTTGTTAATGCGAAAGCAAAACGAATTTTAAAGATATAATAGCAAAGAAACCTACAACTTCAAGTTTGATGAATTAAATTAGATGGCAATTGATGGAGTAACAAGTTGTATGAAAATTCGAGAAGTTAACAAAAATAAAAAGCAGTTTATATCATTATTGTTATTAGCTGATGAACAGGAGAGCATGGTTGATCGTTATCTTGAAAAAGGAACTATGTATGTGCTTGAAGATAATGATGTAAAAGCTGAATGTGTTGTCACCGATGAAGGTAACGGAATACTTGAAATCAAGAATATCGCAGTCGATGTTGTTATGCTTTTGTGTATGTATCAATTGAAGTGATAAACTTTATCAATAAGTCCGGGAGAACGCATAATAAGGGCGTTTGAGGGCATGAATTAGCAAGAACTGTATGAGATTAGGCTTGAATAACAGTATTTTCGGGAAATATAATGTTTCTTGTAAGTAAACTTTAATTAGATTTTTTGTAAATATACAGGAGGAAAACATTATGTCATTTAATTGGAAGGCTTCAGGTTTATTCGCAGCAGGTGTTGCTTTTGGTACAGCAGGTATCAAGATTTTATCAAGCAAGGATGCTAAGCGTGCTTATACACAGTGTACAGCAGCAGCGCTTCGTGCTAAGGATTGTGTTATGAAGACTGTTAATACTGTTCAGGAGAATGCAGAGGATATTCTTGCTGAGGCTAAGAGCATCAACGAGGAGCGCGAGGCTAAGGCTGAGGCTGCTAAGGTTTCGGATGCATCTGAGGATGTATGCGAGTGTGCTGAGGCTGATGAGCAGGAAGCAGAGCAGGCTGAGGTTACAGCAGAGACTGCTGAGGCATAGAAGATAAGAGGCGGTCATATGAAATTTACGATTAAGCATGAGTCAAGAGGCCGTATGCGTGTTCATATGGAGCAGTACCGCATGACATATGAGCAGGCAGACACTCTGCTTTATGTGATTCACAATCACAGGAATGTTACCTTTGTAAAGGTTTATGACAGGACTGCTGATGCTGTGATTGAGTATGTAGGAGACAGAGAGCAGATTATAGAGCTGCTTCGCCACTTTCATTATGAGAGCGCCAATGTGCCACAGACTGTTATCAAGACGTCAGGAAGAGAACTTAATAATTCATATCAGGAAAAACTTATCGGAAGTGTTGTCTGGCATTACAGTAAAAAGCTCCTGCTGCCTTTGCCAATCAGGATAGCGCTTACTATTGGACGATCTGTAAAGTATATTGGAATTGGGCTTAAGTGTCTGCTGCAGAGAAAAATTGAGGTGCCGGTGCTTGATGCGACTGCCATCACGGTTTCTCTTATTACTAAGGATTTTTCTACCGCAAGCTCTATTATGTTTCTGCTTGGAATAGGTGAGCTCTTGGAGGAATGGACGCACAAGAAGTCTGTTGATGATTTAGCCAGAAGCATGTCACTTAATGTGAGCAAGGTATGGCTCAAGACACCTGAGAATCAGGAGATACTCGTTGAGTCTTCAAAGATTGAAAAGGGCGACAAGGTTGTTGTCCACATGGGAAATGTCATACCGTTCGACGGAGAGGTCTTAGATGGCGATGCGATGGTCAATCAGGCTTCCCTGACAGGTGAGTCGGTTCCGGTTCAAAGAACTGTCGGCAATACTGTGTTTGCAGGCACTGTTGTCGAGGAGGGCGAGATTGCTATCAGGGTCAAGGAGGTTGAAGGAAACAACCGTTTTGACCAGATTGTTACTATGATAGAGGAGTCAGAAAAGCTTAAATCCGAGCTGGAGGGAAAGGCTGAGCACTATGCTGACAAGCTTGTGCCGTGGACGCTTGGAGCTACAGGGCTTACATATCTTCTGACAAGAAATGTGACAAAGGCTATGTCAATTCTCATGGTGGATTTCTGCTGTGCACTCAAGCTTGCTATGCCAATCTCTGTGCTTTCTGCTATCAGAGAGGCAAGCCTTTATAATGTAACAGTAAAGGGAGGAAAGTTCCTTGAGGCTGTTGCAGAGGCTGATACCATCGTCTTTGACAAGACCGGTACACTCACAAAGGCACATCCGACTGTGGTTGATGTGGTGAACTTCAATGATGAGTATTCATCTGATGACATGCTTCGTGTAGCAGCCTGTCTGGAGGAGCATTTCCCTCATTCCATGGCAAAGGCAGTGGTAGACGCTGCTTCTAAGAAGGGGCTTTCCCACGAGGAAATGCATACAAAGGTGGAATATATTGTGGCTCATGGAATTGCAACCTCAATCAATGGCAAGCGTACTGTTATCGGAAGCTATCATTTCGTCTTTGAGGATGAAAAATGTGTTGTTCCTGCAGGAAAGGAGCAACTGTTTGAGTCGCTTCCGCTGTATTATTCTCACCTGTATCTTGCTGTTGAGGGTATGCTTTCGGCAGTTATCTGTATTGAGGATCCTCTGCGTGATGAGGCAGCGGCGGTTGTTACTTCATTAAAGAAGGCCGGTATATCAAAGGTTGTCATGATGACAGGAGACAGTGAGCGTACAGCTTCTGTCATTGCAAAAAAAGTGGGTGTAGATGAATATTACGCCGAGGTTTTACCTGAGGACAAGGCTGCCTTTGTGGAGAGAGAAAAGGCTAAGGGCAGAAAGGTCATTATGATTGGTGACGGCATAAATGATTCACCGGCTCTTTCAGCGGCAAATGTCGGTATTGCAATCAGTGACGGCGCTGAAATTGCACGCGAGATTGCTGATATTACGGTGGGCTCTGACGATCTCTACCAGATTGTAACTCTTAAATATATAAGTAATGCTCTTATGAAACGTATAAAGAGCAACTATCGAAAGATTGTTGGTTTTAACTCAGGGCTCATTGCTCTTGGTGTGGCAGGTGTGCTTCCGCCGACTACGACAGCACTTTTGCACAATGGATCGACAATTCTTATAAGTGTGAACAGTATGAAGAATCTGCTTGAGTAGATTTTGGATGTAGTAAGGGGCGCTGCCGCGGGTACCGCGGTGGCACACGCACTATCCCGCGTGCTACGCTTCGTGGGTAAGATACTGTACGAAATTATGCTTGAAGGGTTTCTATGCTTGACGAAACCGTCGAAACGCG